>NZ_JABXFD010000631.1 GCF_013372625.1 Actinomadura sp. BRA 177
GCCTTCGGGGCGGAGGGCCGTGCGGCGGCGGGGGCATGATCCGCTGCGGGGGCTGGTCGAGGTCGCGGTGCGGCGGCTGCGGGCGGACGGCGTGCCGGTGACCATGCTGGACGCGCTGCGGCAGCGCGGCCGGGTGGCCGATCAGGCCGGGCTCACGGCGGTGCAGCGCGCCGCCAACCTGCGCGGTGCCGTCGAGGTGCGGGCGGACGTCGCCGGCCGTCGGGTCGTGCTGGTGGACGACGTGGTCACGACGGGCGCGTCCCTGGCCGAGGCGGCGCGGGCACTGCGGGCCGCGGGGTCCGACCTGCTCGGAACGGCCACCATCGCGGCAACTCCCCGCCGCCGACCCTGGTGAGAGTCGTGGGCGGACGGGAGGGAGTCGGGCGAATGGTGACTTTCTTCACTTTTCTTCGGCCGAGTGGCAGTTAGCTACGTGGAGTAGCCGGACGGTGCCCGGCTTGTCTCGGCTTGAGGGGGTGTTGGGGGTTATTCGAGTCACACCACGTCATGGAGGGGGTAGAGATTTCCCAAACTCACCGGAAGGTCAGTACCAGCTGACCTGCGCGGGCACGGGCGGCGCAACCGCCGGATACGCCGGGGCTCACGGCAGGTGACGGGACGCCCGGCGGCGGCCGGGGAACCCCGCAGCGGGAGGCGTCGATGACCGTCCGTGAGTTTTTCCTCAGGCCACCCCCCTGACATTCGTCGCGTAAGGGGTTAGCGTTCCTGACATGGCACCCGCCCGGGTCCGTGGTTGCGTCGGATCGCAGTGCTCGTCAGGAGCACGGCAGACGGTCCGGCTAGCCGATGCCAGGCGCAGGCGAAACGGCCCACGTAAGGCGACTTCTCGTCGACCGATCACGGTGCGCCTTAGAGGTAAGTCCTGCCCCGTCGGGGGATCCGACATCCCCCGAACCGGGAGAAGGGCAGTAGTGGCGAGAGCGCCGCGAGCCCCTCAGCAGGCGGATGTGGGGACGAAGACCAGGTCGGCCGGGCGGGTGCGACCCACCGTCCTGTGGTGCCCGTCCGGGACTGACAGGGGTCCCGGCCGGGCGACAAGCGCAACCGGGAGAAGGGGGGTCCCGCGTGAACATCACCGTGAGGGGCCGGCACACCGAGGTCAACGACAGGTTCCGTCGGCACGTCGACAACAAACTGGCCAAGATCGAACGGCTTGACCAGAAGGTCATCCGGGTTGATGTGGAGGTGTCCGAGGAACGCAACCCACGGCTGGCCGACCAGCGCGAACGGGTGGAGCTGACGATCCGCTCCCGCGGCCCGGTGATCCGGGCCGAGGCCGCCGCCGACGACCGGTACGGCGCCCTCGACCTGGCGCTCGACAAACTGGAGTCACGGCTGCGCCGCGGCTCCGAGCGCCGCAAGGGCCACGGGCTGAAGAACCACGGAAAGAACCACGGCAAGGGCCGCGCCAAGCTCGCGACGATGGAGACGCTCCCCGAGGCGCTGCCGGAACCCGTCCCCGAACTCGCCCCCGAACCGGTGGAGACCGCCGCGGCGCCGCCCGAGCCCATCTCCCGGGACGAGAACCTCGTGCCGATCCCCATGGACGGCGACGGCCCCCTCGTCGTCCGCGAGAAATTCCACAAGGCCGAGCCGATGGGCATCGAGCAGGCCCTTTTCGAGATGGAGCTCGTCGGCCACGACTTTTTCCTCTACCGCGACAAGGCCACCGGGCACCCCTCGGTCGTATACCGGAGAAGAGGCTGGGACTACGGAGTCATCAGGCTCGTCGAAGAGTGAGCCCGTCCATCCCGGTGGCGCGGCGGACGCGTCACGTCACCACCGGAACCATGTCATGATCTGAAAAGGCGCATCAGCCGATCCACGGACGCGGCGCGTCCCGGGAACCTTCCCGGGGCGCGCGGCGGTTGACCGGGAGACACCCCGGTCCGAAATCCCCCGGGTTCGTCCCCGGACCCCGTAAGTTCCCGAGGACGACAACCCTCCGGTAGTTCCAGATCGCTGAATAGTGAAGGGGGGAAGCGGCGTCTCCTCCACGCCGCGACTCTGGTGAGCGAGAACCCCGAGACTCGCGACGCCGCGGCGGCACCCCGTCCGACCGGCGCCGACGCCGCGGCCGCCGGCCGGGACGCGGCGCAGCCGGCCGACCCGGCCGACCCCATCCGCGTGCTCATCGTCGACGACCACGCACTGTTCCGCAGGGGCCTGGAGATGGTCCTGCAAGGCGAGGACGACATCGAGGTCATCGGCGAGGGCGGCGACGGGCACGAGGCCGTCGAGATGGCCGGCGACCTGCTGCCCGACGTCGTCCTGATGGACATCCGGATGCCGCGCCGCAGCGGCATCGAGGCGTGCACCGCCATCAAGGACGCCGCCCCCAGCGCGAAGATCGTCATGCTGACCATCAGCGACGAGGAGGAGGACCTCTTCGAGGCGATCAAGGCCGGGGCCAGCGGCTACCTGCTCAAGGAGATTTCCATCGACGAGGTCCCGCAGGCCGTCCGCGCGGTGCACGGCGGCCAGTCGCTGATCAGCCCGTCGATGGCGTCCAAGCTCATCACCGAGTTCGCCGCGCTGGCCAAGAGCAGCGAGGAGCGCACCCAGCAGGTCCCCGCGCCCCGCCTCACCGAACGCGAGATGGAGGTGCTCCGCCTCGTCGCCCGCGGCCTCGGCAACCGGGAGATCGCCCGCGAGCTGTTCATCTCCGAGAACACGGTGAAGAACCACGTCCGCAACATCCTGGAGAAACTCCAACTCCACTCCCGCATGGAAGCCGTCGTCTACGCCGTCCGCGAAAAACTCCTCGAAATAACCTGACCCCTCACCCCAACCCTCCGGCAGCCGGTGAGACCGGTCATCCGGTTTTGTCGGTGTTGTGTCGTAGCATCGCGGGCGTGGTTGCAACGGGGACGAGTGCGGGCGAAGTCGAACTCAGTGCGGACGAGGCGCGGCGCCTCCAGTTGCGTGCCCAGGGGTTTCTGGGCGCGCGTCCGAAGGGCGGGGTTCCGGCGATGCTGGAACGGCTGGGAGCCGTCCAGCTCGACACGATCTCGGTCCTGGCACGCTCCCACGAGCTGGTCCCCTACGCGCGCCTGGGCCCCGTGAAGCGCAACGCCATCGAGACCGCCTACTGGGGCAACGGATCCGGCGGGTATCCGGCGTTCGAGTACTGGGCGCATGCGGCGTCCGTGATCCCGATGGACGACTGGCCGCTGTTCGCGTTCCGGCGCCGGGCGTACCTGCGGCGCGGGTGGCGGTGGCACAAGGTGCCGGAAGGCGTCTGCGCCGAGGTCCGGGACCGCCTGCGGGCGGACGGGCCGCTCACCACCAAGGAACTCGGCGGCGCCAAGGCGAGCGCCGAATGGTGGGACTGGAGTGACCACAAGATCGGCATCGAGTGGCTGCTGGACGTCGGGGAGGTCGTCTGCGTCGAGCGGGTCGGCTGGCGCCGCGTCTACGACCTGGCGGAGCGCGCCGTCCCGTCCGGGCTGCTCGCGCGGGACCCGGACGACGACGCCTGCCTGACCGCGCTGGTCGCCCGTGCCGGACGGGCGCTGGGCGTGGCGACCCGCGGCGACCTCGCCGACTACTACCGGATCAGGCAGGACCAGGTCGACCGCGTGATCGAGGCGACCGGGCTCGTCCCCGTCAAGGTCGCCGGATGGTCGCAGCGCGCCTGGGCCGACCCGGAGGCGCTCGCCGCCCCGCCCAGGGGCAGGCACGCCACCACCCTCCTGTCGCCGTTCGACTCCCTAGTGTGGGACCGCGCCCGCACGTCCCGCGTCTTCGGCTTCGACCACCGCCTGGAGGCGTACGTCCCGAAGGGCAAGCGCGTCCACGGATACTTCGCGATGCCGCTCCTCGCCGGCGGCCGCCTCATCGGGCGCGTCGACCCGGCCCGTGAGGGCCGCACCCTCATCGCCCGCCAGGCGTCCCTGGAGCCCTGGGCCACCCGCACCGCCGCCCGGACGGAGTCCTCGGCGACCGCCCTCGCCACCGCCCTCTGGCGCGCGGCCGCCTGGGTCGGCTGCGACGACGTCCGCGTGGAACGCACCGCGTTGCCCGTCGACTTGATCAAAGCCGCCCTGAACGCCACCACCCCACACTGAGCCCCCCACCCACCGCGAACACTGCTACTCGCCGGGCGGGGGGTGAGTGCTGTTGGTCGTGCTGGCGCCGGGCGGGTGTGGAATTGGTGGGGTGTTGGCGATGGGTGAGGGGTTTGGCCGTACATGCGTGAGGCCGGCCCTTGGGTGGGCCGGCCTCTAGTGGGGGACGGGTCAGCCGTGGGGGGCCTCTTCGGTGTCGGTGGAGACGGGGCGGTCGAGGACTTCGCCCTGGTCGCCGCCGCGGCGCTTCGCGGAGCGCGAGCCGAACAGCGAGTAGTCGACGATCTCGGGGATCACGCGGGGCGCGTCCACGACGACGTCGGCGAACAGGTGGACCATCCAGCTGACCAGGAGGCCGACGACCACGATGCCGACGCCGACCCACAACATGATCCACAGTGGGCCGAGGCAGAGTGCCACGCCGCCGACGACGAAACCGATGAAGATGATGGCGACGGCGACCCACGAACCCGGCTGGCCGGCGTGCGAGCCTGACCCTTCGGACATTGCGCCTCCCCTCCCGTGCGGTGTGAGAGATCCTCTCCGGGACCCGGAAAGTCAAACGGAACGCGCTGTGGATTGCGCTGCGGAGTGACCTAGACCATTCTGGGTCTCGCCTACGATGGCATCGTACGTGTGGTGTGCGCGCCGCCGTGGAGCGGTGAACCACGATCTGCAAGGAGCCTTCGAGAGTGCCGCCAGTCATCGACAAGATCCTTCGTGCGGGCGAGGGACGAACCCTGCGCAAGCTCAAGAAGCTCGCGGATCAGGTCAACTCGATCGAGGAGGACTTCCTCGAGATGAGCGACGCCGAGTTGCGCGAGCTGACCGACAAGTACCGGGAACGCATCGCCGACGGCGAGTCCCTGGACGACCTGCTCCCCGAGGCTTTCGCGACCGCGCGCGAAGCAGCCAAACGCGTCCTCGGACAGCGCCACTACGACGTCCAGATCATGGGCGGCGCGGCGCTGCACCTCGGGAACATCGCCGAGATGAAGACCGGTGAGGGCAAGACCCTGACCTGTGTGCTCCCCGCCTACCTGAACGCCCTGTCCGGCGACGGCGTCCACGTGGTCACGGTGAACGACTACCTGGCCAAGCGCGACGCCGAGTGGATGGGCCGCGTCCATCAGTTCCTCGGGCTCGAGGTCGGCGTCATCCTCCCGCAGATGACCCCGGACGAGCGCCGTGCGGCCTACAACTGCGACATCACCTACGGGACGAACAACGAGTTCGGCTTCGACTACCTCCGCGACAACATGGCGTGGAGCCTGGAGGAGTGCGTCCAGCGGGGCCACAACTTCACGATCGTGGACGAGGTCGACTCGATCCTCATCGACGAGGCCCGGACCCCGCTGATCATCTCGGGTCCGGCCGAGCAGAACTCCAAGTGGTATTCGGAGTTCGCCAAGATCGTCCCGCGGCTGAAGCGCGCCGAGCTGGTCAGCACGGCCGGCCAGGTCGACGAGTACGGCCCCGGCGACTACGAGGTGAACGAGAAGAAGCGCACCGTCGGCATCACCGAGGCGGGCGTGGAGAAGGTCGAGGACTGGCTCGGCATCGACAATCTCTACGACTCGGTGAACACGCCGCTGGTCAGCTTCCTCAACAACGCCCTGAAGGCCAAGGAGCTCTACAAGCGCGACAAGGACTACGTCGTCATGAACGGCGAGGTCCTGATCGTGGACGAGTTCACCGGCCGCATCCTCCATGGCCGCCGCTACAACGAGGGCATGCACCAGGCCATCGAGGCCAAGGAGGGCGTGGCGATCAAGGACGAGAACCAGACGCTCGCCACGATCACCCTGCAGAACTACTTCCGCCTCTACAACAAGCTGTCCGGGATGACCGGCACCGCCGAAACCGAGGCGGCGGAGTTCAACAAGACCTACAAGATCGGCGTCGTGCCGATCCCGACGAACAAGCCGATGATCCGCGACGACGTGGCGGACGTCGTCTACAAGACCGAGCAGGCCAAGTTCGAGGCCGTCGTCGACGACATCGCCGAGCGGCACGAGAAGGGCCAGCCGGTCCTGGTCGGCACGACGTCGGTGGAGAAGTCCGAGAAGCTGAGCAAGATGCTCAAGCGGCGCGGCGTCCCGCACCAGGTGCTGAACGCCAAGCACCACGAGCAGGAGTCGGCGATCGTCGCGGAGGCGGGCCGCAAGGGCGGCGTGACCGTCGCGACGAACATGGCGGGCCGCGGCACCGACATCATGCTCGGCGGCAACCCCGACTTCCGCGCCGACCTCGTCCTGCACCAGCGCGGCCTGTCCCCGCTGGAGACGCCCGAGGAGTACGAGGCGGCCTGGCCGGAGGCGCTGGAGAAGGCCAAGGAGGACGTCGAGGGCGAGCACGAGGAGGTCGTCGAGGTCGGCGGCCTGTACGTCCTCGCGACGGAGCGGCACGAGTCGCGGCGCATCGACAACCAGCTGCGCGGACGTTCCGGCCGGCAGGGCGACCCGGGCGAGTCCCGGTTCTACCTGTCGCTGGAGGACGACCTGATGCGGCTGTTCAACTCGGCCCGCGTCGAATCGATCATGACCCGGCTGAACATCCCGGACGACACGCCGATCGAGTCCAAGATCGTCACCAACGCGATCAAGTCGGCGCAGAGCCAGGTCGAGCAGCAGAACTTCGAGATGCGCAAGAACGTCTTGAAGTACGACGAGGTCCTGAACCGGCAGCGCAAGGTCATCTACGCCGAGCGCCGCAAGGTGCTGGAGGGCCAGGACCTGCACGAGCAGATCCAGGGCATGATCGACGAGGTCGTCGCGGGCTATGTCGCGGGCGCCACCGGCGAGGGCTTCGCCGAGGAGTGGGACCTCGACAAGCTGTGGAAGGCGTTCAAGCAGCTCTACCCGATCTCGCTGACGGTGGACGACCTCGTCGAGGAGGAGGCGGCCGGCGACATCTCCGGGCTGGACGCCGAGACCCTCGCCGAGAAGATCCGCGCGGACGCCCAGGCGTCCTACGCCAAGCGCGAGGAGGAGCTCGGCGCGGAGGTCATGCGCGAGCTGGAGCGCCGCGTCATCCTGTCGGTCCTCGACCGCAAGTGGCGCGAGCACCTCTACGAGATGGACTACCTCCAGGAGGGCATCGGCCTGCGGGCCATGGCGCAGCGCGACCCGCTGGTCGAGTACCAGCGCGAGGGCTACGACATGTTCAACGCGATGCTGGACGGCATCAAGGAGGAGTCGGTCGGCTACCTCTTCAACCTCGAGGTCGAGGTCGAGGAGCAGCCGGAGGCCCCGACCGTCGGCGCCGCGCCCGTGTCCGTCGCCAAGTCCGCCCCCACGGCGGAGGAGGACGGCGCCGTCGCCGTGGACGTGGAGGAGGCCGACGAGGCTCCCGCGATCAAGGCGAAGGGGCTGGAGAAGCCGTCCCGTCCGAAGAAGCTGGAGTACTCGGCCCCGACCGTCGACGGTGAGGGCGGCGTCGAGCTGCACAGCGAGGAGACCGAGGACGAGTACGCCGGCGTGAACCGCAACGACCCGTGCCCCTGCGGCTCGGGCAAGAAGTTCAAGCGCTGCCACGGCGACCCGCGCTCGCGCAACAAGAACAATTGACGCGCTCCCCGGCCTGATGGAGGCCGGGGATCCGGCCAGTGCCGCCCCCCAGTGGGGCGGCACTTCCGTGGCTTCCTGCTTCAACGGGCTATGCCCCCGACCGGGGTCGGGGGTCTTACCTGCCCTCCACAGGCGTTTAAGGTCTCCGCCTCCCCCGGACACCTGGGAGTTTCCGTCCGGCGGCGACCAGGAGCATCACGTGATGATGCGGCGCCCTTCGTCCAGGATGTTGCGGGCGGCGTTGACGTCGCGGTCATGCGCCGTCCCGCACCGCTCGCATGTCCAAGCGCGGACGTGCAGGGGCTTGGGGCCGTCGCGATACCCGCACCCCGAGCAGATCTGAGAGGACGGGTACGCCCGGCCCACCTGCGTGAACGTCCGCCCGTACCGCTGCGCCTTGTATTCCAGCATGCCCAGGAACGCCGACCAGCCCGCGTCGTGTACCGATTTGGCCAGCCGGGTGCGCGCCAGCCCCTTCACACATAGCGTCTCGGCATAGACCGCTTGATTTTCGCGGACCAGTTCGCTGGAGAGCTGGTGATGGAACTCGCGGCGTGCGTCGGCGACCTTCGCGTGAGCGCGGGCGACCTTCATGCGTGCCTTGTCGCGGTTGGCCGATCCCTTCTGCTTGCGGGACAGGGACTGCTGCGCTCTGCGGAGCTTCTTGGCGGCGCGACGCAGGAACCGCGGCGAGGTGATCTTGCGACCGTCCGAGGTGACCGCGAAATGCTCCAACCCCAAGTCGATCTCGACGTCGGGGCCGAGCCGGGCGCTGGCTTGGGCACCGGCGCGGGGGAGCCGATCGTCGCGGGTCTCGACGACGAAGGACGCGAAATAGCGCCCGGCGGCGTCCCGGATCACCGTCACCGTCGAGGGAGTCGACGGCAACCGCCGGGACCACCTCACCTTCAGTTCACCGATCTTCGGGAGGGCGAGCTTCCCGCCTTTGGTGATGGCCCAGCGGGCGTTGGCGGTGAACCGGATCGACTGCCGCCGGTCCTTGCGGGACTTGAAGCGTGGCGCCCCCACTCGTGGGCGCTTACCGGCCAGGCCGTCGAAGAACGCCCGGTATGCGGTCTCGAGGTCCCGCAGAGACTGCTGTAGCACGACCGCCGATACCTCGCCCAGCCAACACCTCTCCGGTGTCTTCTTCGCCCGCGTCATGGCCGCCGACAGCTCGGCCGCCTTGATGTAGGGCAACCCGGACGCGTGGGCGGTCCGGCGCGCGGCCAGGGCATCGTTGTACACCACCCGGGCGCAGCCGAACGCCTGAGGGGCGGGCGGCCGGGGTCGCTTGTGCTGGCGGAACGGCCGTTCAGCATGGATCAGAGGTGGTTATTCTTTCGGGCATGTTCCACAGGGACGGGCAGCCGTCCGGAGGCCGACGTCCTGGTGATCTGTCCTGACGGCATGCCGCGCATGGTCGCCTCATGGTCCTCCTCGCCGTCGGCTGGCCGTCGTCCTGCCAGGGAACGATGATGGCTGGAGAGCGGGGATGATGGTCGTGCCGATAGTGGTTATAACCAGGTAAAGGCGCGGTAGCAGCGAGGGGTGGGCCGATGGAACCGACTGACCCGGCCGAGCGGCGGACCGGCAAGCGCATGATGCGGCTCGCGGGTCTGATGCGCGCAGGGCTGCCCTTGTCGCCGTCAGAGGTCGACAGCGCCGTCGTGCCGTTGATCCGCGAGCATCGCAGGTTCTACCCGCGAGCCGATGTGGAAGTGCTGCGCCGGGCGTATGCGGTGGCGGAGCGGTACCACCGGGGGCAGATCCGCAAGTCGGGGGCGCCGTACGTGACGCATCCGCTGGCGGTGGCGATCGTGCTGGCGCAGCTGGGCGTGGACACCGCGACGCTGGCGGCGGCGCTGCTGCATGACACGGTCGAGGACACCGACTTGACGCTGGGGCAGGTCCACGCCGAGTTCGGTGAGGAGGTCACCGTCCTGGTGGACGGGGTCACCAAACTGGACGGTGCCAAGTGGGGCGAGCAGGCCGAGGCCGAGACGTTCCGCAAGATGATCCTGGCGGCGGCGGCCGACTTGCGAGTGCTGGTGATCAAGCTTGCGGACCGGGTGCACAACCTGCGAACGCTGGGATTCCATTCCAAGCAGGCCAAGCGGGAACGGATCGCGCGGCAGTCCATGGAACTGCTGGTGCCGTTCGCCGAGCGGCTGGGCATCTACGTATTCAAACGGGAGATGGAGGACATCGCCTTCGCGACGCTGCGGCCCGAGGCAGAGCAGGCGATCGCCACGGCGATGGAGGCCAGCGCGGCCGACCGCGCCGCCGCGTTGCAGCCGCTGGTACGGCAGTTGGACAAGGCGCTGTCGAAGGCGGGGCTCAAGGCCGAGGTCGTGGTCCGGGACCGGCACCGGTACTCGATCTACCAGGACCATCGGCGTGACCCGGTCAAGGCCACGGATGTTCTACGGCTCGGTGAGGTGTCGCGGATCACGGTGCTCGTGGACGGGCCGCCCGAGGACTGCTACGTGGCGCTGGGGATCGTGCATGGGGTGTGGCGGCCGCTGCCGGGGCAGATGAAGGACTTCATCGCGTTGCCGAAGTACAACATGTACCGGTCTCTGCACACCTCTGTGCTCACCTCTGCCGGGACGCTGGAACTGGCGATCCGCACCCCGGCGATGCACCGTGTCGCCGACTACGGGATCATCAGCCAGATCCAGGAGGCCGCCGAGTCCGGTGAGGAGGCACTGCGGGCCGCGCGCCGCCCGGATCTGGAGTGGCTGCGGAACCTGCTGGCGTGGCAGGCGCACGCGCCGGCGGCCGAGTTCCTGGACAGCCTCCGGGTCGATCTGCACAGCGGTGGCATCGTGTCGTTCACCCCGTCGGGGGAGGTCGTCCCGCTGCCCAGGGGCGCCACCGCGATCGACTTCGCGTACGCGATCGACACCGACCTGGGCCATTCGGCGATCGGCGCGGTGGCCAACGGGCGGCTGGTGCAGATGACGGCGGCGCTGGAGGACGGCCAGGTCGTGGAGATCCTCACCGGCCCCGGCTCCGGCCCGTCGGAAGACTGGCTGGACGCCGCCCGCACCGGCCACGCCCGAGTGGCGATCCAGCAGTGGCTGGCCGAGCGGCGCAGCGAGGCCGCCGGGCAGGCCGGGCGGCGGCTGCTCAGCGACGCCCTGGCCAGCCATGGGCTGGAATTGCTGGACCTGGAGACCGGCGGTGGCGCGCTGACGGCGGCGCGGGACCTGGGGTATCGCGACCTGGAGTCACTGTATTCGGCGGTGGCGGCCAACACCGTCACGGTCGCCGATCTGACGGCCCGGCTGCTGGCGGACGCCCCCACCGGACACGGGCCCGGACCTCGCGAGGATGATGCCGAGCCGACCCCCGACCAAGGCACGGATCAGAACGAGGAGCCCGGCCGGGATACCTGAGGGCTCGCTCCGGTGCGGTCTTCCGACGGTGTGTCGCCGTCGACGGCTGCCTTGCTCAGGTCCGCGTTCAGGGCGCGGGTGCGGTCAGCCAGCGCGACAATGCCGCCGGTGACCCGAGTGATCCGCGCCAGCGGGGATTCGCCGCGGCCATCGCGGTACGGGTAGGAATCCAGGGCGCGGCCGACCGCCCGGTAGAACTCCGCGGCGTCGCGGTAGATCTCGGCGCGGATCCGGGTGGGTGCGGGCATCTGGTTGGAGGCGATGTAACGGCAGGCGTGGAACAGGGGACCGATCTCGGTGACGGCGCGGTCGGTGCCGGTCCGCAGCGCGTACGGGGTGGCGGGACACAGGTGCGGCGAGTTGGCCATGTGCTGTAGCTGGTTGCGTTCCGGGTCCCGACGGACCCGCCAGCGCCGTGCGCTCGGGTCGTAGTCGGCGTAGGCGTCGGCGACCGGATCTCGGTCGATGTTGCACAGCGACAGGGTGCCACGGCCCTGCGGCCCCCGGTTCGCCCATACGTACACCTGCGGGACGTCCAGTGCCGGGCAGGCGTGGACCGGCTTGACGGACGGGCGGCCCGCCTCCGCAGCGTCGACGTGCTCCAGGTAGGCGGCCGTCTGCCCGGCGTCCCCGATCACCTGCTCGCGCAACTCCTCCTCAGTGAAGTACAGGAACGGGACGTTGAAGTGCCACAGCTCGTCCAGGTGGGCGTCCCGGAAGGCGAGCAGCCGGTCGGCCAGGGCACGCCAGGCGAGCGGATCGACCGGCGCCAGCCCGGCGGCGTCGGCTTCGGCGTCGGTGACGCCCTCCAGGGTGCCGCAGTGGAAGGAGAACGCACGCACGCCCAGATCGAACAATGCCTCGACGCTGCCGATGATCGTGGGGTAGTTGAGGGGCCACACTGTCATCTGCACCTTGAGAGGGGCTCCGCGGGCGATGCAGTGCCGGATGATCCGCAAGGTCCGCTCATGCGCGTACGGACGGCCGCGCAGCCGGTTGTGCACGGCCGGGTCCATGGAGTCCAGGCTGATGATCAGCATGTACACCTGGCCGGAGTCCAGGGCGGCGCCGAAGGTCTCCTCGAAGCGGTCGACGCTGACCGCGCCGTGGGTGATGACCTGCTGCGGCCATCCGTGCGTCCGGGCGTGTTCCAGCTTGGCGGCGGTGCCGGCCGGGTCCATCGTCGGCTCGGCACCCAGCACGTACAGGTCCTGCATGCCGGGCCCCAGAGCGTCGACATGCGCGGTGAACTCCGCGAACGGCGCACTCTTGCGGCGTCCCTCACGCGCTGCCGTCGCCGGGCTGATCTGCAGCAGATCGCGGGTGTAGCAGCCAGGGCAGGCCAGCTGGCAGACGTCGTCGCCCTGGTAGGTGGCCCGCAGGATCTCCCGCTCGTCCGCCCAGGCGTGGCCGAACGGGTCGGGTGCCTGGGTGACGCGCTCGGTGGCGGGCGGGAAGTCGATGTCGTCCGGCCGGCGGATCCCGGCCCGGTCCTGTACGGGGCTATAGCGCTGCTGCCGCCTCCAGGTGACCACGCTCCCGTCTGTGCTCGCGGACCTGTGACGCGGGTCAGCCGTGTGATCAGCCATGCCGTGCTCCCTCGGAGTCGTGATCTTCGTGTCGTGGACCTTCTCGGAACCGAGCGGAAGCAGCGCTTCGGCCTCCGCGTCCCCGCAGCGGGAAGAGGGGCCCCGGACAAGGGTCGTCCACCCGCCGAGGCCCCATGCTCACGTCCTGTACCGTTCTACGATCGATAGACCACCTGCCTTCTTCTATCGGGTACCGCCAGGTTGGAGCCTCCGGGCGCCACCGCCATCGGGGACGCAGTGCGGCCCGGAGGGGTATTCGGGATCAAGGTCTCACCACCTACCGCGTCCACCGTGTGCGGGATCGCCCGAAGTGGTGGTGCCGCTCCTGCGATGAGACCCGTTCGGACGGCGGAACAGCCGGGGGTACAGCAGGAACCCGAGGATGAGCCCGGCGACCATACCCGTCCCGGCCAGGACCAGCGACAACCAGAAGACCTGGCTCAGCATCTCGCTCACCTCGTGCTCCTGAGCGGCCGGTTCACGGCGACGTATTCCGCGTGCTTCTCGTCTTCCCGGTCCATGAGCACCTTCAGGCGCTCCAAGGTGTCGGCAACCAGACACGACTGAAGCCCGAAGGCGACCTCGGCCGGCGTCAGCGGCCTTCGCGTGAAGACGGTCGGCCTGTCGGTCTTGCCGGAGAGGTAGGGGCAGGCCCAACGGCCCTGCGGTTCGGGACGGACGGGGAGCGGGTCCTCATGGCTGATGTGCGGAATGTCGTTCTTGTGTGATGTGTGGTCTCTCTGCTGGCGCATGAGGCTTCCGAATTCGTTGTGTCTCTGTTTCTTCTGACACACATCGTCAAGTGCCGGGCTAGTCTCAGCCAGAGAACCGCGCCTACAGATGACCCCCGCGCCTACAGCCCGCTGTAGGCAGGCCAGAGAGGTTCGTACATGCCGGACATTGACCCCATGGCATCGGCTCTCGACTTCTACCTGTTCCACATGAAGCGGCTGCGGGACGCCGAGGGCCTTTCCCAAGAAGCCCTCGGCGTCAAGGTCGGCTACACGGGCAAGTTCATCGGGCTCGTGGAGACCAGGAGGCGCCGTCCGAACACCAAGCTGTCCGTCGCCATGGACGAGCTGTACAGGATCCCGAAGTTCTTCGAGGCGATGCTCCCCAGAATCGCCGAGGAGGCGGGCCTCCCGCCCGGCTTCTGGGAGTACGTGGAGGAGGAGGCGAGGGCCTCCCAGATCCGCATCTACGGACAGTTCGTCATCCCTGGTGTACTCCAGACTCCTGAGTACGCGCGTGAGGTCTTGCGCGCAGGTAAGAGGCCGGAGCGGCTGGAGGAACTCGTTCGGACCCGTATGGACCGTAAAGAGATCTTCGACAGAGAAGACCCGCCGAACGTCATCGTCGTCCTAGAGGAAGGAGTTCTCCGGAAGGTCGCAGGATCTCGGGCGATCACCCGAGCGCAGCTCGAACAGCTTGTGAAGTACGGTCATGAACCCAACTTCGCGATCTATGTGCTCGGGCACTCCGCACAGGTGTTCCCGGAAGGTTCCTTCACGGTCCTGTCCTTCGAGACCGACCCTGACATGGGCTACGAGGAGTCTGTGGGAGGGAGGGGGCGGCTGATCGAGCCGGGCCCGCAAGTGACAGAGTTCGCAGTAGGGTTCGAGCTGATCAGGGAACAGGCACTACCTGCGGCAGAATCGGAAGCTCTGATCCGCGAAGTACTGGAGACGATGTGAACGAGAGCAGTAAGACCGCTCCCCAGTGGCGCAAGAGCAGCTACAGCGGTGGAGACTCCGGTCAGTGTGTCGAATTGGCCCCCCTAGACAGCTCGGTCGGCATCCGCGACAGCAAGAACCCTGAGACCCCCCACTTGTCGGTCGGCCGTGAAGCTCTGTCGGGTCTGCTCGGCCGGATCAAGGCCGGAGAACTGGACCTGTAGAACCGGGTGGACCAAGAGGAGGGGCGGGGGACCCGCCCCTCCTCTTGTTTCAGGGAGCGGTCGTCTCCAGGGCCGTGCAGCGCCACCGTCCCCGCATGTGCTCCAGCCGCAGCGCCAGCGCGTGGACGTGTCCGGCCACGGCCACCACGGCGACGGCCTCCGCGACCGTCTCCGCAGGCCGCTGCACCCTGCTGGACAGCACCTTCGGCGGGACGACCCGCCCTCCCCGCAC
>NZ_JABXFD010000649.1 GCF_013372625.1 Actinomadura sp. BRA 177
GGCGGGAGCGGGGGGCGTGTGGTGAGCGGTCTCCCCGGCCTCGGCGGCGGCCGCGATGTCCGGGAGGGCCGCCCAGGTGGCGCCGACGTCGAGTTTGCGGGCGGCATAGGCGATCGTGCGGAGTTCCTCGCCGAGGACGTCGTCGTACTTCTCGATGATCTGGTCCGGGACGAGCGCGGCGAGCGACTCGGGGTCCGGAGGCGACTCGGCCGCCAGCGCGGTGAGGGCCTCGATCGCCTGGCGAGGCGCGGTGCCGGCCAGGACGAGGACGGCGCCTTGCCGGCCTACCGATATGTCGTGCCGGTGAAGGGCCAGGGCGAGGGTGTTCATGATGGTGTCGCCGCGCAGCGGGATCAGCAGAGTGTCCTTTCCCCAGCCGACGACGGGGGTCCGGGACAGGTTGAGGCGGCGGTAGGCGTTGCGGCCCTCGGTGAGCAGCCTCTGGGCACCGGAGTCGAGGTAGACCGGCATCTTGCCGCTCTCGTAGACCAGCCGCATCTCGGTCCTGATCCGGTCGTGGACGTCCGCGGCGCCTCCCCAGAACTCGGGTGCGTTCCCGCCTCCCGCCGGAGTCAGTTCGATGACCTTGGCCTGCGCGTCGATGCCGGCGATCCGCCAGCGGCGCCCCGCGAAGATCATCATGCTGCCGGGGGTGAGCGGATAGGGGACGGGGAGAGAGCCGAGCGTGCGCCCGGTGGTCACCAGGCGGTACTCCTCGGGGGAGTGGAACGCGGCGTAGAAGGTGTGGTGATTGGCGATGCGCTCGCCTTCACCGCCGTGCAGGAGCAGGCCGTCCTTCTCCTGACGGAGCAGGTCGGCTTCGCCGAGGTCGTGGAGGAGCATCTTGAAGAGGCGCGGCCCGATGTGCTGGAACGGACCGTGCGAGCACAGGGCGCGGTAGGCGTCCTGCGGGAGCACCCCGCCGTGCTGGGAGATCAACGAGAGGATCTGCTGCACGAGGGTGGACAGGTGGAGTCCGCCGGCCTCCGGCGGTTCGCACCAGCGGTCGAGCAGCAGGTTGACGACGGCGATCATCTGGACCAGCCGGGTGCGCAGTTCCTCCTGCGGGTCCGAGCCGGGCACGAGCTCGGGTTCGGCCGCGTACATCCGCAACATCGCCGGTCCGCCCCTGCGTCCCGTCCGGCCCAGGCGCTGGCGTAGTGCCGCGACTCCCGGAGGCGGGCCGATCTGGGCGACCGAGGCGATCGATCCGATGTCGATGCCCATCTCCAAGGTGGACGTGCAGACTGCGGTGACCGGCAGGGAACCGTCCTTCAACCGGGCCTCGGTGTCCTCCCGGATCTCCTTGGACAGGTTGCCGTGGTGCGGGACGAACTCATTGGGTACGCCGGCCTGCTTTCCACGCCGCACCAGCAGGTCCGTGAAGAGTTCGACGTTCTGCTTGGAGTTGGCGAAGACGAGGTTGTTGGAGCCGCGCAGCACCGCGAACAGGTGATCTGCGATGGCGCGCTTGCCGTCCCCGGCGATGTTCTCCGACTGCTCGTCCGCCGGAGCCACGGGCTCCCTGCGGCGAGGCGCGTCGTCCAGGAAGCCCTTGATGTGGAGGCGGAGTTCCTGGCCGTCGGAACTCGACTCGATCAGACGCACGTCCGCACCGCCGCCCGGACGGAGGAACTCGGCAGCCGCCCCCATGTCGCCGAGCGTCGCCGACAGCCCGATGCGCGGAATGCGGCGGCGCACGGCGAGTTCGAGCCGGTGCAGCAGCGATCTGAGTTGCGCGCCCCGTTCAATGCCGATGAAGGAATGGAGCTCGTCGATCACGATGTACCGGACGCCCTGGAACATCGAAGGGACACGGGTGCCGCGATTGGCCAGCAGCGCCTCCAGCGACTCCGGCGTGATCAGGACGATGCCCGAAGCCTGCCGGACGAGTCGTGCCTTGCGCGCGGCGTCCACGTCGCCGTGCCATTTGTGGACCGGGATCTCCAAGCGGTCGCAGAGTTCCTCCAGCCGTCCGAACTGATCGTTGATCAGGGCTTTGAGGGGACCGATGTAAACGGCGCCGAAGCCGGCACCCTCGGACGATTCCGCGAGTGCGGAGCAGATCGGCAGGAAGGCGGCCTCAGTCTTCCCGGACGCCGTCGCGGCCGAGATGAGGATGTCGTCCTCACCGGCGAGGATCGCCGGGATCGAGGCCTCCTGGGCATCGTGCAGTGCCGTCCACTGCTTCTGCCAGATCCATCGCTGGACCGTGGGATGGAGCAGGTCGAAGGCGCGCGACCCGCTCTCAGAGCCGGAAGGTGGTGAAGTCATCATCGTTGACAACGGAAGTGTTGTCCGTGGAGTCGCCGGCCTGCTGCTCGTCGGGGTCCTCGTCTTCCAGCGGCGCCAGGTCGGGGTTCTGGTCGGGTGCGAGAGTCACCGATCCGAGCAGGTTCCGCCAATCCGCGCCGGGGTTCTGTTCGAGGACGGCCAGCAGGTCGCAGAACGCCTTGATGGTGGTGCGCGGCGTCCTGAAATAGACGTCTCCCACCTTCTCCGAGCAGTGCTGCATGAAGGCCATGAGAGCTTCGTCGGGCAGGAGATGGGCGCTTTCATCGCCCGAGGCGTGGACGTGGCGCAGTTTGGTCAGCAGGACGAAGAAGTCCTCTTGAGTGAGAGCCTGGAGTTCCAGAATGGGGCCGGTGAGGTCGACGAGGCCGGCTGCGGCAAAGGTGTTGTCGGCGAGCCGGGACTGGAGCGCCGGGTAGCTGAACAGGCCCCGCCTGCTGTCCCGGAGGAACTCAGGCGTGCCGCCGAACAGGAATCCGAGATGCTCGGTGCTGCCCTGCAGAGTGTCGTTGAGGATCCGCAGAATCTGCTCGTAGTTCGCGTTGCGCGCCCTCGTCGAGGCCAGCTTGTACAGGTTCACCATCTCGTCGGCGCACACCAGCAGGCCGTCGAACCCCGCCAGCCGGACGAAGCGGCTCATCAGCTTGAGATGGTCGTACATCGTCCCGTCGTCGATGATGGTGCGGACGCCGAGCGCGGCCCGGGCGTCCGTCCGCGTCGCGTACTCGCCGCGCAGCCAGCGGACGGCGGACGACTTCAGGTGCTCGTCGCCGCTGTCGTGGCCGCGCCAGTAGGCGCCGACGACCTCGGCGAAGTCGTAGCCGCCGGTGAGTTCCGACAGGTCGGCCATGCGCGCCCGGATGACCTGGTCCGGAGCCCTGCCCGTCTGCTCCGCCTCCGCCAGGGCCGTGGAGACGAAACGCTCGACGACGCTGGGCAGCGCGCCGCCGTCGGGCTTGGAGCGGGTGGCGAGGTTGCGCATCAGCTCGGCGTACAGCCCGCGCGCCTGGCCGCCGGTCGCGTGCAGGCGGCGGTCGGGATTGAGGTCGGCGTGCGCCGTGACCAGGCGCTTCTCCATCGCGATCGATCGGACCAGATGAAGGAAGAAGGTCTTGCCGGCCCCGTACTCGCCGATGACGAACCGCAGTGCGGAACCGCCGTCCGCGATCCGCTCGACGTCCGCCAGCAGCGCGCGCACCTCGGCGACGCGGCCGACCTGGACATGCTGCTGCCCCACCCTGGGAACGACACCCGCCCGCAGGCTCTGCAGCAGGGCATCGCGCTCACGCGGGCGGACCCGGGTCGTCGTGGTCACAGCATCGCCTCCAGCGCATCGCGGTTGATCTCCAACGGGTCCTCTCCTTCGAGCACGGGCTCGCCGGTCGCCTCGTAGGCGGCCTCATTGAGGCGGTCGATGGCACCGTCCGGCATGACCCGATGCGCGGCCGCCAGGTCCTCCCACACGGCCCTCGCCATGAGCGGCCGCTCCGGCAGGGCCCTGATCAGCCGGGAGTGCGGGCCGTCCAGGCCGGCCACGGGCCGCACCTCGGGCGGTGGCGGCGGCGGGGCGGCCGGCGGCTCGTCCCCGAACACCGAACCGAGCAGGGCGGAGACCTCGGCGGCCTCGGCGATCCGCGCGGCCAGCAGCGACTCGTCGAGCCGGATCGCCGGTGCGGGGGCATCCGGTGGCCGCGGCAGGACGTGACCCGGCTCCGGCCTGCCGGGACGCACGATCACCGGAGCGGACGCCGGCTCCGCGGTTTCGGTCGCCGCGCGAAGGTGCCCGTCGACCGTCTCCGGAGCGAGCCCCAGCAGCTTCGCGATGCGGCGGAGCGTCTTGACCTCGGCCGGATCGACATGGCCGTCGGCGGCCGCCACGGCGGAGAGGAACCCGGCGAGGTGTTCGCGCTGCGACCGGTCGACGTCCTCGATCCGCCGGGACAACCCGGTGAGCTTCACCTCGGTCGACAGCAGCCAGCGCAGGTGAGCGCGAAGCCGCACCCGCTCGTCGGACGTCAGCTGGAGTGCCTCCTCCAGATGGCCGAGCAGAAGCTGCTTCTCCTCCACGGCGACAACGCCGTCCGCCAGGCTGACCGCCGCCCCCAGGTGCAGCAGCAGCGCCGCGGCGCGGTAGGCCCGCGACGGCGCGCCCTCTGAGACGTCCTCGACATGGAAGAACACCACCGACCCGCCCTTGGGCACCGGCCCGCCGAACCGCGGGTCGGGCTCCACCCCGATGCCGGCACGGCCGAGGACCCGTGCCAGGGCGACGACGTCCTTCTTCCCCGGCTGCTCCACTCCGGACCAGGCGAGGAGATCCGCGGCGGGGACGGCCGACATGGCGAACCCGCCCAGCCGGGACCGCGCCCACTCCACGAACGCGCCGACGTCCCCCGCACCGAGATCCACGAGCTCGTCCGGCAGCAGTGCGGCCGCCGCCAGGCTCCCGCGCTGCCGTGGGTCCCGGCCCATCAGGCGGCTGAACGAGTCCAGGCTCTCCGCGCACTCGTCCGCCAGCGACGCCAGCCGCCGCAACGGCAGAGCCTGATCGAACACGTCCGGGAGGCCGGGCACGGCCATCTCGGCGGTGCCACGAAAACCGCCGCTGGCCGGACGATAGGAGAAGGCCAGCTGGGGCCCCGTCGGCCTGAGTTGAAGCCCGCCGAGATGGCGGTCCTCGTGGCGCAACGCGAAGAGCGCCGCGAATTCCTCGGGGCACCGTTCAGCCGCCGTCCTCGGCGAATACCCCGGATGGGACAACACCCAATGGAGAGCCCACTCCGTCGGGATCGGCCGCCCGGCACGGGCGATCTCTCCCAGCCCGATGCGCAACCTCGGCGAGGGACGAGTCCGGTCGACCTCCGGCGGAGGACCGGCGGACACCTCGATGTCTGCGGCGGCACCGGCTTCCAACAGAGCACAGAACTCGGTCGCATAGCTGTGGAAGGAGCCGTCCGAACCGAAGAGCCCCAGCAGCCGCTCGACCTCGGCCCGGATGACCGGAAGTTCCGCCGCACGTGCTTCGCCGTCCCGCTGGAGGTCTACGAGGACCCGGCGTTCCAGACCGTAGAGGAACAGGAACGCATACCCCACGGACACGTCCCGGTGACGACGGCCGGCTCCCAGCCACCGCAGGTAGGCGGCACGGCCCTGCGGCGAGATCTCCGTATAAGACGGCCAGTACCCCAGGTCTTTGCCCGTCCAGTCGGGAGAGCCCCAATCGACCGGCTGACGCGGATCGATCAGCGCGGGCTCAACCCCCCGCCCGGACGCGGCGGTGAGCCCGGTGCCGACATAGAGCATGCCGCCCGGCAGGACGCGTTCGGCGACACGGCAAGGTTCCCCCGGCCCCATCCAACGGGCAGCCGAAGGTGACTGCACACCGCTCTCCCCAGCCGGCCACGACACTCCCACGCCCCCTCATCGCCCCGAACGCCTCGTCTTCCGCACCCGAGTCCGCCCCGATACTGGCGCAGACGACCGCCGGGGCGCTGGACCAGGCCGAAATCGGCCGACCATGGCCACACCCGGCCCGGCTGGGGACGTTGCGGTGAACCGGGCCGGTGGTGTGGGCGTCGCGGGAGGGTGGGCTGCTGGGAATCCGGATGGGGCTTCACGGGTTGGACGGGTTAGGGCCTGATCAGCACGATCATGATGACGGTTCCGAGGAACGAGAGGGAGAGAGCATGGCAACCGAGAGAGCGCTGCTCGCGGGCGGATGCTTCTGGGGGATGGAGGAGCTGTTCCGCCGCCAGCCCGGGGTGGTCTCCACACGGGTCGGCTACAGCGGTGGCGATGTCCCCAACGCCACCTACCGCAACCACGGGACCCACGCCGAGAGCATCGAGGTCCTCTACGACCCGGAGAAGACCGACTTCCGGGCCGTGCTGGAGTTCTTCTTCCAGATCCACGACCCGACGACCGTGAACCGGCAGGGCAACGACATCGGCACCAGCTACCGTTCCGCGATCTTCTACACCTCGGAGGAGCAGCGGAAGGTCGCCGAGGACACCATCGCCGACGTCGACGCCTCCGGCCTGTGGCCGGGCAAGGTCGTCACCGAGGTGACCGCCGCCGGCGACTTCTGGGAAGCCGAGCCCGAGCACCAGGACTACCTGCAGAAGTACCCGAACGGATACACCTGCCACTTCCCCCGCCCCGGCTGGAAGCTCCCCAAGCGCGCAACCACCGGCTGACGCACGTCCGGCAGCCGGGACGGCGGTCGTTACCGGCGGAGGGTGATGTGCACGTCGCCGGCGTCCGGGCGGACCTCGTCCAGCATTCTGCTGGGGATGCGGAACACCCTGCCCGGCGCCGCGGGCCATGGCAGGCGGCGTTCGGCGATGGTGCGGCCGTTCTGGGTGACGGTGACGCGAGGGAACGGCACGTACTCGTCCACCCAGGCCAGCAGCCGCCCGCGGGCGGGGCCGCGGGCGCCGGGCCGGTGCGCCGACGGGGAGATCCAGCGCAGCGGCTCTTCCGCGACGATCCTCACCGCGTCGCCGGAGCTCTTCTTCCCGGCCAGATGGTCAAGGACGCTCCGGGCGACGTGCGCGCCGTCGATGGCCGCGATGTCCGCGGTGTCCACGGGGTGCAGCACGTTGCCCGCCGCGAAGACGTCCGGGCGGCTCGTGCGCAGGCCGCCGTCGACGGCCGGGCCGAGCGTGCCGGGGTCGAGGTCGAGGCCGGCGGAACGGACGAGTTCGTTGTCGGGAATCCAGTCCCCGGTGAACACGACCGTGTCGCAGGGCACGACGTGCCGCCGGCCGGTGCCGGCGTCCTCGATCTGCACGGCCTGGACGCGGTGCTTGCCGATGATCCGGGTGACGCGGGTGCGGGTGCGCAGCGGCACCCGGAGCCCGAGCCTGCCCGCGACGGGCAGCGCCGCGTACGCCTCGCCGCGCGGACGTTCCGTGGTCATGAGGACGGGGCGGCAGCCGGCCTCGCGCAGCGTCAGCACCGCCGACCAGCTCACCAGCTCGCTGCCGACGATGACCGCGCGGCGTCCCGGTTTGCGATGCTGCAGGTGGACGAGGTTCTGCAGGTGCCCGGTGGTGTAGACGCCGTCCGGACGGTCGCCGGGCACCAGCCGCGCCGTGCGGGGCCGCTCCCGCGCGCCGGTCGCCAGCACCACCGCCTTGGCGCGGACCTCGTAGAGACCGTCGGGTGCGGTGACCTCCAGCGCCCCGTCAGGGGACCAGCCGGTCACCATGGCGCCGGTGCGGATCTCGGCGCCCGCCCGCTCGGCGCCGTCCACCATCCGGCGGGCGTAGTCCGGCCCGGTCAGGACCCGGTGCAGGTCGCGGACGCCGAAACCCGTGTGGGCGCAGTGCCGCGGGATGCCTCCCGCGTGCTGCTCCCGTTCGAGGACGAGGGTCCGTCCGGGAACCGCCCCCGCGAGTTCCCGGGCGGCCCGCAGCCCGGCCGGGCCGCCGCCGACGATGGCCACCGCGGGCGTCAGCCGGGTGCGCGTCGTGCTCATCGTTCGCCTTTCTCGTCAGCGGTCCGCAGTGCGTCCGCCAGCATCCCGGTGACGTTCGCGCCGCAGTAGAAGCCCTGGCAGCGCCCGTTCATCGCGCGGGTGCGCCGGCGCAGCCCGTCCATGTCGCACGGCGGGATCGTGCTCGCGAACGCGTCGCGGATCTCGCCCCGCGTGACCCGCTCGCAGAAGCACACGACCGTGCCGTACTCCGGGTCGGCGGCGATGCGCTCGGCGTCCGCGTACGGACGGGGGAACGCCTCGCCGATGTTGGGCATGCGCGGCGGCTCCGGCAGGTCGGTGCGCTCGTGCAGTTCCAGTCCCGCTTTGCGCAGCAGATCCAGCAGGTGCTCGGCGACCGCCATGCTGGACGTGAGCCCGGTGGAGCGGATCCCCCCGGCGACGGCATAGCGCTGCCCGGCGTCCACGTCGATCGTGTAATCGGAGACGTCGCTGGCCGCGCGCAGCCCCGCGTAGGTCGCGGTGACCTCCTCTTTCAGCAGGCGCGGCATGATGCGCTCCCCGCGCTCCAGCAGGAACGCGTAGCCATCCTCGGTGGTCGAGGTGTCGGCGCGGTCGGTCATGTCCTCGGCGGTCGGGCCGAGCATGACGTTGCCGTAGATCGTCGGGCTGATCAGCACGCCCTTGCCCAGCTTGGACGGCACCGGCAGCACGATCCGGTCCACCAGCGGCCGGGCCTGCTTGTCGTAGACGAGCAGCTCACCGCGCCGCGGGTGCAGGTGGAACCGGTCGTGCCCGAACTGGGCGTCGATCACGTCGCTGCCGAGCCCGGCGGCGTTGACGACCCACCGGGCGCGGACGTCGCCGCCACTGGTGTGCAGGACGGTCACGTCCTCGCCTTTGGTCACGGACTCGACGCGGTGCGAACGCAGCAGCCGCGTCCCGCGCCGGACCGCGTCGGTGGCCAGCGCGAGCGTGGTCGTCCAGGTGCAGATGATGGACTCGCCCGGCACCGTCAGCCCGCCGAGGGCACCCGGTCCGAGCGACGGAACCTGCCGGTACACCTCGTCCGGGCCGACGATCTCGCTCTCGGCGTAGCCGTTCTTCTCCGCTTTGGCCTTCAGGCCGGGGAGCGCGGCGAGCTGCTCGTCGTCCCAGGCCACCAGCAGTGCGCCGGTCGGCTCGTAGGGGATGCCGGTGCGGTCGGCGTAGTCCTTGAGGAGCCGGTACCCCTCGGCGACGAGCCGCGCCTCCAGGGTGCCGGGGGAGGCGTCGAACCCAGTGTGCAGGATCGCCGTGTTCGCCTTGCTGGTGCCGTCGCCGACGTCGCAGCGGGCGTCCAGCAGGACGACGTCGAGCCGGTGCCCGGACAGGGCGCGGGCGATCGCCGAGCCGACGACGCCCGCACCGATCACCGCGACGTCCGCGACGGGCGCGGTCTGCGGTGTGCTCACTTGCTCTCCTTTCCGATCGCGGTGCTCTCGACGGCGTCCCTCCACCGTGCCCGGAACTCGGCGGCCTCATCGGCGCCCATCCGGGGCGTGTACGAGGTGTCCGGCGTCCAGCCGACGATCGCGTCGGGCAGCGGCAGCGCCTTGTCGGCGGCGGCGCGGGCGAACGCCACGGCCCCGAGCGCGGTGGCGTGCTCGGACGGGTACACCTCGACCGGCGTCTGCAGCAGGTCGGCGACCGCCTGCATCAGGACGCGGCTGCGGGTGAGGCCGCCGTCGACGCGCAGCCGCGGCAGGGCGGCACCGGTGTCGCGGGCCGTGCAGTCCGCCAGCTCGGCGACCTGCGCGGCGATGCCGTCCAGCACCGCCTTGACCAGGTGCCCGGCTGTCGTGGACAGCGTCATGCCGGTGAACGAGGCGGTCGCCTCCGGCGCCCACCACGGCGCCGACAGCCCGGCCAGCGCCGGCACGCACAGCACGCCGTCGGCGTCCGGCGCGGCGACCCGGTCGAGCTCGGGCGCGCCGCCCACCAGGCCGAGGTCCGCCAGCCAGCGGACCGCCGAGGCGGCGGTCGGGACCTGGCCGTCCAGGCAGTAGGACGTCTCGCCGCGGACCCGCCACGCCACCGACGCGGCCAGCCCCGAACCGGACCGGACGGGTGCCGTGCCCATGTTGGCCAGCAGGAACGCGCCGGTGCCGAAAGTGCACTTGGCCTCGCCCGGTTCCAGGCACCGCTGGGCTAGCAGCGCGGCCTGCTGGTCCACGACCAGGCCGCCCACCGCGGCCCGGCCGCCGAACGCGGTCGTCTCGCCGACGATCTCGTCGCAGGCCGCGATGTGCGGCAGCGGCTCGTCCCCGAGGCCGAACACGTCCAGCAGCTCGGGGCTCCAGGCGGCCGTGTCCAGATCGGTGATCAGCGAGCGGGACGCCGTCGACGCGTCCGTGACGAACTCGCCGGTGAGCCGGTGCAGCAGCCAGGTGTCGGACGTGGTGACGACGCCGTCCCGGGTGAGCTGATCCCGGATCCAGCGCATCTTCGGCGCCGAGAAGTACGGGTCGAGCACCAGGCCGGTGCGCCGGGCCACCAGGTCCGCGAACTCCGCGCGCTCGGCGCAGATGTTCGCGGACCTGCGGTCCTGCCACACGATCGCGGGTGTGAGCGGTTCACCGGTGGCGGGGTCCCAGGCCAGGACGGTCTCGCCCTGGTTGGCCAGCGTCACGCAGTCGACCTGGACGCCCGCCTCGGCGACGGCGCGCCGCCCGGACTCCAGCACCGAGTCGAGCAGCTCTCCGGGGTCCTGCTCGACCCCGCCACCGGACAGGTAGCGGGGCCGAACCGGCAGTTCCACCACGCCCAGGACGCGGTCGGAGCCGTCCACGACCATGGCCTTGGTCCCCGAGGTGCCCTGGTCGATGGCCAGCACGGTGGTCACGGACGGCCTCCGGGCGCCTTCGTCGGCTGCGCGGGGGCGTCCTCGTCCAGGACCTTGTCGATGTCGTGCATGTCGGGCATGGTGAGCCCCTTGGTGCCGTGCCGGATCAGCAGGTACGCCAAGTAGACCGCACCGATCGCCGACATCACCGCGACGTAGCGCCAAGGCTCGGCGAAGGACGAGTCACGGAAGATCAGCAGCTCGTACACCAGCCAGGCGACGGCCACCACCAGCACCGGGATCTCCCAGCGGCCGAGGTCGAAGCCCCTGGACGGCGGCAGGCTCCGCCGCTTGGCCAGGTACAGCGCCACCGTCGCCGCGTAGATGATCGCCGGCAGCAGCGTCGCCGCCGAGAACAGCGAGAACAGCGCCTGGGTGGAGCGGGCGAACAGTGCCAGCAGGATCTGCGCGACCACGAACATGAACACCGCCGCGTTCATCGGGGTGCCGGTCGCGGGGTTGATGCGGCGCAGCAGCTGCCAGCCGGGGAAGCGCTTGTCCCGCGACATCGCCCAGACCAGCCGCGCCCCGCTCAGCGAGATCACCAGCCCGCAGGAGAAGATCGAGATCACCACGAGGACCAGCAGGCCCTTGCCGACGTAGGAGCCGAGCACCCGGGTGATGACGTCCGCGACCGGGGTGTCGGACTGCGCCAGCGCGGACGGGTTCTCCGCCAGCGCGGTCACCGCGACCAGGAACAGCATGCCGAGCACGCCGAGGCCGATCACGGCCTGCGCCATCGCCTTCGGCACCACGCGCGCCGGGTCCTTGGTCTCCTCCGCCAGGTTCGCCGCCGACTCGAAGCCGACGATGGTGAACGCGCCGAGCAGGAAGCCGAGCGCCCACGGCCCCACCGACGTCGCCCCGCCCAGCGAGAAGTAGCCGTCGCTCGGGACGTCGCCCTTGCTGAACAGGGTGCCGAAGTCCAGGTCGCCGGTGAACGCGCCGACCGCGAACAGCAGCACGGTCAGCGACACCATGCCGATCAGCTGGATGGTGACCGCGACGGTGTTGACCCGCTGCGTCGCACGGGTCGACAGCGCGACCAGGATCGCCTGCAGCAGCACCACCACGGCGGTGATGACCCACGCGTTCTGGCTCGTCCCCTCGTACTGGAACAGCACCGGCAGGATCGTCGCGGCGATCGTGTAGTCGACGGCGACGACCACGACGCCGAGGAACATGAACGAGATCCAGCCCATGATCCAGCCCAGCACCGGATTGGCCAGCCGGGACGTCCACTGGTAGGCGTAGCCGCTCACCGGGATCCGGGCGGCCAGCGCGCCGAAGATCAGCGCCACGCTCAGCTGGCCGACCACCACGATCGGCCACGTCCAGATGCCCAGCGGGCCGGAACTCTGCAGCACCGACCCGTACGCGGTGAAGATCCCGGTCGCGATCGACACGAACCCGAACGCCACCGCGAACGAGGCGTACCAGCCCAGCTCCCGCTTGACCTCCTGCGCGTAACCGAACTCCGAGAGCCCGTCGCCGCCGGCCGGCGGCGTGGAAGAATCGGCCATTGATCGTCTCCTTGCACATTCATGAGGGGATTGGCGATCGGGCCGGGCGACGCTGCCACGTCGTCCGGCCACCATGAACTCACCCGGTCGCCACGATGAGGCCGCCGGAGTCCTCCAGGGCCTCGCGCAGTGCCGGGGACGGCATCTCGTCGGTGATCAGTCCATCGAAGTCGTCCAGCCCGCACACCCGGTGCGCGGCGACACGGCCGAGCTTCCGCGAGTCGGCGAGCACGTACGAGCGCACCGTGTTCGCGATCATCACCCGGCGGGTCGCGACCTCGTCCAGGTGGTAGTCGGTCAGCCCCGCCGCGACGTCCACTCCGCCGGACCCGAGGAACGCCACGTCGGCGTTCAGGTCGGCGAAGAACCCCGCGGTCCCCGCTCCCGAGCAGGCCAGGTCGCCGGCCCGCAGCCGCCCGCCCGCCACCAGCACCTCGACCCTGGGCCGTCCGGCCAGCTCCGCCGCCGCCAGCAGCGAGCACGTCGCCACCACGCCGTGGTGGTCCTGCGGCAGCGCCCGGGCCACCTCCAGCGCGGTGGTGCCCACATCGATGATCAAGGTCTGCCCCGGCCGCACCAGCCCGGCGGCCGTCCGTCCGATGGCCGCCTTGGCCTCCCGGCCGCTGCCGGCCCGCTCGGCGAACGGCGCCTCCTCACCCGACCCCGCGCCGACATTGGTCGCCCCGCCGTGCACCCGCACCAGCGCCCCGCGCCGCTCCAGCGCCACCAGATCCCGCCGGACGGTCTCGGCCGACACCCCGAGCATCCCGGCGAACTCCTCGGTCCGGACCACGGACCGGCTGCGCAGCGCGTCCCGAATCCGCCGATGCCGCTCAGGCGCAAGCACCGCTGACCGACTTTGTGGAAGATTGACCGAACATATGGAGAAGTGTGCATACCCGTGGGTTTTTAGTCAAGATGATCGCAGGTCACAGGCCTGCAACGACGAAACCCGGACCCGGACATGGAGCGGTGCGGCCGTGGCATGACCAGATGCTGCACCCCGTGACCGATTCCCTGGGCCTCGCCGAGGGAGCTCGGCTGGACGGCGACGCCTTCCCGCGCCCGTGGGGATGAGCCGCGATGACCAGCGGAGCGTTCGGGGACGGGCGCCGGGGCCTCGGCCTCGGCCTCGGCCTCGCCGAGCTCACCGCTCGGGGAGGCCGAGGACGCGTCCGGCCGGGTCAGTCGTCGTAGTAGTTCGGCTGGGACTGGGCGTTGAGCACGTCGAGCCTGACGCGCTTGGCCCTGTCGGTGCGGCGGTCCCGGAGGTCGATGACGTCCAGGCCCCGCTGGATCTCGTTGGAGTAGATGTAGCCGTTGTAGTAGTACGCGGACCAGCTGCCGGCGATCGCCAGCTCGTCCGACCACGGGCCGCGGTCGAACCAGGCGATCTCCTTGGGCCTACGGGAGTCGGTGAAGTCCATGACCGAGATGCCGCCCTGGTACCAGGCCTGCACCATGATGTCCTTGCCCTTCACCGGGATCAGCGAGCCGTTGTGCGCCACGCAGTTCTCCGCGTCGGTGTTGTGCCGCGGGATCTTGTAGTAGCTGCGGAACCGCAGCTCGCGGTGCTCGCCCTTGCCGACGATGTCGTAGATGGCGTTCGCGCCCTTCTCCGGCCCGATGTCCGCGTTGCAGGTGGCGGCCCCGCCGCCGCCGAGCTCGTCGGTGAAGACGATCTTGGTGGCGCGGTTGTTGAACGTCGCCGAATGCCAGAACGCGAAGTTGCCGTCGTCGCGCACGCTGGTGATGGTGCGCGGCTTGAGCGGGTCGGAGATGTCGAACAGCACGCCGTCGCCCATGCAGGCCCCGGCCATCAGGTCCTTGTCCGGGTAGGCGGTGAGGTCGTGGCAGCCCGAGGTGGCGCTGGTCCCGTCGGGCCACGGCGTGCCGTCCGGGTCGCCGGGGTTGCCGCCGTCCGGGAACAGCACCGGCTCGGCGGCCACGTGCGCGGCCTGCGGATGCCGGAGCGGCACCTTCACGATCGAGATGAGGTCGTGCGGCGGCCTGCAGTCGGGGTAGGTCTCGCTCGGGCGGTACGAGGACACGTAGATGTAGACCGTGCCGCGCTTGCCCGGGACGAGGGTGTTGGTGTGGGATCCGCACTTGGTCTCGACGGCCTTGACGTAGCGCGGGTCGCGCACGTCGCTGATGTCGAAGATCTTGATGCCCTCCCACGCGGTCTTCTCGGTCGCGGGCTCGGGCACGGACTGGCAGGAGTCGTCGCTCCGCGAACTGTCCGTCGACAGGAACAGCAGGTTCCCGGCGATCGAGACGTCGTTCTGGGATCCGGGGCAGTGCACCACCGTGACGACCTCCGGCCGCCAGGGCCGGCTGATGTCGTAGACCGTGAAGCCCTCGTAGTTGCCGCCGAAGGCGTACCGGCCCTTGAAGGCCCAGTCCGAGCCGTACGCGTCAGGGCCGGCGAGCGGTCCCTGCTTGGGGATGTTCGCCAGGTGACGCATGTTGGGGGGTAAGCATTCAGCGCAGGCGCTTTGAGGCATGGCGAGATGGCGTTGCGTGAGCGCAACGCGGATGGGTGTTCAGGCGGTGGCCGGGTCGGGTGGCATCCAGGGCCGGCCCAGGAGGGCGTCGCGGG
>NZ_JABXFD010000546.1 GCF_013372625.1 Actinomadura sp. BRA 177
TGTGTTGAGGGGGTGCCGCCGCGTCTGCCTCTATCTCCTGCGGCGGCAGCGTCGGGTGTGTAGAAGCGACGACTGGAAGAACGCCGTCGCCGCCGCCGTCGAACGCATCCGCGACGGCCGCCTCGGCAAGGTCGTCCTCGCCCGCGACCTCACCGCCCGCGCCACCGCCCCCATCGACGCCCGCGTCCTCCTGCAGCGCCTCGCCGCCCGCTTCCCCGGCTGCTACACCTTCTCCTGCGCCGGCCTCGTCGGCGCCACCCCCGAACTCCTCATCCGCCGCACCGGCGCCACCGTCGAATCCCTCGTCCTCGCCGGCACCACCGCCCGCGGCGACACCCCCGCCGACGACTGCGCCCGCGCGGGCCGCCTCGCCGCCTCCGCCAAGGACCGCGAAGAGCACCGCTACGCCGCCGAGATGGTCCGCGACGCCCTCACCCCCCTGTGCGCCGACCTCACCGTCTCCGCCGCCCCCGAACTCCTCACCCTGCCCAACGTCATGCACCTCGCCTCCCCCATCCGGGGGCACCTGGCCGCCGACCGCTCCGTCCTGGACGTCGTCGCCGCCCTGCACCCCACCCCCGCCGTCTGCGGCACCCCCACCGACACCGCCCTCGACCTCATCCGCGAACTCGAGGGCATGGACCGCGGCCGCTACGCCGGCCCCGTCGGCTGGGTCGACGCCCGCGGCGACGGCGAATGGGGCATCGCGCTGCGCTGCGCCGAGATCGACGGCACCCGCGCCCGCCTGTTCGCCGGCTGCGGCATCGTCGCCGACTCCGACCCCGCCGCCGAACTCGCCGAAGCCCGGACCAAGTTCCGCCCCATGCAGTACGCCCTCCACGGCTGACCGCCCCGGCACACGCGGCACACGCGGCACACTGGGACGATGCGCGCGAGCCGGCTGCTGTCCCTCCTGCTGCTCCTGCAGGCCCGAGAACGCATGACCGCACGCGAACTCGCCGCCGAACTCGAAGTCTCCGTCCGCACCGTCTACCGCGACGTCGAATCCCTCAGCGCCGCCGGCGTCCCCGTCTACGCCGACCGCGGACCCGACGGCGGCTACCGCCTCCTCGGCGGCTACCGCACCCGCCTCACCGGCCTCACCGCATCCCTGTCTCTTCTACACATCCGACCCTGCCGACCAAGAGGCTAGGGTAGTACTCGGTGGGCCCCACCACCTCAAAACA
>NZ_JABXFD010000449.1 GCF_013372625.1 Actinomadura sp. BRA 177
AGATTTGTATAAGGGACAGCCGCCGCCGGGATTGCCGCCGATCGGCGGACCGGCCGGGCACGGCCCCGTCCCGAACGGCGCCCCGATGCCGCTCGGAGCGCCGCTCCCGAACGCGGCGCCCGCCCCGCACGGGATGCCCGGTCCGAACGGGGCGCCCGGCCAGAACGGGACGCCGGGCCCGAACGGCACGCCGGGCTCGAACACCGGCGGGCACCAGCAGGTGCAGGGCGGCGAGGCGCGGAACCACGGCCGCCCCCTGAACGGCGTGGACCGCGAGGACCCCCTCTTCGCCGGCCCCTGACCGCGCCCGCCCGGGCGGACGCCCGACCGGGCTCAGCCGTACCTGACCGCCAGGAAGACCGCCGCCACCGCCACCGCGGTGATCACCACCACCTGGCCGCGCTCCCGCGCCGCGACCTGGCGCAGCAGGGTGACCCGGCGGCGGCTGAGCCGCAGGTCCGTCACCGCGCGGCGCGCCCGCTCCCAGTGCACCCCCGTGTAGATCGCCAGCGCCGCGAGCGCCAGGATGAGTAATCCGTCTCCGCTCATGAGCCGTGCCTCCGTATCCGCGGAAGTTCGCATTGAACAGCGGATCGGGCCGCGGCGACAGTGTCGGACGGCACATTTCCGCGGTTCATGCGGAAACGGACCGGCCCGGACGGCGGCGGATCACCGGTGTCAGCGGCCGAACACCTCGGGATCGATCTCGATCCAGATCTGCTCGGCGCGGCCGAGCAGCCGCCCGTCCGCCCCGTACAGCGCCGTGGCGGCGTGCATCTTGCGGCCCTCGCGGCTGCGCGCGAGGCCCAGCACGACGCACCGCTCGCCGGCCTCCGGCACGTCCATGACCTGCGCGGTCATGGTGCCGAGCACCGCCGGCCGGCCCGCGACGTCGAACGACCACGCGCCCGGGCAGTCGAGCGCCGCCCACACCAGCTCCCGCTCGGGCACCCGGTCGGGCACCCACGGCGTCGCGACGGTGCCCTCGCCGACCGGTCCCGGCTCCAGCCGGAGCCCGTCGCCCGGCTCGCGGTCCGGCCCGCAGACGAAGCAGCCGGGGAACGGATGGTTCTCCTGCGCCCGGTACTTCTCCGCGGCCTCCTCCGCGCGCTCGAACGGGACGGGCGGGATCGGCGGCACGACGATGGCGCCCGCGAGCGCCTCCGCGATCAGCCGCTCGCCGTCCCACAGCCGCGCGCTGTGCCCCCGCTCGTCCTCCGCCGTCACGGTCAGCTCGGTGTCCAGCGGCGGCGGCTGCCGCAGCGTCACCGTCACCGTGTCGACCGGCACCCGCCCCGCGAGGCGCCCCGCCACGTACCCGCCGTTCCCGGAGCCGTCCGGCCCGTGGAACCGCCCATCAATGATCATTTGCGCCCCCGTACCCACACGCATCTCACCAAAACGGCACCGATTGTATTGGCCCCCGCCGACACCCCGCCCCCGCGGGGTGGAAAGACGCTACACGGCCCGGGACGGCTGCGGCCGGCCGGGGCGGGTGGTGAAGAAGACCGAGAGGGACCCCTGGAGCCGGGCGCGGACGGTGTCCTCGCCGACGGGGCCGTCCTCCGGGACGGGCGTGTGGTCGAGGGCTCGGGTGATGAGGACGTCGATGTTGCGGTCGGCGACGAGGACCGAGCACGTGTCGCACGCGTACCACGGATAGAGCATGTTGAGGACGGCCACGGCGGTGTCGTCGTCCGACAGGTCCGTGGTGTCGAGCTCGACCTCGAACATGTCGGTGTCGTCGGGGTCGAGCGTGGGGTAGTAGAGCCAGCTCGGCCCGGACGCGCCGCAGAAGTCGCAGCCCGGCTCCAGCGGGAGGGGCTCGCCGACCGCCAGCTCCAGCTCGTGGTCCCACGGCTCGACCCGCCGGTTGTGCCGGTAGCCGACGCCGTCGAGCGAGCCCTCGCGGTTGTGCGTCACGTCGTGCACCTCGCCGCCGCAGCGGGCGCACATGAGGCCGATGTCCTCCATGTCCCCCTCCTGATCGCTGAGGCACCGGAACTCACAGTATCCGTCCGGACGCCTCCGTCGTACCGGGCGGCGCATCTCGGGTACGTTGAAGATCGTCACCGACGCGCCCGCCCCCGGCGATCCCGGCCTCCGCGTCCCGGCGCGCCGCCCATTCCCCGGCGTGCCCCCTGACCGAGTTCTCGAACGGGAGGCCCCGTGTCCGACGTCGTGCTGAACGCCGACAAGATCGATCTGGTCCGCGAGCGGCGGCTGCTCCTCGACCGCGTCACGATGACCGTGCTGCGCGGCGAGCACTGGGCGCTCATCGGGCCGAACGGGGCGGGTAAGAGCACGCTCCTCGGCATCCTGGGCGCCTACACGCACCCGACGCGCGGGACGGCGGAGATCCTCGGGCACCGCCTCGGCCGGGTGGACGTCCACGCGCTGCGGCCGCTGATCGGGCAGGTGAACCCGCGGCATCCCCTGGAGTCGGCGCGGACCGTCCGGGAGATCGTCCTGACCGGTGTGACGGGCACGATCGAGCTCGTCCCGCGCTGGACGCCGGCCGAGGACGAGCTGCGCCGCGCCGATGAGCTGATCGAGCTGCTGGGGCTCACGGCGCGGACCGACGCCCGCTGGCCGACGCTGTCGCAGGGGGAGCGGGGGCGGACGCTGATCGCGCGGGCGCTGATGCCCGACCCGGCGCTGCTGCTGCTCGACGAGCCCGCCACCGGCCTCGACGTCGCCGCCCGCGAGCGGCTGCTCGCCAGCATCGACCAGCTGCGCGCCGACCGTCCTGATCTGACGACCGTGCTCGTCACGCACCACCTGGAGGAGCTGCCCACCAGTACCACCCACGCGCTGCTGCTGCGCGAGGGCCAGGTGCTCGCCTCCGGCCCGGCCGGCGAGGTCCTCACGACCGAGCTGGTCAGCGCGTGCTTCGACCACCCGATCACGATCAACCGGCACAACGGCCGGTGGGCGGCGACCGCCGGGCCTTCCTGAGCGGGCCCGCTTAGGCGCCCGCGACGCGGTGCCCGGCGAGGTGGGCGAGGACCGACTGGTTCGCCTCCCAGCCGTCCGGGAACTTCACCGGCACGCCGAGATGCACCGGCTCGGCGGACGGGTGCGCGTCCAGCAGCTCGGGGATGCCCGCCCGCGCGACCACGATGCACGCGTGCCGGTGCCGGGACGCCAGCACGCACAGCCGCCCCGACTCCAGGTGGAACGCGGTGGCGTCGCGGCGTCCCGACAGCGGGTGCAGGACGACCGTCGCGTCGTACTCGCGGCCCTGCAGCCGGTTCGCGGTGTCGACGGTGATGCCGCCGCCGTGCGGGCCGAGCGCGGCGCGGATCGCCGTCACCTGGTCGCGGTGCGCGGCGCCGATCGCGATGCGGGCCGCGTCCACCTGGCTCGTCCCCTGCTCCGAATGCGCGACGGGACCGCGCTGCAGCAGCCGGACGGCGAGCGCCGCCGTCGCGCGGACCGCCTCGGCGTCGGTGCGGAGCGTGTGCCGCGCCGGCAGCTCGTACAGGGCCCAGCCGGTCGCCGCCGCCTCCTCCAGCGCGTGGTCGTACGTGGTGCCCATGCCGCGCGCGCCGAACTCCAGGCGCCGGTCGCCCGGTTCCGTCCCGGCGCGGAACCCGGTGAACGGGTAGAACGCCCGCGACACGACGGGCGCGGCAGACGCGGGCAGCCGCCACGACACCGGCAGCCGGTGGACGGGCAGCTCCGGGTTGTGCGCGAGCAGCACGGACACGGCGCTGCGCATCGGGTCCCACGTCAGGCCCGCCCAGCGCTCGACCTCGACCGTGGAGAACGGGTCGAGCTGCCCGGGGTCGCCGACGAACAGCGCCCGCTCGAACCGCGAGGCGATGCGCAGCAGCATGTCCGAGCGCATCTGGTACGCCTCGTCGACGATCGCCCACGGCCACGAACCGTCCGACAGCGTCGCCCACTTCGCCGCCGTCGCGATCACGACCGTGTACTCGGCGAGGTCGTCGGCCTTCTGCGCGACCCGCACCTGCGGATGGGCCAGGACGCGTTCGGACGGCGCGTATCCCGACGCCGACAGCCGGCCCAGCGTGATGCCCGGATGCTTGCCCGCGATCCGCTCGATGAGGTCGTCGACCTGCTCGTTCGTCTGCGCCACGATCATCAGCCGCTCGCCCGCCTCGGCGAGATGCGCGGCGGCGCGGACGACCAGCGTCGACTTGCCCGCCCCGGGCGGGGAGTCGACCACCACGCCGCGGTGCCCGCCGGCGAGATCGGCGAGCACGTCGTCCACGACGCGCGCCGCCGCCTCGGACGGGTTGAGGTCGTCCGCCGCCACCGGCACCAGGTGGCGGCCCGCCTGCCCGGTCACGACCATTCCTCTTCGGCGTCCTCGTCGGTCGGCACGTACTCGCCGGGCGGCCCGCCGTGCGTCCACGGCGTGTCCTCGCGGTCGGGGAACTTCGCCGCGCCGAACGAGCCCTCCGTCAGCGAGGTGAAGCAGACCCGGTCGCCCTCCTGCGGGACGGCGCCGGGCTCCGGGGTGAGCTTGCGGCCCATCCCGCCGGTCAGCTCCAGCAGCACCGACCCGTCACCGATCTCCACGATCCTCCCCTTGAGCGCGGGCCGTGCCGCGTTGCAGACGGTCGTCCCGGCGTCGAGCCGCACCGGGTCGTGCGTGCCGACCCGCAGCAGCGGGCGCAGCTTCGGCCGCTTGCCCGTCTCGTCCAGCCGGGTGGGGTCGCACTCGGTGACCGTCCCGCCGAACGCCTGGCCGGACAGCCGGTGCTCGGCCATGACCAGCGGGTCGTCGAACGCGCGCTGCGCGTCGTAGGCGTCCTGCGCGCGTTCGAGGTCGTGCAGCCGCCGCGCCGCCCGGACGGGCGGGTCGCGGCGCGCCTGAGGATACGCCTCGCCGAACGTCTGGTGGTAATAGGTGAAGGCGTCCCGGTCGCGCTCCCAGCGTCGCGGCACGCTCGCCCCCTCGGGCAGCGCGCGGAGCAGCTCGACGGCCCGCCACATCAGGTCCCATGTGGGGGTGAGCTGGTCCGCGAGGACGTTCCTGAGCTGCTCCTCCGCGCGCGAACCGCGTCCTGCCCGGTCGTAGGCGGCGATCGCCGGCGCGAGGACCTCGTTGTCGAACGTCGGGTCGGTGGTGGGCCCGGCGGGCGGACAGAACACGGGGTCTTCGGCGCGGGCCGCGGCGGCGGGGCCGTCCATGCCGTCCGGCGGGTCGATCCAGCCCATCAGCGCCGCGAGGTTGCCGTCCTCCAGCGAACTCTGCCCCGAAGCCCAGTGCAGCCGCAGCGACTCGGTCATCGCCAGCAGCAGCGAGGAGCCGGGGTAGTCGTACCGGTCGGCGAACCACGTCAGCCACCGGCCGAGGACGGGCACCGCCGGATCGACCGCGTACGGGCCCTCCGTGCTGCGGAACCGCGTCGACCGGCCCATCAGCCGCAGGAACGCGACGCCGCCCCGGTTCGGGACGAGCAGCTGCGGCGCGTCCCCGTACCGGATCCGCTCCTCGCCCTCCTTGCCGGGCGGCAGCTCCTCCACCGCGCCCCGGCTCGTCTCGATGTGGTTCAGGACGAGCTTGGCGAGGTCGGCGGCGAACGCGAACCGCAGATCGCGGTTGCGGGGCTGCGGCACCGCCAGCAGCGTGGGATCGCCCGGCGCGCTCCCGATCATGACGGCCAGCGGCGCCGCCGCCTCCCCGGCCAGCTTCAGCGGGACGAGCACCAGCGGCGCGTCCGGGACGTGGCAGTGCCGGACGGTCGCGAGCGGCTGCGCGACCCCGGCGGCCACCGCCTGCAACTGCGCGAGCGAGGACAGTGCGCTCATCCAGCGATCACGCCGCCCCGTGCCAGGCTTCGCCGTGCAAAGCTTCGCCGCGGAGCCGGGCCGCCGCGCGCAGCTGCTCGGCCGTCTCGGCCAGATCGTCGGACGGGTCCAGCGAGCCGTCCGCCAGCGCCAGCGCCGTGCCGATCGTGTCGACGCCGCCCAGATCGTCGCGGACCGACCGGCCGAGCGCCCCCGTCGCGCCGCACGCGCGCGCCTCGTCCCGGCAGAACAGCGCCATCTCGCAGCCCGACATGCACTCGGGCGCGTACCGGGCCTCCACGGCACGCACGGACTCCGCGAGCGCTCCGTCCAGCTCGAAGGTCAGCTCGGTGGGCAGCTCCGCCAGCAGTTCGTCGACGCGGGTGAGGCGCGCGAGCTGCCGTTCGAGGACGGCGAGCTGCGGCCGCACGTCCAGCGGCGTCGCCGTCGGGCGGTTGGAGAAGTTCTCCGGGCAGACCAGGAACACGTCGTGCGACACGCGCGCCGGGTCGTGCCCCAGCTCGGCCACCAGCCGGCGCAGCGCCAGCACGTACACCGCCGACTGGCGGGCCGCCGCGGCGACCTGCTCCGGCTCGGCCTGCCCGTCCACGACCGCGAACGACTTGACCTCGATGACGTGCAGCCGGCCGGCGAGCTGGAACGCGATGACGTCCGGCTCCAGGTAAGCCGGGTACCCGGCGATCTCCAGCCGCAGCAGCGGATGGTCGAACAGCGTCCCCTCGCCGGACTCCAGCGCGCGGGCGAGCAGCCGCCGGGTCCGCGAATGCCGCAGCTCCCGGCCCTCGTTGCCCGCGACCACCTCCAGGTCGTCGTAGGCGACCTCCGGCACGTCCAGGCCGAGCCGGTCGCGCAGCAGCGTCAGCAGCTCCGCGCACCCGTCCGCCTTCACCTGCGCCTCGAACGCATTCCCGCGCGTGATCGCGAACTGCGACTGCCCGAACGGCGCGGGGAACCCGAGGGTCCGCGCCACCGCGTCCTTGTCGACGCCCGCCGCGTCCATCACCCCGCGGCGGGCGCAGCCCGGATTGGACGTCAGCGCGGCGATCGTGCGGGCGTCGTGGTTGCGCGGGGGCTCGCCGCCGCGCAGCCGGTCCAGGTCCGGTGCGGTGTCGGTCATGGATCAGTCTCTCCGTTGATCGCAGGGCGGCGCCCGGACGCGCGCACGGCGCGCAGCCGGCTGCCGAACAGCCGCTCCGCGTCGTCGAGCCGTTTCCGGGCGCGGGCCGCGGCAGCCTCGCGGTGCCGCCGGTCGGGTTCGCGGTGGACGTCCAGCTCGGCCTGAGCGGCCTCGGCGAGCCGTGCCGGATCGGCCGTACCGACCGTATCGGTGACCGCACCGGGAATGTTGGACGCGAAACGCCACAGCAGCCGCTGAACGTCCGGGGAGGGCCTCCCGCGCCCGGCGTGCTCGGCGGGCCGCACCGCGGCGGTCAGGAAGTCGGTGCGGGGGCTCAGCGGCCCGACGATCCGCTGCTCCAGCGGCCAGGTGCTCACGGTGAGCAGCCCGCGCGCCGGGGCGAGCAGGTCGGCGGTCAGCGCGGCGCACAGGTAGTACGGCCGCGCGTACGGCGCGGTGCGGAACGAGCGCTCCTCGTCGCGGCGCAGGCTCGTCAGCCGGGAGCCGGGGATCTCGCCGGGGAAGAACGCCGAGTACACCGACCCGATCAGCTTCGGCGCGGCCGGCGCGCCGAGGAGGGTGAGCGCCTGGTGAACCTGGTCGCGGACGGGCAGCAGACCGCGCTCTTCGCCGATCGCGGGCCCGGGCGCGGGCCGCCGCTCGCCGAGGACGGCGTCGTCCCATGCGCTCTCGGCCCTGCGCAGCTCGGCGCGCAGGTCGCGGGCCTCCCGCCGGTCCCCGGTCGCCATGGCCCGCCGCACGGCGGCGCGCAGCTCGCCGATGCGCGTCTCCAGCTCGTCGGGGGTCGGGACGCCGGGGGACCGGGACATGCCGCAGACGGTACAGGTACTTCCGGACAGTTCCAGTGTTTTCCAGTTTTTGCGGTATGCGGTGCGGCTTCCGCCGGGATCAGGCGGGGAAGCTGGCGCGGTAGGTGGCGGCCATGTCCTCGTCGCCGTGGCCCTGCTCGATCGCGCGGCGGAACCGCTCGCCGGCCGCGTCGTTGACGTCCACCCGGATCTTGGCGGACTCCGCCGCCTCGTGGATCAGCCGGGTGTTCGTCTCTGCGTTGCGGACCGCGAAGCTCGGCTCGAAGTCGCCCTCCACCATGGCCTTCATCTTCGTCTGCAGGTAGACGCTGTCGAGCGGGCCGCCGGTGAGGACCTCGCCGAGCAGCGCCGGGTCGAGCCCGAGGCCCTTCGTCAGCGCGACGGACTCGGCGATGACCGAGGTCAGCGAGATGGCGTAGCTGACCGCGGCGAGCTTCAGCCGGGTGCCCGCGCCGCCCGCGCCGTTCTCGTCCAGCCAGAGCGTCCTCGCGCCGACGGTGTCGAACACCGGAGCGAGGACGGTCCGGGCGTCCTGCGGGCCGGCGGCGAGCACCAGCAGCTTGCCCTGCTCGGCGGGCTGCTTCGTGCCCTGGACGGGCGCGTCGACGAACGTGAGCCCCCGGTCGGCGGCGAAGGCGGCCAGCCGCCCGAGGGACGCGAGGCCGACCGTGCCCATCTGCGCCCAGATCTGGCCCCGGCGGAGCGAGGGCGCCGCCTCGTCCATGACCGCGAGGGCGGTCTCGCCGTCCTTCAGGATGGTGATGACCACCTCGGCGCCGTCCACGGCCTCGGCGGGGGAGCCCGCCACCGTGGCGCCGTCGGCGGCGAGGGGCTCCGCGCGGGCGGCCGTGCGGTTCCAGACGGCGACCCGGTGGCCGGCCCGCAGCAGGTTCCGGGCCATCGCCGCGCCCATGATCCCGGTGCCGAGCATCGCGACCTGTGTCATCTCGCGCTCCTTTTGTACTGTCCAGTTCATAACCGTGCGGGGCCAGCCTCGCACACGGCTGCGCGTCGCGCATCCTGGATGCCCCTACCCATCGCCGCGCGGGCATCGCGGCGGCCTGCGGAACGCTCAGCCGCTGCGGTCGGCCGGGGCGCTCGACAGGGGCGCTCGACTGGGACGCCCGATCGGGCGGTCGGTCGGGACGGTCGGCCCGGGTCAGCCGTAGGCGTGGCCGTCGTCCGGCGCGTCGGCGTACACGGCCGTGTACGGCGCGGCGAACGCGTCGAGGGTGCGGTCGAGCTGGGCCGACCACCACGCCACGAGCGCCGCCGGGCCGCGCCCGCCCGTACCGTCCTCGCCCAGGTAGCGGTGCCGCAGCGGGGCGACGTCGCAGAGCCGCTCCCACCACTCGCGGTGCACGGCCGCCTGGATCTGCCCGGCGTCCAGCGGATACGCCGAGCGGTGCCCCCGCACGAACGCCTGCACACGGTCGAGGTCGAACCCGCGCTCGTCGTCGCACGCGAACAGCCGCGCCGCCGCGCGGACCACCTCGCCGGCGATCGGGCCCGTCGTCAGCCCGTCCCAGCCGAGGACGGCCGTGACGTTGCCCGACCCGCCGTAGCGCAGGTGATCGGCGTCGAACGCGCCGTTCAGGTGCCCGACCGTGCTGACCTCGATGTCGGGCGGCTGGTGCCCGGCGAATTCGGCGAGCAGGTCGCGGCGCTCGCGCAGCCGGCGCGCGGTCAGCGCGTCGAAGTCGGTGCCGTCCCCGTCGCCGGGGACGTCCCGCAGCATCTCCGCGACGGCGGCCGACGCGTCGGCGGCGCGCGGCGTCGGCACGAGCATGCTCTGCTGGACGGGCGCCGTCAGCTCGTCCAGCGCCGCGTGCAGCCGCCCGAGCAGCCCGCCCAGCGCCTCGCACCCGCCGAACGTCAGCTCCAGCCCGCCGCGCCCGCGGCCCCCGACCCACGGGTACAGGACGTAGCCGCGGCCCGCGGCGGTGAGAAGCGTCCGGCCGCCGCGCGCCTGGAGCGGCGCGAGCACCGGCAGCCCGGCCGCGTCCAGCGCGGTGGTGACGGTGTGCTGGAAGAGCAGGCGCCGCCGGTCGGGCTCGGCGTACTCGCGGAGGAAGAACGCCCCCGCGGCCGTGTCGACCCGCCAGCACCGGCGGCCGGGCCCGGCCGGCAGCGGGCCGACCGCGTCCGGTGCGCCGATGTCCCAGCGCCGCAGCAGCCGCGGCGGGGGCTCGGCGTCGGCACCCTGTCGGGTCTCCGTGCTGTGCGACGTGGGCACCTCGGCACCTCGGCTGCGTCGGGCGGACGGCGGTCGAATGGATGTTCTACGCCGACGCTACACGTCCGGCCCGCACCGCGAAAGTGAACCCGCGCGGACGGCGGCTCAGACGCGCTCCAGCACCACCACGGGGATGTCGCGGCTCGTCTTCGTCTGGTACTCGTCGTAGGCGGGCCACGTGGCGGCCATCTTCCGCCACAGCGCCGGCTTCTCCTCGGACGTCGCGGTCCGCGCCCGCGCGGTGAACCTGTCGCCCTTCACCTGCACCTTCACCTCCGGGTCGGCCTGCAGGTTCGGGTACCAGAGCGGCGGCTCGTCCGCGCCGCCCTTCGACGCGACGATGAGGTAGGCGTCGCCCTCGGGCTGGTAGATGAGCGGCGTCGTGCGCTCCTTGCCGGACTTGCGCCCGGTCGTGGTGAGCAGCAGCGTCACCGTGCCCTGCCAGTCGTGTCCCTCCGCACCGTCGGTCTCCTGGTAGCGCTGGACGTGTTCCTTGCCGTACAGCATCGGTCCTCCTCGTTCCGGCTCTGGCCATTGCGCGGCCACTCGTGTCAACCCGCGGACGTCGGATGACCTTCCCAGGGGCGCGGCTCTCAAGCGATGCCCGGCCGGCGCGGCGGGATCACTACGCTGGGCCAGTGGACGACGCGGCGGAGGTGGCGCGGCGATGCGCCGAGACGATGTACGCGCAGGACAAGGTGGCGCAGGACCTCGCCATGGAGATCGCCGAGATCGCACCCGGCCGGGCCCGGGTGCGCATGGCGGTCGCCGAGACCATGGTGAACGGCTTCGGCATCGCGCACGGCGGCTACGTGTTCCTGCTCGCCGACTCCGCGTTCGCGTACGCGTGCAACACCCATGACGCCGTGACGGTCGCCGCGTCCGCCGACGTGGTGTTCGTGGCGAGCGCCCGCAGCGGGGACGTCCTGGAGGCGACCGCGGCCGAACGCGTGCGCTACGGCCGCAGCGGGATCTACGACGTGACGGTGCGCCGCGTCCCGGACGGCGAGGTCATCGCGGAGTTCCGCGGCGGGAGCCGCAGCCGCGACCGGCGCGTCATCGGCGGTTAGAGGTCCTTGAGGACGCCGTTGAGGAACTTGGCGGTGTCGTCGGGACGCGCCGCCGTGATGCACAGGTTGTTCATCGCGCGCATGTAGGTGTCGACGTCCGTCGGCTTGTCGAGGTAGAGCGCGCTGGTGAGCTGCTCCAGGTAGACGACGTCGGACAGGCCGGGCTCGGCGAAGCGCAGGATCGTGAACGGGCCGCCCGCCGCCGCGTGCCCGCCCGCACCGAACGGCACGATCTGCAGCGTCACGTGGGCCAGCTCCGACATCTCGATCAGGTGCTCGATCTGGGCCCGCATCACCTGGCGGCCGCCGAGCGGACGGCGCACCACCGCCTCGTCCAGCACGGCCCACAGCGTCGGCGCCCCGGGCGAGGTGAACCGCTCCTGCCGCATCGTGCGGATCTGGACGCGCCGCTCGACCTCCTCCTCGGACGCGTCGGAGTAGCCGAGCCGGACGACGGCGCGCGCGTAGTCCTCGGTCTGCATCAGCCCGGGGACGAACTGCAGCTCGTAGGTGCGCAGCAGCGACGCGGCCTCCTCCAGGCCGAGGTACACCTCGAACCAGCTCGGCAGGATGTCGCCGTACTGGTGCCACCAGCCGGGGTTGTTGGCCTCCTTGGCGAGCCGCAGCAGCGGCGCGCGCTCGGCGGGGTCCGTCACGCCGTAGAGGGTGAGCAGGTCGGCGACGTCGCGCTCCTTGAACCCGACCCGGCCCAGCTCCATCCGGCTGATCTTCGAGTGGGAGCCGCGGATCTCGTAGCCCGCCTGCTCGGTCGAGATCCCGCGCTCCTCGCGCAGCCGGCGCAGCTGCGCGCCGAGCAGAATGCGCAGGACGGTCGGGCCGCCGCGCCGCGGATAATCGATCAGCCGCCCGGCCGGATCGTCTTCGGCCGGAGGTGTGGGGACAGCTGAATCCTGGGACAAGGGGTCACCAGCCAGTCGACGGGTCTGCACTGAGGCGGAACGGCACCGCCCTATGTTAGAGGATGCGGACATGTTTTTGGGAGGTATGAAAAACGCGTACTCCAGCCCGTGACCAGTGCTGACGGTGGCGGTACGGCTGCGGACCGTGGTGCCGCCGGTCATTCTGCTGCCGCCGGGGTACCAATTGCCCGCCGTTCTCCGGCAACGCGCATGACCAATCCTGACAGGCCATTCCCGGATGGGTCGTATGACGCGTGAAGGTCGTGCGTCGCGCATTTTGGTGAATTTTCGCGGGGCGTGACGAAGCTCTCGTCCCGTCCGGGCAAGATCTCGGCCCCCCAGAACGTTCACCCGGTAGGAGCCCGGACCGCACCCGCCGCTCCGCAGCGAAGCCACCATCTGGGGGAATCCATGAATGCTACCCGTGAACGACCGGAGATCCGGTTCCTGACCTCGGGCGATGTCTCGGCCCACGAGCGCGCCGCGGCGGAGCGGGCCGTCCGCGAGGCGCTGTCCGGCGCCCCGGACGTCACGTCCGTCCAGGTCACGCTGAGCGTCGTCAACGACCCGTCCCTCCCGCGCCCGGCACTGGCCCAGGCCATCGTGGACGTAGACGGCCGCCGCGTCCGCGCCCAGGCCGCTGCCCCCCGCATCGACGAAGCCATCGACATGCTCCGCGAACGCCTATCCCTCCGCGCAACCTCCCTCCAGGTCAGCTGACCCGCCCCACGACGACTTGAGCGGCGGAGCCCCACTCGGGGCCACCGCCGCCTCTGTCAGGCGTCGCGCCGGCTGAGGACGATTGCGGCGAGCCCGATCGGGACGAGCGCGTACGCCGCCAGCACGACCGCGGCCATTCCCGGGGACAGGAGATCGCCGTACACGGAGTTCTCCGCGCTGAGCCCCGCTATCTGCCTGGGGAGACCCGCGAGCATCACCGATCCGGCGCGCTCGTTCCATGGGCCGGGCAGGTGGTAGACGAGCAGCGGCAGGACGTGCCACACGAAGACGACCGACACCAGCGATCCGGCCGCGGAGCGCAGCAGCACGCCGAGCGACAGGCCGAGCAGCGCGAACACCGGCACGACCGCCCCCGCGAGGACGAAGCCCGGAAGATCATGCGCGATGGAAGCCTGCTGGTCGGGGAAGGGCCGGTCGCCGATGATGAGCCGTGTCCCGAGGAACGATCCGACCGTCACCGCCTCGCCGACGGCCAACGCGACCGCCCCGATCACCGTGGCCTTGGCCAGAAGCAGGATCCGGCGCCGGGGGACCGCGATGAGGCTCGCGCGGATCATGCCCGTCCGGTATTCGGACGTGACGGACACCACCCCCAGGATCGCCAGGCACAGCGACGCCGCCCAGCCGCCCAACTCCTGCAGCGGACGCAGCAGGAGATCGTCCCGGCGATCCGCTGACAGCCCGTCCCAGACATGCGCCATCTGGAACGCCAGCAGCAGGACGAACCCGGTGAAAATGGCCGTCGCCGCCAGCACGACATAGGTCGAGCGGACCGAACGCAGCTTCCACCACTCCGCCGCGACCACATCACCCATCATGCGTCCCTCCGCGCGAACGCGTACGCGCCCGCTCCCAGCGCGACCACCACATACGCCACCAGGAGCGCCACCGCGACCCACGGCGACAGTGCGCCGTGGTCGCCGGACGAGCCCGGCGCCCCCGCGATCTGGTTCGCCAGACTGCCGGGCAGCGCCGACCAGATCCGCTCGTCCCACGGGGAAGGCAGCAGCCTCGCCAGAGCCGGCAGCACGAACAGCACGGCCATGCCGGACGTGATCGTCGCCGCGGTGGAGCGCAGCACGGCCCCCAGCCCGAACGTGACGAGAGTGATCCCCACCGTCGTCAGCCCGAGCGACAGCAGGTGGACCGCAACATCGCCCACCGGCCCCTGGTATGTCGCCACAGGCCGGTCACCGACGATCACCACCCCGGCAACGGACCCCGCGACGAGCGCCACAAGCGCCGCCGCGCACATGGTGACCGCCACCACCCCCGCCTTGGCCATGAAGAGCACGCCCCGGCGCGGCACCGCGGCCAGGGTAGTGCGGATCATCCCGGACGAGTACTCGGCCGTCAGCGCCAAGGCCCCCAGCACGACCGCGCACACCGGCAGCGAGACCGCGAGCGGCTGCTCCGCCGGCGCCACCTTGACCGTCGCCCTCCGCGCAGCCGACAGGCCATCCCAGTAATGGGCCACGTACCAAGACCACAGCACGCAGAGCACCATGAACCCGACAACCACCCCAAGAACGACCCCCGTCGACCGAACACTCCGCAACTTCCCCCACTCCGCCGCAACCACATCCCCCAGCACACCCACGCCGTTCATACGGCCACCCCAACCCCGCCCCTTCCCCCCCCATCAACAACCCATCTCTTATACCCACCTCCGCCCCCACAAACAA
>NZ_JABXFD010000098.1 GCF_013372625.1 Actinomadura sp. BRA 177
CTCCATGACCGCAACCGGCCTCGAACGCCGTCCGACTCGACCAACCGGCGCGGTCGCTGGACGGGGCGGGATCAGTCCTGGGCGGGACGGTCGGTGATGAGGGCGGCGAGGGTCGCGGCGAAGCGGTCGGGGGCGATGTCCGCCGGGGGACGGCCGAAGAAGCCGCGGGACAGTTCGTATCCGGTCAGGGCGGACACCACGACCGCGAGCAGGGCATGCGGGTCATCGTGGCCGGCCCCGGACGGCAGGTCGCGGGCCAGGTGCTCGGCCTCCTCGGCGATGCCCTGGTCCACGAGGAGGCTGCGGATCCGGCGCGTCAGGTCGGGGAACCGGCCGTGCTCCCGGGCCAGCAGGTTCATCAGCGGCCTGACCTGCGTGAGGTACTCCAGCTGCTGGACGAGCCGGCGCGTCAGGGCTTCGCGGGGGTCGGCGACCGGGCCGCGCTCGAACTCCTCCCGGCGCTGCTGCGCCCGGGCCAGCTCGCGCTCGAAGACCTCGCGGAAGACCTCCTCCTTCGAGCGGAAATGCCGGTAGAAGCTGCCGCTGCCGGGGGACAGACCGGCGAGTTCCTCGATGTCGGTGACGGTGGTGCCGCCGAATCCCTGCTGCTGGATCAGCTCCAGGGCGGCGTCGAGAATGCGGTCGCGCGTGGTGGATGGCACGGGATGCAAGATAGTTCTTGCAGATGCAAGAAGGTTCTTGCACACTGCTGGAGCCCCCGGAAAGGCCCCCGCCATGGCAGCTTCGCCCGTCCGTTCCCTCGTGGCCGCGGCAATGGTCGCCGCCGCCGCGACGGCCATCGCGCCCCCCGCCCACGCCGACATCGCGGTCTCACCCCAGCAGCAGAACTGGGTGTTCCGGGACGACGCAGGCCGGCAGATCACGCTGCGCGGCTTCAACGTCTCGGGCAGCACGAAGCTCTACGAGAACGACCTCCTGCCGTTCCGCAGCACCGCCGACGCCGCGAAATCAGCGCAGGCGATGCGCGACCTGACGGGCGCCAACGCGATCCGTTTCCTGATCAGCTGGGAGGGCGTCCAGCCGGCGCCCGACCGGATCGACTACGCCTATCTCGACCGGGCCATCGCGCAGATCAAGGCGTTCACCGACCGCGGCATCCGCGTCCTGCTGGACTACCACCAGGACCTTTACTCGTCCCACCTGTTCAACTCCGGCAGCTGGTACACCGGGGACGGTGCACCGGCCTGGGTGATCGACGCGGGCGACTATCCGAAGGAATCGTGCGGCATCTGCATCATGTGGGGCCAGAACATGCAGACCAACGCCGCCGTCCGCGAAGCCGCCTACGACTTCTGGCGCAACCGGGTGCTCTCCACGCCGGCCGGGCAGATCGGCGTCCAGGACGCCTACCTCGCCCAGGCCAAGGCGACGATGACCTACCTCAAGCAAAAGCTCCACCAGCCGGCCTTCGAGAACATCCTCGGTCTCGACCCGTTCAACGAGCCCTTCGACGGCGGCCTCGACGGCAAGAGCGGCCTGGACTGGGAAAAGACCTACCTGATGCCGTTCTACCAGCGCGTCCGCACCACCATGGACCAGGCGGGCTGGACGGCCAAACCCACTTTCGCGGAGCCGCTCGTCTTCTGGAACACCGGCTTCTTCGAACAGGGCGGAATGACAACGGTCGGGCAACTCGGCACCCGCATGGTGTTCAACACGCACTACTACGACGGCGCCCGCATGACCCTGGACCCGTCCGCCGCGTCCGACGGAACCTACGACTCCGCCATGAACGAGATCCGCCAGCGCGCCGCCGACCTCGGAACCACACCCCTGGTCTCGGAGTTCGGCAACAAGATGTCAGACGACCGCACGCCGTGGATGGTCCGCGCCATGTACCAGGCGATGGACTACGGCGTCCCCGGCAAGAACTGGTGGAGTTCCCCCGCGTCCGGCGGCCAGGTACTATCCGCGCTCCAATGGCACTGGGACATCTACAGCGGCCGCCACCACGAACTGATGAACGGCAACCCCAACAAGGTGCAGACGACCGGCGACGGCTGGAACGACGAGGACCATTCAGTCGCGGCCACCGACAACGCCGGCAACGTCACCCTGCGCCTCGACCGACGCATCCTCGACCGCCTCTACCCATCCGCCGTCAACGGCGAAACCCTGGCCTTCGCCTTCGAAGACCTGGCCCGCTCCGGCTACGGCGCCACCGGCCAGCAAAAGGCATGGCTGACGCCCCCGTCCTCAATGCCGACCGTCACCACCCTCCTCCAAAACCGCCAGTACGGCATCCTCGTCTGGCGCTCCTCAGGCACGACCACCCCCACCGACCTGCACCTACCGAACTCCTTCGCCCCCGCCGAAACCGCCGTGGTAAGCGACATAACAACCCTCACCAGCGTCCCGGCAAACGGCCAAATCGCAGCGACCCCAGAGCCCGGCTCATCCACAGCCAAGCGCCTGCAACTGACCACTCAAGACAACGCCGTCCACTTCGCCCTAGTGGTCAACACCGCAACCGGCACCCCGCCCACCACAACCCAACTGACCGCCGCCCGCACAGAACTAGCAACCTGGCTGACCCAAAAGTTCCCAACCAACTGACGGAATCAGCTCGGGTCTACAACCCGCCTCTGGTTACAGCCTGCGAGCCTCTGGGCATGGCAACTACCTGACGTCGGCTTTACGGTGCCCAGAGAAATGAGCCTCCAGGCGATGCCATGTGCGGAGGATGGATGATCCAGATCACTCTTGGGGAGAAAACGCAACTCGACTCTCAGGAAGACCCGCTCGGTCGCGCTTACCTCGGCTTCACCGAGGAGATGACCGACGAGCAGTTGTACGAGGCCAATCACGGCCGCTGGATACTCGGCCCGCGGGCGGACAACGAGCGGTTCGCGATCTTCAACGCGAAGGGGGTCATCCGGCAGGCGATCGAGATCGAGCGGATCGTGCCCTCCGGCGACCGCCGCGCCATCGAGGGCAAGATCCTCGCTGCCGGGCACCCGGTCTACGACGCCTACGTGGGCAAGCCCGCCCCGGCTGGCCCCTTCCGCAACCCGATCGCCTATTTCGAGTCAGAGCACGATGCCCGCGTGTGCGGCTGCGGCTGTGGCGCGGTGGTCGCCCCCGGCCACTTCCTGCCCGGCCACGACCAGAAGGCCCTCTACGACCGCGTGGCCAAGATCGGCACCGTGCACGACTTCATTCTGTGGTTCGACCAGTTCTACGAGCCCCAGGCGGCCGAATCGGACACGGAAATCTGACCAAACGGACGGCGGCGGTGCGACAGAGGCGCGCTGCCAATGCCGGGGAGATGCCGCAGGCTTGAGGGACGTGGCCGGAGGGCGGTTATGGCTCGATGTGGCGGAGGGAATCGGTGTCGGTTAGTGAGCGGTAGTAGCAGGTGGGGCGGGCCTCGCCGGATGGGAGCTTGGTGTGGCAGGCGCCGCCCGTCGTGCGGTTGACCAGGTAGAGGAGGGAGTTCTGCTCGCAGTTGACGCGGACGTCGACCAGTTGCAGGACGTCCCCCGACGTCGCGCCCTTGCGCCACAGCTCGTTGCGGGACGTCGACCACAGGACGGCGATCCGCTCGTCCAGTGAAGCCTTGAGGGCCTGGTCGTTCGCGTAGCCGATGAACAGGACGTCACCGCTGGTCGCGTCCTGCAGGACGACGGGCACGACCCGCGCCCCGGTCGCCGCGACGCCGGCGAGCTTGTCGAAGTCCAGGGTGAGCCGCGTGCCTTCTTCGAGTTCGTTCACCCCGCCATCCTGCCCGCTGGACCGTCCCACGTCCTCCCATGACACCCGAACGGCGGCAGGGACGACCCCGCGGGGACTGCGCTTCTGCCCACAGCACTGCGTGCTGCCACCGCCGTCCCCGCAGCGGGCAACGCCAGTACGGCCCGGCCGGGGTCGCCCGCGTGCTGACCATCGGCGGTTGCTGTCCCTGGGCCTCCTCATCTACGGCCGGCAAAGACCCGTCCGCTAAGGCGATCATCGCTCGTCCCGCCAGAAGCCCGTCATGCTCTGGGCGGGCTCATCTTGATCAAGCCGTGCGGTCCTTTGGGCTCGATAGGGCACACTGGTGTGCATGAAGGGGCACAGGGCAGCGCCGTTCAGTTACGCCGAGACCAGGCCGTACGAGGTGGCCGGGTCGCTGGGTGAGCTGCGGGGCCCGAAGCACGGTGTGGTGGTGCTTCCGCTGGAGTTGGCCTGGGGCGGCCGGACTGAGTTCGACCTCGATGACGACTACGATCGAGCGGCCCTCTACAAGATCGTATTGGAAGAGGGCGGTGTGGAGCATCAGCGGCGGCTGGTCAACGGTCAGCTGCTGATGGAGCACTGGGACGAGGTTCTCCCAGCGCGTCCGGTGCGGGCTCTGTGGGAGCGGCACTTCCCACAGCTGCGGCATGCCGCCTGATGGATCGGTTCCAGCACCGGCTGGTCGGCATCGCGCTGGAAATCGTCGGTGACCGGGGTTTCGTGCTGGGCGGTGGACATGCCGTTCAGATGCACGGGATGGGCGCGCGTCCCTCGGAGGACATCGACCTGTTCTCGTCTCGGCGAGGAAGCCCGGAGCAGGTGGCCGACGAGGTCATCGCCGGCTACGCGCGGCAGGGCCTGCGAGTTGAGGTGGCCCGGCGTACTCCGGACCTCGTCCAGATGACGGTTACCGACTCCGATGACCATGCCTGCAAAGTGGATCTTGGGGTGTTCTGGCGGGCTCACGCTCCGGTGGTACTGGAGATCGGCCCGGTGCTGCACCCCGACGACGCCGTGGCGGGCAAGATGGACGCCCTGTTCAACCGGTGGGCACCGCGCGACTTCCTGGACATCGACGCGATTCTGGTCAGCGGGCGGTACGGCCACGACCGCCTCCTGGCCGTTGTGGCTGAGCACAATCCGGGCTTCGATACCGCGCTGTTCGCCGAGTCGCTGTCCTACCTGCACCGCATACCCGACCGGGACTTCACCGCCTACGGCGTTCCCAGCGCGCAGATCGAAGCAATGAGAGACCGGTTCGCTGCCTGGGAGCGCGAGCTCTCGCCATAGGCAACACGCTGCCGTCACTCGTCCATCTACTCCGTCGCCGTCCGGCCCGTGAAGCACTTCGCCTTGGAGGGCCGTTTCCTCGGACGCGCGGGCCCTGGCAGTCCGGCCTGGACGCCGACGAATAAGACGATCGCCGCTCGTCCCATCCAAGCCACGCGACCGGCACCCGTCCAGGCCAGAGAACAAGCTGAGGTGGGCGGGCACTGTGTGGTGGTACTTACGCCCTGAGTTGGCGGCGGAGGACAGCCAGCTCCACGCACTGGCTTCCCCCCTGGCTGCCACTGTGGCTGCTCCTTTTCCAGTGGACCCGCGTCTGGGAGAGCACCCCCTCAACCCTCTCCAGGTGTCTCAGGACGTGCGGTCTGGCGCGTTGGCCTTGAGTTGGACGAGCAGCGCACCCCACGCCTCCCGGTTCAGGGCGAGACGCGGCCCGTCCGGATCCGTGGAGTCACGAAGGCCGACCACACCGTCCCGTCCAGGAGGCAAGAGCGCGCACTCCACACACGTCTCAGACTGGCTGGCGCTGTAACTGCTCTTCCGCCACCGAGTCATCTGCTCTTCCTCTCAGTCATGCAGTGTTGAAGGTCATGGACGGTTCGTTCTATCCGCTCGCGGCTCTCACTCGCAGAGAGAGTAACTTGGCACAGAGCAGCCTGGACGCCCCGATATGCAGCAACGCCCTCTTCGTCTTCGATGAAGACCCTTCTCCGGAGACAGTCGACGGTCACGATCGGGAAGTTCCCTGCTTCAACGTCCAGGATCGTGAACGATCCGTCAACACCCGGGTTGTTGGGGGCGGCGAACGGCAGAACTTGTAGGTGGACGTTCGGCCATTCCATGAGTTCGAGGAGGTAACGGAGCTGGTCGATCATGACCGGACGTCCACCCATGCGTTGGCAGATCGCGGCTTCCCCAAGCACGACTTTGATCACCAACGGATCCGGTCGCGTGAGGGCCTCCTTGCGGGCCATGCGGTATGCGACGCCTTCGTCAATGTCACTCAGGCCGCTGCTGGGAACGGAGGCCATGACGGCGCGTGCGTACTCCGGGGTCTGGAGGAGCCCGGGGATGAGGTCGGTGTGGTACGTGAAGAGTTCCGAGGAGTCCTGTTCGAGCATCACGTATTCGCCGTAGTTCGGCCCCTTCCCCGGCAGTTTGTGACGCCGGATCCAGTCGCGGGAGCGGCCGCCGGTGGCGAGGCCGACCAGCGCGCTTCTCAGGTCGTCGCCCTCCTCGATGCCGTACATCATCAGGATGTAGGTGACCTCGTGGACGCGGGCCACGACCTGGGCGTTCTCCATCCGGCCGAGGGCGGACTTGGAGATGCTGAGGTAAGTGGCGGCCTGGTCGAGGGTCAGGCCGCGGTCTTCGCGGATCTTGCGTAGTTGGACGCCGAGTCGCCGGCGGCGAACGGTCGGGGGTCGTGTCACCATGACACCGATTGTCACTGACACAACACATGGTGTCATGCATCTTCCAGAAAGCGGGAAATCCCGCTTTCGGGGAGTCCCGCAGGGCCGGTCTCCCCCTTCCGGTGAAGGCGGTTGTGGGGCTTCACCTGGGCATTCATGCTTGCGGGCGTCCGTCTTACCGAAGGGAGTGAGGCAATGACGCTTTGTGAGGCCGGGCCCGGGGACATGCGGTTCCTCGGGACGATCACGGTGCCCGGTGTGCCGAGGTCCGCGCAGGTGGCGCGGGCTTTCGTGAGCGGAGTCGCGCCAGATGTGGACGATGAGGCCATGGCCGACATCGTGCTCTGCGTGGACGAGCTGGTCGCGAACGCGTGCGAGCACACCGCGTCCGGCACGGGTGGCCAGGTCACCGTTGTGGTGAGCGCCCGCGAGGACATCCTGCGCGTCACCGTCCTCGATCAGGGCGGCGCCCAGGGCCAGCCGCGCGTGCGAACCGAAATCTGCTCGGAGGACGGTCGCGGCCTGTTCCTCGTCGACGCCCTCTCGAAGAGCTGGGGCTGCCAGCCCGCGCTGAACGGCACTGCGGTTTGGGCGGAGTTTCGTGCGATGCAGGCCGTCAGTGGTGAATGAGGATGTTCTTCCGTCCCCAGGCGCCGAGCGGGGAGAGTGCCTCGTTGAGCGAGATGCCGAGCGAAGTCAGTGAGTACTCGACGCGGGGCGGCACCTCGTCGTACGCCTCGCGGTGCACGATGCCGTCCAGCTCGAGTTCACGCAGTTGGGCGGCGAGCACCTTCTCGGTCACACCGGGCAGTTCCCTGCGCAGCTCGCCGAAGCGGTGCGGTCGCTCGTTGAGCGCCCACAGGATCAGCACCTTCCATTTGCCGCCAATCACGTCCATCGCCGCGTCGATCCCGCACACGTACGAACCCGGCCGCATCGTCCCGCCCCCTGACCTCGTCACTGAGGTCAGGGTAACCACGCACTTCAAAGTGCGTACTTGATCATCTGCACGGCCGGCGCCCAGCCTGGACGGCATGGGACATGACATGAAGAACGTCAGCGTGCTCGGTCTTGGCGCGATGGGCGGCGCGGTCGCTCGCGCGTGGCTGGCCGCCGGGTACGAGACGACCGTCTGGAACAGGACGGCGAGCCGCGCCGAGCCGCTCGTCGCCGAGGGCGCGAAGCCGGCGGCCACGGCAGCCGAGGCGGTCGTCGCGAGCGGGCTTGTGGTCGTCTGCCTGCTGGATGACGCGTCGGTCGGGGAAGCCCTCGCCGACGCCGATCTCGCGGGCAAGGACCTGGTCAACATCACTACCGGAACCCCAGGTGAGGCCCGCAGCCGCGCAAGCTGGGCGGTTGCGAGAGGTGCCCGCTATCTGGACGGGGGCATCATGGCCGTGCCGCCGATGATCGGCGTCCCCGAATCCGGCGCCTACATCCTCTACAGCGGGTCGCCGGAGCTATTCGCTGAGAGGCGGGACGCATTGGCCATCCCGGCGGGCGCCAGGTATGTCGGCGAAGACCCTGGTTCGGCCGCTCTGCACGATGTGGCGTTGCTGAGCGCGATGACCGGCATGTTCGCCGGTATGTCGCACGCGTTCGCGCTGACGCGCGGGACGTCCCCGAAGGAGTTCGCGCCGCTGCTCGTCGAATGGCTCACCGCCATGGCCGGCGCGGCGGACGGGATGGCGGCGCACCTGGAGACCGGCGACTACACCTTGGGCGTGACGTCCAACCTCGCCATGATGGTGCAGGGCAACGGAACCCTGCTGCGCACGGCCGAGGAGGAGGGCGTCAGCTCCGAACTCCTCACTCCGTTCATGGCGCTCATGGAGCGCCGTCTCGCCGGCGGGCACGGCGACGAGGGCACCACCGGCGTGGTCGACCTGCTGCTCAGCGAAGCGTAGGGGCGCCTCGGGAAGGGGACGACGAATGATCGTGAGACCGGCCGAACCCGCCGATCTGCCGACCCTCGCACAGCTGTGGCGGACGGCCTGGCTCGACGGCCACGAAGGCCACGTCGCCGCCGAGTTGATGGATGCGCGCGGCCCCGACCACTTCGCCGTCCACGCCGAGAAATACGTGGGTTCCACCTTCGTTGCCACCGGGTCTGAGGGCCAGATACTCGGGCTGATCATCCTCGGTGACGACGACGGCGAGGTGATCCAGTTGGCCGTCGACGGCTCCGCCCGCGGCCAAGGCGTCGGCGGCACGTTGCTGCGCAGCGCGGAGGAGCGGTTCCGGGGACGGCATCGTGAGGCATGGCTCGCGGTCGTCCCCGGCAACGCACGGGCCCGGCGCATGTACGAGTTCCACGGATGGCGCGACACCGGCCCGGCCACCTACCAGGCCCCGACCGCGACAGGCACCGTCGACGTCCCCGTCCACCGCTACATCAAGGCCCTGGCCCCGTGCTAGGGGTGTGCGGGCGTGGTCAGCTGCGGGATCGTCGCGCCCGGCACCGGCTTGCCGCTCCCCGCACGTCCGCCGCATGAGGCGCGTACGTTCTCACCTGTTGACGACGCCTGATGCACGACCTTCCCGTCCGCGACGATCGTGCACGTGATGGTTCCCGGCTTGTCCGCCATGAAGTTACCGGCCGATATCTTCACGAACTCGTCCTTCTGGAACTTGTACGTCACCTTGAAGGGCAGCGGTTGCCGTTCGTGCTCCTCGGAACCGTTCGGCGTCTCCACGTACAGATTGGCGGTGGGCTCGTCACCGGTGACGATGTAGGAGATCTCGACCTCTCGGTCGACAAGCCCACCGAGCAGTCCGAGCAGGAAGATCACCACGATCACGATCTCGGCGATGACCGCTACGAACTGCAGGCCGTCGGGCAGCCTCACCGTCGGCCATCCATCGTTCCGGCGGAACCTCGGTTTCACACCGGCTCCTTCTCGTCCATGGCGAGGGTGAGGCCGGCCTTTCTCGCGTCCGCGACGCGCCGCCGAAGCTCCGCCAGCGGTGTCCGTGACGAGAGTTCGTCGATCTCGGCTACGGCCAGGTCGTCCTGGACGGTCCGCGCGAGCAGTTCCCGCAGGTCCGTCCTGATCTCCTGGATCTCCTCGAATGCCTGCCACTCGCGGTAGGCGGTATCGGCGGCCCGTGTCCGCTCCGCATACCGCTCCAGCGCGACCACCCGGCGCCGCAGCCCCACGTCCGACGTTTGGGCGGCGCGCCACTCGGGTTCGAGCATCTCGCGCATCCGCCGGCTGTCGGACCCGACCTCCCTGAGCCGTCGCCTGACGTGGGTCAATTCCGCGCACAACCGCGCGATCTCCCACTCCTGTCGCGGCAGTGCGACCGCGTTGGCGATGCCGTCCAGCAACCCCGCCTCGCCGACTTCGGAGTCCATGATCGTGACGACGGCCGCTTGCGCCCGCTGGACGCACTCCAGCGCCCGCGCATCGAAGTCTTTCGCGACGTAGTACCTGCCATGCCACTCATAGGCCAGCCTGCGCGGCAGTCCCTCCTCATGCTGGACGAACAGGATCACCGCGAGCAGTGCCTGAAGGACCGTGACCACCAGCAGGAACGTTCCGAACCCGTGGAACAGCGACGCGACCAGCCCGGCCTGAAGGACGGCTCCCAGCGCGCCTCCGGCCCACCCGTAGACGAAGGGCAGCGCCACCGCCGGGATGAGCCCGCACGTCACACCCGCCACAAATGCATCGCTTGCCGCATGCGTTCCACGACCGCCCAGACGCAGCTTCCCCGGCGGCTCCAGGGAAGCCGCTCTCAACCCTTTCGGGTGGTTCGTCAGGAGGCACCGGTCGTGGAGCGGCACCTCCGGGTCCACGACGACCCGGAACACATCGTCCACGCTCCACCTCCGCCGGGGCGATGACCGGCACCTGATTATTGCCGAGCATCTCGAAGCGCGAGAAGTCTCCGTCCATCGGACGCCGGGCGATCGATCACCGTTCCCTTCAACCGGCGATGCGATCACCCGGCCGCCCGAGGCGCGGCGGTCAGAGTTCCTTGAGGAAGCCGGAGTCGACGGCGTAGTCGGCGCCGGTCGTGCTCGCCGCGCGCGGCGACGCCAGTTGGACGATCACATCCGCGACCTCCTGCGGGGTGGCGAGGCGGCCGGTCGTGAGGGACATCATCTCGGCGGCGCCGCCGTTGAGCACCGCGTCGCGATCGGAGCCGGTCGCGCCGGCGATGACGTCGGCGGCGCCGCCCTCGTCCGTCCACCACGGGGTCCGGACCGGGCCGGGCGAGACCGCGTTGACCCGGATGCCCTGCGGCGCGTACTCCTCCGACAGCCCCAGCGTCAGGTTGGTCAGCGCCGCCTTCGCCGCGTTGTAGTCGTAGTTCATCGGCCCGGGACGCCGCCCGTTCCCCGACGAGACGTTCACGATCGACGCCGCGTCGCTGCGCAGCAGGTGCGGGATCGCCGCCCGCACCGTCCGGACCACCGTGAACAGGTTGAACTCGAACATGTCGCGCCAGTCGTCATCGGACGGGGTGAGGAAGCCGAACCGCGGCAGCGTCGCCCCGGGCGGCGGGCCGCCCGCGTTGTTGACCAGCACGTCGAGGCCGCCGAAGACCTCCACCGCGCGCTCCACTGCCAGCGCCGGAGCACCCGGGTCCATCAGGTCCGCCGGCACGTGCAGCAGGTTCGGCCCGGCGAGCGCGTCCAGTTCGGCCCCGGACTTGCGCGACACCGCCACCACGCGGGCGCCCTCGTCCAGCAGCGTTCGCGTGACCGCGAGCCCGATCCCCTTCGACGCGCCGGTGACGACCGCAACGCGTCCGGCAAGCCGCAGGTCCATGGGTTCCCCTCTCAAAGAACGAGCACGCCCAAATGGAACGTGCGCCCCATGAACCCCACCCCGGCCAAGGCCGTTGCACCCCCGACGAGACGGTCACACCGGTTCTTTGTCGCCCAGGGTCAGGGCGAGGCCGGCCTCCTTCGCCGCCTCGACGGCCCGCTGCAACTCGGCCAGCGGCGTGTCCGCCGAGAGCCGGTCGATCTCCGCGACGGCCAGGTCGTCCTGCGCGGTCCGGGCGAGCAGTTCCCGGACGTCCGCCTGGATCTCCTTGATCTCCTTGATCGCCACGCACTCGAGGTACTCGGCGTCCGCGGCCTTCGTCCGGTCGGCGTAGCGCTCGAGCGCGGCGACCCGCCGCTCGATCGCCGCAGCCGGTATCTCGAGTGCGCGGCGCTGCGGCTTGAGCACCTCGGTCAGCCCCGCGTGTTCGGACCGCACCCTCTCGATCTGCCGCGTGACGCGGGTCAGCTCCGCGCACGTCCGCGCGATCTCCCACTCCTGCCGCGGCAGTGTCACCGCGTTGGAGACGTCGTCCAGCAGGCCCGCCTTGCCGACCTCGGCGTCCATGATCGCCGCGATGGCCGCGCGCGTGCGCTCGATGTATCCCAGTGCCTGCTCATCGAAGTCATCCGCAAGGTAGTACCTGCCGTGGCGCTCACGCCCCAGCCGGCGCGGGCTCATGTCCATGGGTTGCCGGACCACCAGTAGGACGGCGTACAGGACCTGGAGAATCACCAGCACGGTCAGGAAGAGATGCAGGCCGCCGAACCATGCCGCGACGATTCCGGCCTGCAGGACGGCCCCCAACGCGGCATGGCCCCATCCGTTGATGGACATCACCAGGGGAAAGACCCCGGCTAGCGCGCCGCCCACGACCCGGCCGACCAGGTCTGCCGCCGTGCGATCAGCCAGGCGCGTCTTAGCCGGTTCGGGCAGCGACGCCGGCGTCAGCGCGTCCGCATGGGATGCCAGGACTTCACGTTCCTTCTCCGGCACCTCGGGATCGACCACGGGGCGAAAGGTTCCGTGCACGGTCCACCTCCGCCCCACCCGCACGCACCACCGGCCATGGCCATATCTCGAAATTCGAGAAATGCCCCGATCGTACCGGACGTCGATCAGCCGCCCAGGGCGCACACCAGACCGCCCCATCACCGTCAACGGGTCGAGCCAGAGCCTTGACCTCGGCGCGGCGTCCACAAGCCCGTTGACCTGCGGCGTGTTGCCCCTATCTGACTGCCAATAAGGGCAACACGCCGCAGGTCAACGCACCCGGTGAACGTTGATGGTCACCGCGCTAACGCAGCGCGTCGTAGACGCCGGCGGCTACGACGCCGTAGGCCAGGTGCGGGACGGCGTCCATCACCCAGTCGGAGACCGACCACTGGCGGGGGTCGGTCAGGCCGAGTGCGGTCATCGGCGCGCTCGATCCGAGCATGGCGAGCACTGTCAACGCCGCGGTCGCGACCGGCTTCGGGACGCTGCGGCGCCCGGCGAGCAGGCCGTACGCCGCCCCGGCGCCGAGGCCGGTGCCGAGGCCGAGCATCGGCCCGAGTCCCGCCTTCCGGTTCTCCGCCTTCTCCTCCTCGCCGAGATCGGCCCCGGCGACGTCCGCCATCTTCTCCACGCTCTGCTCGGGCGTGCTGCTGGCCGGACGTCCCCGAACCGCCATGTCGAGGTATGTCACCACATTGAGTGCGGTGGTCCCGGCGGCTCCGGCGACCAGTCCGCGCGTCATCTTGTCCATGTCCCCGCGCTACCCACCCATTCCGCAAACCCACGCACGGCCGCTGAAGGACGGCATACACGTCCGGGCCGCGGGTAGGCCGTTCGCAGGCCGGCAAGGGCGGTGGACGAGGGAGACTGATGAGGGCGTCGATCCGGCTCGGTCAGATCGCCGGTATCAAGGTCGGCCTCAACTTCAGCGTGCTCGTGATCGTGGTGATCCTGGTCTTCGGGCTGGCGTTCGGCAGGTTCCCGGAGGTGAATCCGGGTTTCTCCACGTGGGCCTACGTCGTGGCGGGCGTCGCGAGCGCGCTCCTGCTGCTGGTGTCGCTGCTGGTCCACGAGCTGGCGCACGCGGTGGTCGCGCGCCGCAACGGCATCGAGGTCGCCGGCATCACGCTGTGGCTGCTCGGCGGCGTCGCCGAACTGCGCGGCGAACCGCGAAGCGCGGGCGCGGACCTGCGCATCGCCGCCGTCGGCCCGCTCGCCAGCGTCGTCGTGGGCGGGATCTTCGCGATCGCCGCCTTCGTGACGTCGGCCGCGACCGGCCCCGGCCTCGGCGTGGAGACGCTCGCCTACCTCGCCGGCATCAACGGGATCCTCGCCGTCTTCAACCTGATCCCCGCGGCGCCGCTGGACGGCGGCCGGGTCCTGCGCGCGTTCCTGTGGTGGCGCCGCGGCGACCGGACCGCCGCCGCCGTCACCGCCGCCCGCGCCGGCCGCGTCTTCGGCTTCGTCCTCATCGCCCTCGGTTTCATCGAGTTCGTCATCGGAGTCGGCTTCGGCGGGCTCTGGCTGATCCTGATCGGCATGTTCGTCGTCGGCGCCGCCAGCTCCGAAGAGCAGCAGACGCGGGTCAACGCGGCGCTCCACGGCATCCGCGTCGGCGAGGTCATGACCCCCGACCCCGTCGTGGCCGACGCCGGGCGGTCGGTGCAGAACCTCATCGACGAGGCCGTCCTCACCCACCGCTTCTCCACGTACCCGCTGGTCGAGGACGGACGTCTGGCGGGCCTGGTGACGCTGAACCGCGTCCGCGCCACACCGTCCGACCAGCGCCAGACGCTCCGCCTCGCCGACATCGCCTGCCCGCCGGACGAGGTCCCGACCGCCCACCCGGACGACCCGCTGACCGACCTGCTGCCCCGCATGGCGGGCTGCACCGACGGCCGCGCCGTCGTCCTGGGCGACGGCGGCCAGGTCGTCGGCCTGGTCAGCCCGAGCGACATCAGCCGGGCGATGCAGACCAGCGACTTCCGAGGCAGCCGCCCCTACCCGCCCCCGCGCGGCGCCGACCTGACCCTCCCGCACGACAAGAACCCCTGGACGTCCTGAGGTCCGGGCGCTCTCGTCCCCCCCGACGGCCGGCGCGCCCCCGCGCCGCGGCGCCCGGACCGCCGCCGCCGTCACCGCCGCCCGCGCCGGCCGCGGCCGCGCCCCGCCCCGCCACCGCCCGACCACCGCCGGACGCTCCGCCCCGCCCGGCGGCGCGCACCGCGGACGTGCCCTGGGGGGCGCGGGACGCTCGGGGTGCCCAGCGCGCGCGGTCTCCGCCCGTGGTCCGGGAGGCACACCCGCGCGTCCTGCCCCACGCCGGGCGCCC
>NZ_JABXFD010000256.1 GCF_013372625.1 Actinomadura sp. BRA 177
GGTTCCTGTTGCGGGTGGGGGCGGTTGGGGTTAAGGTCGTCCGGGCGAGCCGACGCTCCTTCGACGAATTCGACGATCTGATGTCGGTGTTCTGCCCCTCAAGCCCCCGTTCGAGAACCGCCCCCGTACCGGCTGCGAGAAGGCCGGAGTCTTCCCGACCCCGCTTCCAGAGACCCGTCCCACGGGTTTTACACAGGTGCCGCATGCCTATGCACAGCATGTGGAAAACTCTGTGGACAACTCGTGAGAGAGTAAGGCTTCCGCGTCGCGGACGTGCCCTGGGGGGCGCGCCGCAACCCGTGGGAGAGCCGGGAAGTCAGGTACTCCGTACGGCGGAGTCGGTGGGAGGGGGACCTTGCGCATGGACGGTCAGGATCTCGGATCGGTCTGGGCCCGCACCCTCACCGCACTGTCCGAGAGCGATCTGTCTCCGAGCTATCGCGCATGGCTGCCGATGGTCCGCCCGCTGGCGCTCGTCGAGGGGACGGCACTCCTGGCCGCGCCGAACGAGTTCGCCAAGGACGCGCTGGAGACGCGCCTCCGGAACCTCATCACGCAGGCCCTTTCCCGCGAGCTGGGCAGGGAGATCCGTGTCGCGGTGACCGTCCAGCCGGAGCCGCCGGCGGCGCCCTCCACCGGCCCTTTGCCCGGTCCCGGTTCCCGGTCCGGTGAGCCTCTTTCCGCGCCCGTCCCCGGGCCCGGTGCCGGGCTCGGTATGCAAGAGCCTCCACCTTCTTATGGCGACTCCTACGGCGACTCTTACGGCGAGCGGACGCAGGACGACCGTGACCGGGATCGCTCCTACAACAACGAGCGTCCTTATCCCGAGCAGCCCTACAACGACCAGGGATACCGGTCGCAGTCGGGAGTTACCCACAGCCCCGGTCCGCCCGGAGGTTATCCACAGGCTGCGGATGACGACCGCGGCACTTATCCCCCTGCCCCGCGTCCACCGTCCTATGGGACGGGCCCCGGGGGGCGAGGCCCGTACGAGGGTCGTGCCTTTCGCGGGCAGGAAGGGTTCGGTGGCGAACCCCCGCAGGGACGTCCGCCTCACTCGCACTTGAACGACCGCACGCTGGGTCCGCTGCGGGCTCGCGCAGAGCAACAGGGGCTCGAACCCCAGCACGGTGGGAACGAGCCACCGCTCGGCCACTCGGACGATTTCCAGACAGGGGAGTCGTTCACCGGCGGCGAGCAGCCGTACCGCGGCGAGGAGCCCTTCCGGGGCGATAACCCCGCCTTCCGGGGCGATAACCCCGCCTTCCGGGGCGATAACCCCGCCTTCCGGGACGAGGACGCCGCCGGACCCGCCCCCGCACAGGGAGCAGGGGCGTCCGAGCACGCGCGCCTCAACCCCAAGTACACGTTCGAGACGTTCGTCATCGGCTCGTCCAACCGTTTCGCGCACGCCGCGGCCGTCGCGGTCGCCGAGCAGCCGGCCAAGGCGTACAACCCGCTGTTCGTCTACGGCGACTCCGGCCTCGGCAAGACGCACCTGCTCCACGCGATCGGGCACTACGCGCAGAGCCTCTTCAATGGGGCCCGCGTGCGTTACGTGAGTTCTGAGGAGTTCACGAACGACTTCATCAACTCGATCCGCGACGGAAAGGCGGACGGGTTCCGCCGCCGGTACCGGGATGTGGACATCCTCCTCGTCGACGACATCCAGTTCCTTGAGGGCAAGGAGCAGACGCAGGAGGAGTTCTTCCACACCTTCAACACCCTGCACAACGCGAGCAAGCAGATCGTGATCTCCAGCGACCGTCCGCCCAAGGAACTGGTCACGCTGGAGGACCGGCTCCGCAACCGGTTCGAGTGGGGCCTGACGACCGACGTCCAGCCGCCCGAGCTGGAGACGCGGATCGCGATCCTGCAGAAGAAGGCCCGCCAGGAGGGCCTCGCCGCGCCGCCGGACGTGCTGGAGTTCATCGCCTCGCAGATCGCGACGAACATCCGCGAGCTGGAGGGCGCGCTGATCCGGGTGACGGCGTTCGCGAGCCTGAACCGCCAGTCGGTGGACATGAAGCTCGCCGAGATCGTCCTCAAGGACCTGATCCCGAACGACTCCGGCCCCGAGATCACCGCTGCGATGATCATGGCGCAGACGGTCGAGTACTTCGGCACCACGATTGAGGACCTGTGCGGGCCGTCCCGGTCCCGGATGCTCGTCACCGCCCGGCAGATCGCGATGTACCTGTGCCGGGAACTGACCGAGTTGTCCCTTCCCAAGATCGGGCAGCAGTTCGGCGGCCGCGACCACACCACGGTCATGCACGCCGAACGCAAGATCCGGTCCCTGATGGCCGAGCGCCGTGCCATATACAACCAGGTCACGGAGCTGACCGGGCGTATCAAGCACCAGGCGCGCAAGCGCTGACGCGCCCCGTCGTACACACTGTGGACAGACCCGCGTCACCCCTGTGGACAGGGCCCGCCGTCGCCGTCCACACCCTGTTGACGGCAAAGAACCGACAAAATGCGCGCTTCCCCAGAGAACCGAAGCGGCTACTCACAGGTTGTGGAAAACCCTGGGGATTTTCGTGGATAACCCGGTGGACGACCCCGGGAAAAGCTGAGGATGAAGGGTGGACGGATGTGGACCGGCTGTGCACCCGCGCCGCCGTCCTGGGGAAAACCGGTGGACGACCTGGGGACGGGCCTGTGGGCGAAGCCCCGCGACCGCCGTTCGCTGTACACAGGCCGCCGAACCCGATGACATACCCGTGGAGAACTCGTGGAAAACCGGGGGATGACATGGGGATGACGTGTGGGGACAGATTCGCCGTCCCCAGGCGCCGCCGCGCCGTCCACCGTCCATGCACAGCCCCAGTGGACAGAGAAACGAGGCCTGACCTGCGAAAACAGCCTCTGTCCACACTATCCACCGCCCCTATTACTAGTACTGCACTACTTCTCTACTCAAGAAAAGATCCATCTCAAGTCAGGGCCTGGGGACAACGTGCCGCGAGCTCCCCGCCCCGGCCGAGATCGCCCCGCCCTCGTCCGACACCTGCAGGAGGCTGGTCCCGTTGAAGTTCCGCATCGACAGAGATGCCCTGGCCGACGCCGTCGCCTGGACCGCGCGCACACTTCCCGTCCGTCCCCCGGTGCCCGTCCTCGCGGGCATGCACCTCGTCGCCGGGGGCGAGGGCAACGACGACCGGCTGAAGCTGTCCGCGTTCGACTACGAGGTCTCCGCCCAGGTGTCCACGGAGATCGACGTCGAGGAGGCGGGCACGGCCCTGGTCTCCGGGCGCCTCCTCGCCGAGATCTCGCGCAGCCTCCCTCCCCACCCTGTGGAGGTCACGACGGACGGCGCGAAGGTGATGCTCCGCTGCGGCAGCGCGAAGTTCACACTCCTCACCATGCCTGTGGAGGACTACCCGACGCTGCCGGAGATGCCGCCCGCCGCGGGCTCGGTGGGCAGCGACGAGTTCGCCGCCGCCGTCTCCCAGGTCGCGATCGCCGCCGGCAAGGACGACACGATCCCGATGCTGACCGGCGTCCGGGTGGAGATCGAGGGCGAGACGGTCACGCTGGCGTCCACCGACCGGTACCGGCTGGCCGTCCGCGAGATGCACTGGAAGCCGGAGCGCCCCGACTTCTCCGCCGTCGCGCTCGTCCCGGCGCGGACGCTCGCCGACACCGCCAAGTCGCTGACCGCCGGCGCCGAGGTGTCGATCGCGCTCGGCGGGACGGGCGGCACCGGCGAAGGGATGATCGGCTTCGCGGGCGGCGGCCGCCGCACCACGTCCCGGCTGCTGGACGGCGACTTCGTCAAGTACCGGTCGCTGCTGCCGAGCGAGTACGCGGGCCTCGCCGAGATCCAGACGGCGCCGTTCATCGAGGCCGTCAAGCGCGTCTCGCTGGTCGCGGAGCGGAACACGCCCGTCCGGCTGTCGTTCAGCCAGGGCGAGGTCGTCCTGGAGGCGGGCACCGGCGACGAGGCTCAGGCCGTGGAGGCCCTGGAGGCGACGCTGGAGGGCGAGGACATCGACATCGCGTTCAACCCCGCGTTCCTCCTGGACGGGCTCTCAGCGATCGGCTCGGACGTGGCGCGGCTGTCGTTCACGACGCCGACGAAGCCGGCCGTCCTCACCGGGAAGCCCCCGCAGGACGGGGAGAACCCGAACTACCGTTACCTGATCATGCCGGTGCGGCTGTCCGGATGAGGCCCGTGCCCTGGGGCATGCCCCGGGGCACGCCGGGGACGACCCGCGGGGGAGCCGCCTTCGCGGTGGTTGACGACGCACAGGGGAGAGTGAGCTTTTCATGGAGCTTGGGATCATCGGCCTGGGCAAGATGGGCGGCAACATGGCCGAGCGGCTGCGCCGCGGCGGCCACACGGTCGTCGGCTACGACCGCGACCCGCAGGTCAGCGACGTCGGGTCGGTCGAGGAGCTGGTCGAGCGGCTGTCCCCGCCGCGCGCCGTGTGGGTGATGGTGCCCGCCGGCAAGCCCACCGCGGAGACCGTCCACAAGCTGAGGGAGGTCCTCCAGTCCGGCGACGTCGTGATCGACGGCGGTAATTCACACTATGTGGACGACCAGAAGCACGGTGAGGAGCTCGCGGCCAAGGGCATCGGGTTCGTCGACTGCGGTGTGAGCGGCGGTGTGTGGGGGCTGGAGAACGGCTACGCGCTCATGGTCGGCGGCGACGACGACAACGTGAAGCGGCTGATGCCGATCTTCGAGACGCTGAAGCCGGAGGGGGAGTACGGCTTCGTCCACTCCGGCAAGGTCGGTGCGGGCCACTACGTGAAGATGGTCCACAACGGCATCGAGTACGCGATGATGCAGGCGTTCGGCGAGGGCTACGAGCTGATCGAGGCCAGCCCCCTCGTCACGAAGGTGCCGGAGACGTTCCTCAGCTGGCAGGAGGGCACGGTCATCCGGTCCTGGCTGCTGGACCTGCTGAACCGCGCCCTCGCCGGCGACCCGGAGCTGGACGACCTGCGCGGCTACGCCAACGACTCGGGCGAGGGACGCTGGACGGTGCAGGCGGCGGTCGAGCACGCTGTGCCGCTGCCCGCCATCAGTGCCTCGCTGTTCGCGCGGTTCGCGTCCCGCCAGGACGACTCCCCCGCGATGCGCGTCGTCGCCGCCCTCCGCAAGCAGTTCGGCGGCCACGCCGTCACGTCCGCCGGCGACGGTGACGGCGACTCCCCCGGCGCCGACGTCACCCCGCCCAAGCTCTGACGGGTTATCCACAGTTCGGTGTTCGTCTTCCCCAGGCCTGTGCGGGGGTTGACCATGGTGGTAACGGGTCCGCCCCCGGGCGGGAGGGGCCTGCTTTTCAACCAGGCGGGAGTGGTCCGCGCTTCACCAGGCCGGGAGGGGCCGGCCTTCAGCGGGTGGACGGCGTTCGCGGGGTGGGTTGGCCGGGTGGCGTTGGGGAGGCTCTACGCTCGGGTGGGTGCACGTCGCCCACCTTTCGTTGCAGGACTTCCGGTCCTATCCGGCCGCCGAGGTCGCGTTGGAGCCTGGGGTCACGGCGTTCGTGGGGCCGAACGGGCAGGGCAAGACGAACCTGGTCGAGGCCATCGGATACGTCGCCTCGCACGGCAGTCACCGGGCGGCGACCGACGCGCCGCTCGTCCGGCATGGGGCGCCGCGTGCGATCGTCCGGGCCGGGGTGGTGAAGGACGACCGCAAGGCGCTGATCGAGCTTGAGATCAACCCCGGCAAGGCGAACCGGGCGCGGCTCAACCGGTCCCCTATCCCCAGGCCGAGGGAAATCCTGGGGATGTTGCGGACCGTGCTGTTCGCCCCGGAAGACCTCACGCTCGTCAAGGGCGACCCAGGGGAGCGGCGCCGGTTCATGGACGAGCTCCTCACCGCGCGGGCTCCACGGTTCGCGGGCGTGCGCTCCGACTATGACCGCGTCCTCAAGCAGCGCAACGCCCTGTTGAAATCGGCGGCCGCGCATAGGCGCTCCCCCGGCCCGGAGGTGCTCGCGACCCTGGACGTGTGGGATTCCCACCTGGCGCGTACCGGGTCGGAGCTACTGGCGGCACGGCTCCAGCTGGTCGAGGCACTGCGTCCGCTTGTCGAGCATGCCTATGCGGCCCTTGCACCGCACAGCGGCGGCGCCGACCTCACCTACAAGAGTTCGCTGGGGGACGTGAAGTTGTCCACAGACCGTGGAGAACTCGCCGAGCAGCTCATGGCGGCCGTAAGCGAGTCGCGTAAGCAGGAGTTGGAACGGGGCGTGAGTCTCGTCGGCCCGCATAGGGACGAGCTCGTCCTGCGCCTTGGGGAACTTCCAGCGCGCGGCTATGCGAGTCACGGCGAGTCGTGGTCGTTTGCCTTGGGGCTGCGGTTGGCCGCCTACGAGCTGCTGCGCGCCGACGGCGACGACCCCGTTCTCATCCTGGACGACGTGTTCGCCGAGCTGGACACGGGACGCCGCAGCCGGCTGGCCGACATGGTGGCCCCGGCCGAGCAGGTCCTCATCACGGCCGCCGTCCCCGCGGACGTCCCGGCCGAATTGACAGGGGGGTCGTATACCGTCTCCGACGGCAAGGTCGTCCGAGACTGACCGACCGACTGCAGGCCTTCGCGCGGAACGGGAAGGGGTGAGCGTGTGAGTGATGATCCACAGGATGTGGACAACTCTCCCGAGAACGGGGCTGGGGCCGAGGCCGTCCCGGCCAAGTCCGGGATCGAACTGGCGCGCGAGGCCCTCGCCCAGGCGAAGGCCGACGCGCTGAAGCGCGGCACGCTCCCCGGGCAGAACGGCAAGCGGAAGGGCGGCGGACGTGTCGTCCGGGTCAGGGATCCCGGGCGCGGCGGTGATCCCAAGCTGTTCGGTGCGGCGATCCGCGATCTGATGGCGTCCCGCGGCTGGGAGCAGCGGGCGGCCGTCGGCGGCGTGTTCGGCAACTGGGCGGCGATCGTCGGCGGCGACCTGGCCGAGCACACCCGCCCGGAGCAGTTCGAGGACGGCGTGCTGACCGTCGCCGCCGATTCGACGACGTGGGCGACGCAGTTGCGCCTGCTGTCGTCCACCCTCGTCCGGCGGCTGAACGAGGAACTCGGGCACGGAACCGTGCGGCGGGTGAAGGTCGTGGGTCCGTCGTCCGGGCCGCGCCGGACGGGCGCCTGGCGCGTCCGCTGACTAAGGCCGCTGACAACGGCCGCTGACAAGCGCCGCGGGCCATCGCCCGGCGGGTGCGAACATCCGTTCGGGGGGCGGGGTGCCCAGTTCAGCGGCCAGCGCCACGTAGGCCAGAGAACGCCCCGGGACCTATGGGGGGATGTAGCTCCAGGTCCAATCGGCCGCCACACGCGCACACAGCGCTCGTGAGTGCCACTTTTCGCCGCATGACCCGGTAGAATGTATGCGGTTCAGGATGCTGCGCCGCCATGGGGTGCCCGGGCCTCTGACCAGACATGCACAGAGCACGACCGGGTGCCCCCATGTGTGTTACGGGGCACACCGCGCCTCCCTCGGGCGCGGAGCGGCTGACATCCCCGGCAGGAGGATCTCCTTTGGCGTACGACGCTAGTTCGATCACTGTCCTTGAAGGGCTTGAGGCGGTTCGCAAGCGCCCGGGCATGTACATCGGCTCGACCGGTGAGCGCGGCCTGCACCACCTCGTCTACGAGATCGTGGACAACGGGGTCGACGAGGCCCTGGCCGGCCATGCCGACGACATCGTCGTGACGCTGATGGCCGACGGCGGTGTGAGCGTGAGCGACAACGGCCGCGGCATCCCCGTCGGTGAGCACCCGGTGGAGAAACGTCCGGCCATCGAGCTGGTGTTCACCACGCTGCACGCGGGCGGCAAGTTCGACGGCAAGTCCTATGCCGTCTCCGGCGGTCTGCACGGTGTCGGCTCGTCCGTGGTCAACGCGCTGTCCACCCGACTGGAGGCCGAGGTCCGCCGCAACGGCCACGTGTGGCGGCAGTCGTACACGTGGCGCGGGCCCGAGAGCGAGCTCCAGCAGGGCGAGGAGACCGAGGCGACCGGCACCCTCATCAGGTTCTGGCCCGACCCCGACATCTTCGAGGTCACCGAGTGGAACTTCGAGACCCTCTCCCGCCGCATGCAGGAGATGGCGTTCCTCAACCGCGGCCTCGCCATCACGCTGCGGGACGAGCGGCCCGACCACTCCAACGGCGAGCCGCACGTCGTCCGGTATCACTACGAGGGCGGCATCGAGGACTTCGTCCGCTACATCAACGCGCGCAAGGACGCCGTCCACGAGTCGGTGGTGTACTTCGACGACCACACCGAGGGCATGTCGGTCGAGATCGCCATGCAGTGGAACTCGTCCTACGCCGAGTCCGTCCACACGTTCGCCAACACCATCAACACGGCGGAGGGCGGCACGCACGAGGAGGGCTTCCGGGCGGCGCTCACCACGATCGTCAACCGGTACGCCCGCGACAAGGGCCTGCTGCGCGACAAGGACGACAACCTGACCGGCGAGGACGTCCGCGAGGGCCTCACCTCGATCATCTCCATCAAGCTGGCCGACCCGCAGTTCGAGGGCCAGACCAAGACCAAGCTCGGCAATACCGAGGCCAAGTCGTTCGTGCAGCGGGCGTGCAACGAGCACCTGCGCGACTGGTTCGAGGAGAACCCGGGCGAGGCCAAGGAGATCATCAACAAGGCGTCGCAGGCGGCGCGCGCGCGGGTCGCGGCGCGACAGGCGCGCGACCTGACCCGCCGCAAGAGCCTGCTGGAGTCGACGGCGCTGCCCGGCAAGCTGTCGGACTGCCAGTCCACCGACCCGGCGAAGTCCGAGCTGTACATCGTCGAGGGCGACTCGGCGGGCGGCTCCGCGAAGGGCGGCCGCGACCCGCACTTCCAGGCGATCCTGCCGATCCGCGGCAAGATCCTGAACGTGGAGAAGGCCAGGATCGACAAGATCCTGAAGAACAACGAGGTGCAGGCGATCATCACGGCGCTCGGCACCGGCGTGCACGACGAGTTCGACATCGCCAAGCTCCGTTACCACAAGATCATCCTGATGTCGGACGCGGACGTCGACGGCCACCACATCAACACGCTGCTGATGACGCTGCTGTTCCGGTTCATGAAGCCGCTCATCGAGGCCGGTCACGTGTACCTGTCGCAGCCGCCGCTCTACAAGATCAAGTGGGACGCGCGGGGCAGCGACGCCGACTACGCCTTCTCCGACGCCGAACGGGACGCGGTCATCGAGGCCGGGATCGCCGCCGGCAAGCGCGACCCCCGTCCCCGCGACCAGGTGCAGCGCTTCAAGGGCCTCGGCGAGATGAACGCCAACGAGCTGTGGGACACCACCATGGACCCCGACAACCGGGTCCTGCTGCAGGTCCAGCTGGACGACGCCGCCCAGGCGGACGAGCTGTTCAGCGTGCTCATGGGCGAGGAGGTCGAGCCCCGCCGGGAGTTCATCCAGCGCAACGCCAAGGACGTGCGGTTCCTCGACATCTGAGGTACGCGCCCAGGGCCCGGCTCCCAGCGGCCTGAACACCGCGGCTCCCGCAGGCCCGATCCCCGCAGGCGGACGTACTTCCTTCCCACCGAGCAGAAGAGGTCTTCAGAGTGACGGACGTGACCACAGAGGGCGGCCACCCCGGCGAACGGATAGAGCCGGTCGACATCCAGGTCGAGATGCAGAAGAGCTACCTCGACTACGCCATGTCGGTCATCGTCGCGCGCGCGCTGCCCGAGGTACGCGACGGCCTCAAGCCCGTCCACCGCCGGGTCCTGTACGCGATGTACGACGGCGGCTACCGGCCCGACCGCGGCTACTTCAAGTGCGCCCGCGTCGTCGGCGACGTCATGGGGAACTACCACCCGCACGGCGACTCCGCCATCTACGACGCGCTCGTCCGGCTCGCGCAGCCCTGGTCGATGCGGTACCCGCTGGTCGACGGCAACGGCAACTTCGGCTCGCGCGGCAACGACCCCGCCGCGGCGATGCGGTACACCGAGTGCCGCATGGCGCCCCTCGCGATGGAGCTGCTGCGCGACATCGACAAGGAGACCGTCGACTTCTCCCCCAACTACGACGGCCGCTCGCAGGAGCCGGACGTCCTGCCGTCCCGGTACCCGAACCTGCTGGTCAACGGGTCCGCCGGCATCGCGGTCGGGATGGCGACGAACATCCCGCCGCACAACCTGCGCGAGGTCGCCGACGGCGTCCGCTGGTACCTGGACAACTACGGCGCGTCCGACGACGAGCTGCTCGAGGCGCTGATCGAGCGGGTCAAGGGCCCCGACTTCCCGACCGCCGGCCTCATCGTCGGCCGCCGCGGCATCGAGGACGCCTACCGCACCGGCCGCGGCTCCATCACGATGCGGGCCGTCGTCGAGGTCGAGGAGATCCAGGGCCGCACCTGCCTCGTCGTCACCGAACTTCCGTACCAGGTCAACCCGGACAACCTCGCTCTCAAGATTGCGGACGGGGTCAAGGACGGCAAGCTGGACGGCATCGCGGACGTCCGCGACGAGACGTCCGGCCGGACGGGGCAGCGCCTCGTCATCGTCCTGAAGCGGGACGCCGTCGCCAAGGTCGTCCTGAACAACCTGTACAAGCACACCCAGCTGCAGGAGACGTTCGGCGCGAACATGCTCGCGCTGGTGGACGGCGTGCCGCGCACCCTGCGCATCGACCAGTTCGTCCGGCACTGGGTCGCGCACCAGATCGACGTCATCGTCCGCCGCACCCGGTTCCTGCTCCGCAAGGCCGAGGAGCGCGCCCACATCCTGCGCGCGCTGCTGAAGGCACTCGACCGGATCGACGAGGTCATCGCCCTCATCCGGCGGTCGCCGTCCGCGTCGGAGGCGCAGCAGGGCCTGATGAGCCTGCTGGAGATCGACGAGATCCAGGCGCAGGCCATCCTCGACATGCAGCTGCGCAAGCTCGCCGCGCTGGAGCGCCAGCAGATCACCGACGAGTACGACAAGCTCATGGCGGAGATCGCCGACTACAACGACATCCTGGCCTCGCCCGAGCGGCAGCGGCAGATCGTCGGCGACGAGCTCGCCCCCATCGTCGAGAAGTTCGGCGACGACCGGCGCACCGAGATCATCCCGTTCGACGGCGACGTCTCCTACGAGGACCTCATCGCCGAAGAGGACGTCGTCGTCACGATCACCCGCGGCGGCTACGCCAAGCGCACCAAGACCGACCTGTACCGGGCGCAGCGGCGCGGCGGCAAGGGCGTCCGCGGCGCGCAGCTCAAGCAGGACGACATCGTCGACCAGTTCTTCGTCACCTCGACGCACAACTGGCTGCTGTTCTTCACCAACAAGGGCCGCGTCTACCGGGCCAAGGCCTACGAGCTGCCCGACTCGGGCCGCGACTCGCGCGGGCAGCACGTCGCGAACCTGCTGGCCTTCCAGCCGGACGAGCACATCGCCCAGGTCATGACCCTGCGCGACTACGACGTCGCGCCCTACCTCGTCCTCGGGACGAAGAAGGGGCGCGTCAAGAAGACCGCGCTGCGCGACTTCGACTCGCCCCGCACCGGTGGCATCATCGCCATCAACCTCATCGACGGCGACGAGGTGATCGCCGCCCGGCTCGTGTCCGCCGAGGACAGGCTGCTGATGGTCTCCACCGGCGCCCAGGCGATCAAGTTCAACGCCGACGACGAGTCGCTGCGGCCGATGGGACGCGCCACGTCCGGCGTCATCGGCATGCGTTTCGACGAGGACCAGGAAGTTCTCAACATGCTCGTCGTCCACAACGGCTCGGACGATGTCCTGGTGGCCACCCGGGGTGGCTACGCGAAGCGCACTCCGGTGGACCAGTACCCGCTCCAGGGACGTGGGGGTAAGGGCGTCCTCACCGCTAAGATCGTTGAATCGCGCGGGATGTTGGTAGGGGCGCTGATGGTCGGCCCCGACGACGAGGTGTTCGCGATGACGTCGAACGGCGGCGTGATCCGTACCACCGCCGCGGAGATCAAGCAGTCCGGCAGGCAGACCATGGGCGTCCGCCTGATGAACCTCGCGGACGGGGCCAGCGTGGTGGCGATCGCGAGGAACGTAGAGTCCATTGTGGAGTCGGAGGCCCTGGAGGACTCGGGCTCCGACGACGGCGAAGGGGGCGACGGTGAGTGACGTACCCTGCATAGTCACCGAGCCGCTAGGCCAGGAGGACACGTGAGCACCGAGCCCGGCAAGAACAAGGGCGGGCCGCCCGGCGCGGCCGCCTCGGGGACGGGCGGCGCCGGCAAGAAACCGGCCGCGTCGCCGTCCAAGTCCGGGACGAAGCCGTCCAAGACCGTCGCCGCCGCGTCCGCCAAGTCCGGGCGGGACGAGACGACCGTCGACCTGGAGCCGGGCAAGCCCGCCGCCGCCGAGGACTCGGCCGGCGCCGACACCACGCGGATCGACCTGGCGAAGATCGAGGAGAAGCCGGCGAAGGACGCCGACACCCCCGAGATCGCCCCGGTCAAGGACACCGCCGACGACTCCTCGTCGTCCTCGTCGTCCTCGCCCGGCTCGGCGGGCTGGGCCAAACCCGCCGAGCCGTCCGGTTCGGTCTCGGCAGGACGTACGGAGAGCGCTAGCAAGCCGTTCAAACCGACGCCCGGCAACTCCGCCACACCCGCCGCGGCCGCGGGCGGCGGCTCGGGCTCGTCCTCTCCCTCTTCCCCGTCCTCGGACGGCGCCGGCCGCGGCTTCGCCGGCACCGTCCTGAAGGACCGCCCGTCCACCGCCATGGCCCCGGCCAACTCGGCCAAGCCCGCGAACGGCAAGCCGGCCCGCAAGGCCCAGCTCCAGCTCGCCAGGCTCGAGCCGTGGTCGGTGATGAAGTTCAGCTTCGTGATGTCGCTGGTCTGCTTCGTCGTCCTCCTCGTCGCCGTCATCGTCCTGTACGTGATCCTGTCCGGCCTCGGCGTGTTCGACGCCATCAGCGACACGATCAACAGCCTCACCCGGGAACAGGGCGAGACGACCGGCAGCGTCGACGCGGGCAACTGGTTCTCCTTCTTCCGCGTCTTCGGCTACACCGTCCTCGTGGGCGCCCTGAACGTCATGCTCATCACCGCCCTGTCCACGGTCGGCTCCGTCATCTACAACCTCGCCGCCGACCTGGTCGGCGGCGTCGAGGTCACCCTCAAGGAGGCCGAGTAGCCCCGTCCCGCCGCTGCCCGGCAATCGATTTCCGGTTGTCCGCCCAGATGGGGTAACCTCTCGTTGCGCCGCCAGGGGCGGCGGCACACTCCGGGCCTATAGCTCAGTCGGTTAGAGCGCATCCCTGATAAGGATGAGGCCGGTGGTTCAAGTCCACCTAGGCCCACTCGGAGTCGGGAGTGGTGTGTCTGCAAAAAGCGCAGACCGCCACTCCTTTCGTCATGTCGATCCGGGGGGCGACCCCCGGACCCCCGATGTGGGGGCTCCGCCCCCACGCCCCCTGCCGGCTAAGCCAGCCACGCATCTTCTCCACCGCCCGGGGGCCGCCTCTACGCCATGCCGCCGGGTTCGCGGGGGCTACCCCGCGGCCACTCGCTGTCAGGCTCCGCTGCCACACCCGCTGCGGCTGAGTTCGCCGCGCCTCCTCTCCACCGCCCGGGGTACCGCCCTACGCCATGCCGCCGGGTTCGGGGGCTACCGCGCGGCCGCCGGTGTGGGCTCCGCTGCCACACCCCCTAGCAGCGACATCACCTCAGTGGCTCCATCGTCAAAGCAGAACCCCAACGCCTCACGTGCCGCCTCGGTGGCGTACCGAGGCCCCGGAAGCGCTTCACCAGGCACCACCCGACCTCCAATCCTGGCCACCCGGCCGGCTGCCATGGACCGACACGGTCGGCGAAGCACCCCGTGTCCTTCTCAAGACCGGCGAAGTTCGAGAACCCGCGGATCTGCTGATGCCCCAGGAACAGCGCCAGGTTCCGCCAGGAATCCTCGCGGGACATGCTGCCTTCGGTGGACAGGAACCGGCCCACCTCCGGATCGGCGAGCATCGCGGCGTAATCCTCGAAGTCCTCAGGCGCTCAGCGGACGCGAGGTCAGCCTCGGCGTCTCCAGAGTTCTCATGAGCACGATCGAAGCGAAGCCGCAGGTTCCCTTCCAGGAGGACCGGGGCTGGCCCTCCTAGGCCAGCAATCCCACTCCGGACCGAGCAGCAGGGCCCTGCCGTCCTAACGCGCGCTCCTCGGTCCCCGGACGCCCTTTGTCCCTCGGCGGGCCTTCTCGGTGGCTTCCCTGACCGCCAAGGCACGCTTGACGATGTTCTTCGAGACGCGCATGCGCTGAGCGATCACCTTGATCGGTATGTCCTTAGCCCGGTGCAACCGGCGGATCTCGCCCAGCCCCTTCACTGAGGAGGTCAGTTTTCACGCGACGCCGAGGTGGGCGCGACGCGATTGGGCTTCGGTCAGGGGTCGTTGTCCGGTGGGCGGCGGTCATTAGCGCGGCCGATTGTTGCGGCCACCTGACTTGGCTCACTCGCTTGGATGTCGTCAGACCTTGAGCTTGTGACCTGTGGATACGTGTTCGGGTGAGTGTGGTTTCACGCACTAAGCGTGGTGGTCGTAGGGTCGCGGGGTGGCGTTCATCC
>NZ_JABXFD010000082.1 GCF_013372625.1 Actinomadura sp. BRA 177
CGGAAGGCCAGTGCCGGCGGCCCCGCGGGGGCGGCGGGGCGGGGCGCGGCGGGCGCTCTCGCCGCGGCCTCCCGCAGCATCCATTCGGCGTCCGGCCGTGCGGCGTCCCGTAAATCGACGGACGGTACGAGCCGGAGCAGGCCGGGCGGCTCCCCTTCGATCAGCAAGGGGACGAACCGGTACGGCTCGTACGGGGTGGCCCGGTGCAGCAGGTGGTCGCGGTCGGCGAGCCCTTTCTCGTCCGCCAGGTAAGCGGGGCTGACGAGGGCGAAGACGCGGCCGCCGGCGTCCATGTGCGTTCGCAGCTCGTCCGTCCGAGGACGTTCACCAGGCAGGTTCAGGCGGACGTCGTGGCCCGCGGAGGCGAGGACGTCGCCGACCCAGCGGGCCCGCTCGGCGTCCTGTTCCGACCAGCTCAGCAGGATGGGCGCGGCAGCGGCGCCGGCGCGGGTCCGCAAGGCCTCGGGATGCGGACCGCCGGTCACCGCACCGGCAATGGCCGAGATGGGTATGCCTTGGTTGACCGCACCGGTGAAGTAGTGGTGGAGGGCGACCAGCCTGCCCCGGCCGTCGATCAGCGCCGCACCGGACGAGCCCATGGCCGTGTTGGTCTGGTAGGTCACGCGGGTTCCCGACGCGGACGACCGGGCGGCGAGGAGGGTCTGGCAGACCCGCTGCGACTGCCCCAGCGGATGCTGGACGACGGTCAGCGGCCCGGCCTTGGCGAAGGCGTACTCGGCGGGGTCCAGGCGGTAGTGCCCGCGCGGCGTGCGGGAGCCGTCCGACGCCGGGACCTCTGGGACGGGGTGTGCCAGCCGCAGGAGCGCGAAGTCGAGCCAGTCTTCGGGAGGTGGTTCGCCCTGGTGGAAACGACTCAGATCCGCGGCGCTCAACGGCGCGCCGTCTAGGTACTCGACCACGGGGACGCGGACACCGGCCTCCGCGGGGCTGACGCCGGGAACGGTGTGATGGTCGAACACGGCGACGACGCCGGCGACCGGCGGATGCGGCTCCCCCGCCCCTAGCACGTGCGCCGCGGTGAGCAGGAGGTCAACTCCTACCAGGACCCCGGTGCCCGCGGGCCGGCCACCGATCTCCACCATCGCCACGCGGTTCCGCGCGTCGGTGAGGACCTGGATCGACTCCGTGGTCTCGCGCATCCCGGCGTAAGGTGTCAATATCCCTTGCAACGCGGGCTTGGCCTGCGCGGAGGCGGGTCCGCCGGGCGGCTCGGGCCGGGGAGGCGCGGCATCGTTCACGGCCTGTCCCGTCAGCGGTTGTGGGTGCGGACCAGACGTTGGACGACGGACGCCCGCACCGCATGGTTGCTCATGCCCGGTACGCCGGCGAAGTGGAGTGCGACCGCCTTGCCTGTCGCGAGGTCAATCACCGCCGAGCCCGAGTTTCCGCCGAGCGTGGTCGCGTCGTGGGCGACGAGGCCGTCCGGCGTGAAAGAGGTCAACTGCCCGGCGGCGAGCCGTTTGCATTCGTAGACACCGTCGAAGATGCGCTGCCGGTCGGCTGTGGAGTCCCTCCAGTTGCCTCTGCCGGGATAACCGATCACGCCGATCCACCGACCGACGTCGGCCGGGGCAAGTTCCTCCGTCATCAGGGGAATGGGCGGGGGAAGCGGCTCGCCGTCCTCGCCGGTCTCGGCGATACGCAGCAGGGCCACATCGTGGAGCGAGGCGTCCGGCTCCATCCAGACGACTTCGGTCACCCGGAAACGCGACTCCTCCGGCTGGAGATGCTCGTGGTACCAGTCGAGGGTGGCGCGTATCGTCCGGCCGGAGATGTGCCGGAACGCGAACCCAGCCGTCCTCTCGGCGAACACCTCGGCCACATGCCGGTTGGTCACGACCGTCCCGGGCTCCACCATCCAGCCCGTCCCCACCCAATCGTTCCGGTGGTTGTGCAGGTCGATGCGGCCGACGCTGGGGATCACCGCCTCCAGGGCGGACCGCGCCTCTTCCAGCACCGCGGCGATCTCCTCGCTTTTCGGGAGACCGTCGGCCGCGGAACGGAATGTGCAGCGCTGAACGAGGTGCACCGGCCGGAGGAATGCCTCCACGATCGCCTCCAGCCCCGGGTCCTGCGACGCCCAGGTGCCCTCGTTCATCTGGGCGACTGCGTCGGCCGCCCGGTCGACGGTGAGGCCGCCCTCCAGCCCTTCGAACCCGGGGATGGCGGCCGCGCTCGCAGCGAGTTCGTCGAATCGGTCCAGGAACTCCTGCTCGATGGCCTTGCTGGAGAACAGCCGCCGATAGTCCATCCGTGTTCCGTCCATCCCGGGCAGGCGCCGTGTTGCACCACCGACTACGACCAATCTTTCAGACGAACCTCATGGAGACGTATCGTCCCGCCTATCGCGGCAGATTCCCTTGAAGTCACAGTTCGCACAGGTCTTGCACCAGGTCGCCAGTTTGGGCAGATGGTTGTCGCGGAGGGACTGGCCTGCCGTGGCCACCCGGGGGCTGAGGGTGGTCAGCATCGCGTCGTCCACCTCCTGGCGGTGGGACCTGCCGTCCTTGTCCAGGTTGTGGATCTCGACGAGGTCTGCGTCGGAGCCGGTGAGCTCCCGGTAGCCCAGCGCGTACATGTGGAGCTGGTCGAGCGTGACGCCTTCGGCCTGGGTGCGCTCGGACGACTTGAAGTCGACTATCGAGACCTCATCGGTGTCCAGGCGCCTGATGAGGTCGACGCGGCCGGTGACGGTGACACCGGGCGCCGGGTGGATCTCGACGGGCTGCTCGGAGTACTCGGTCTGGTGCAGCGTCGAGCCCTTCTCGCGCAGGTAGCGGCGGACGGACGCGATCGCCGCCGGGCGCAGCTGGTCGCGGGCGGCGGGGTTCGCGAACGGGAGGTTCAGGTGGCGGTCCACCAGGTCCTCGGCGTCCGAGACGTCCACGATGTCGCCCTTGATGGCGCGCTTGTGGATCTCCGCCATCATGTCGTGCAGCGACTTGCCGTAGCCGAGTTCCTTCTGGAGCGGTGAGTCGAACCCGTAGAGCAGCCGGAGCTTGAACGAGTAGGGGCACTCGAACAGGTACTTCAGGTCGGAGAAGGAGAGCACGACGTCCGGGGTCCCGTGCTTCGGGACGGGCTCCAGCCGCCGCTTGGACGCGGGTTGCTTCTCGCGGGTCAGCACCCAGTCGTTGCGCGTCGCGGCGTCGAAGAACTCGGACGGCCGGCGTCCGGTCTGCTTGCCGTTCGGGGCGAAGCTGAGCATCAGGTACTTCTGCGCCCGGGTCACCGCGACGTAGAAGAGGCGGCGTTCGTCGTCGATGCCGCCCTCGTAGCGGGCGGCGTCCGGGACGAGGGCCCTGTCGATGACGTGGAAGATGTTGAGGCCCCCGGCCCGGCGCATCGGGAAGGTGTTGCGGCGCATGGCCGGGATGAAGACGGCGGGCCACTGCATGCCCTTCGCCTGGTGAACGGTCGCGATCACGACCGCGTCGGGCTGCGCGTAGCCGTTGTCGCCGTCGGACTCCTCGTAGTACGCGGGAGCCTGGAACTCCACCCACTTCGCGAAGCCGTCGAACCGGCTCGGCGGCGCGACGGTCAGGTAGATCGCCTCGTAGTCGCCGATCGCGGTGGAGAACCGGCCCAGGTTGTAGAAGACGATCTCGCCGCGGCCGCCGCCCCGGCCACGGGACGGGACGGTCTCCTCGCGGAGCCCGATCTCATCGAGGAAGCGGAGGAACACGCCCTGCAGGGTGATCGAGTCCCAGGGACGCGAGTCGTCCCAGTCGATGGCCTCGTCGAGGACCGCGAGGCCGCGGTCGAGCGCGCGGTCGTCGCAGCCGACGTCGGCGGCACGCCAGGCGTCGCGGACGGTGTCGGCGTCCACGTAGCCGGCGACGTACCGGAAACAGGTGACGGCCGCCCTGACCTCGGGCGTCTCGAAGAGCTGGGTCAGCCCCTTGATGATGTAGGGGATGCCGCGGCGGCGGAACTCCTCCACCAGCGGCCCGGCGTCGCCGCGCACCGACCTGAACAGGACCGCGAAGTCGGCGTAGCTGAGGCCGCGTTCCGGGCCGTCGGCGTCGTCCTGGAAGGGGACGCCGAGGAGCGTCTCGATCCGGTCGGCGATCCGGCGGGCCTCCTCCTGCGGGTCGCCGAACTCCAGGGCGAGGAGGTCTCCGCGCTCGAACTTCTGGTGCCCGCCCGCGACCATGGCCTTGGCCAGGCGGACGGACGCCGGGATCTCCTCGATGGCGGCACGGGCCAGCTGCGTGATGGCGGGGCTGGAGCGGAAGTTGTCGTTCAGGGTGATCCGCTTGACGTCGGCGTAGCGGTTCTCGAAGGTCAGGATGTTGGCGACCGCGCTGCCGCGCCACTGGTAGATGGTCTGGTCGTCGTCGCCGACCACGCAGAGGTCGGCGCCGTACTGGGTGAGTCCGCGGATCAGCCGTTCCTGGACGGGGTTGATGTCCTGGTACTCGTCCACGATGACGTGCCGGACGTTCTCCCGGACGTGCTGCTGGACGGCGCCGGCGGAGGCATGCCCCTCGTCGTCCTCCAGGTAGTCGACGGCCCTCGCCAGGATCGCGGAGTAGTCGAAGTAGTTGCGCTCGTTGAGGAGCGTCTCGTACGCCTCCAGCGCCTGCGCGAGGTCCGGGCGCAGCAGGCGTCGGTCCACGTCGTCCTCCCGCAGGACGGACATGACCTGCTGGTAGAGGCGTGAGTGCACCCAGCGGCGCAGCGGCTCCCGCACTCCCCGCACGGACTTGGTGGTCGCGGTCAGCCCCGACTTGGCGCTGTACCTGTCGATGATCAGCCGGGCCTGCGGGTCATTCAGGACGTTGAACTTGAACGCCTCGGGCGCCTGGCTGTGCAGGAGGTCGAGCGCGTAGCCGTGGATCGTCCCGATGAACATCTCGGCGAGGCCGTGCATCTCGCCGTAGCGGTCCTTGATCCTGCGGTGGACGCGCTCCGCCAGCTCGCCGGCGGCCTTCTCGGTGAAGGTGAAGGCGACGATGTGCCGGGGTTCGACGTCCGGCCGGGCCAGCAGCGCGACGATGCGCTGGGCGATCACCTCGGTCTTGCCCGACCCGGCGCACGCCAGGACGAGCATGTTGCCGGTGTCGGCGTCTATGGCCTCCGCCTGCGAGTCCGTGAACTGCATGGCGCCCCTCCTTATGTACACAGACGATCCGTCGTCTTCCGTACACAACTCTGAGACTAAACGATGACTCATGTCAAGTGAGTTCACAGATAGGCCGGGTATGTAGACATGGGGACGCTGTGTGTACGCTGACCCGGGACGGAAGGGAGAGGGGCAGATGACCAGGGACGATCGGGTGACCGCGGCGGAGATCGCCCGAACCGTGGGCGTCGGCCGGGCGGCGGTCTCCAACTGGCGGCGGCGGTACCTCGACTTCCCCAAACCCGTCGGCGGCACGCCGTCCAGCCCCACCTTCTCGTGGGACGAGGTCGAAGCCTGGTTGAAGGCGAACGGCAAGCTGTCGCGGCCGGCGGAACGCCCCGCCGACGCGGACGTCGACACCGCCTCTCCCGCGCCGATCGACGATTCTTCGCTGGCCAAGATGGTGGCCTCTCTCGTCCCGGCGCTCGACACGGGACTCATCGTCGACCCGGCGTGCGGGCCGGGCCGCCTGCTGGTCGCGGCGGCGGCGACCGTCAAGGCGGGCGTCTCCTTCGCCGGCCAGGACCCCGACAAGGCCGCCATTGAGATGGCACAGGACGGCTTCGACGACGCGGCGCGCGTCCCGGTGGCGCTGGAGCCCGGGGAGCCGTTCACAGGCGATGCGCTCGCGGAGCTCCGGATGCGCGCGGACGTGGTCGTCTGTGCGCCGCCGATCGGGGCGCAGGGATCGGCCCGTCCCGTCCCGCTGGACGCGCTGACGCTGGATCCGCGCTGGGAATTCGGCCTTCCCTCGTCCGCCGACCCGGTCGGGGTGTGGACGCAGATCTGCTACTCGTATCTGAAACCGGACGGGATCGCGATCCTCCTCCTGCCGGCCGCGTTCACGACCAAGGCCGCCGGCCGCCGGATACGCGCGGAGCTGGTGCGCAGAGGAGCGGTCCAAACCGTTGTCGAACTACCCCGCCGGTTCTCGCTGCGAATCAGCGGCGGACTTCACATCTGGGTGCTGCGACGCCCCAGCGGCCCGCCGGACCACCAGGTCCGGATGGTGGACCTGTCGGAGGCCGACGACCTCCCGGAGCGGCGATCCGAATGGGCGGCGGTGTTCAAGGACCCGGCGAGGACGAGGACGGTCGGCGCGATCGACCTTCTCGACGACGAGGTCGCCATCATCCCGACCCGCCACGTCAGGCTGCCGTGGTCGGACATCGCCCGGCGGCACGCGGAAAGGGCCTCCGCCGTCGAGCCGCTGCTACGCAAGGTCATCGCCGAGACGCCGGCGTTCCAGCCTGTGCAGAGCAGAACCGACCTCCCAATGATCAGCATCACCGAACTCCAGCGAGCCGGGGCGGTGGAGCTGCTCAGCCGCGACGCCGGAATCCGATCGGGCGATGTCGTCATTCCCGCCGATGCCGATCCCCTCGTCGTCAGCGAATCCAAGGATCTGGACGAGGTGCACCGCCGCGGCGGCCCCGTCGACATCATCAGATGCGATCCCGAGCAGATCGACCCGTTCTTCATCGCGGGCTTTCTGACCCGCCAGACGCACGATCGCCCGGGAACGTCCTCGACCGGCGCGTCCTTGCGGTCGACGGTACGGAAGGCGCGCGTCCCGCGGATACCGCTGGCGGAGCAGCAACGCTACGGAACCGCCTTCCGGTGGATCGGCCAATGGTCCATGCAGTTCGACATCGCATGGCGGGCCGGACAGGAGGCCACCCGCTGGGCGATTCACGGCCTCACCGCGGGTGTCCTGGACCCGGACCCGGCTGCCGAGTACTGACGCCAGGCGAGGCCCCCGTCACGGGCCGAGCCGCTCCAAGCGGTCACGTACCCGGATGGCCGACGGATGGTCGGGGCCGGCCTCGCGGCTCAGATCGTCGTGCAGGTCGGCCAGTGTTTGCCGGGCCGCGTCGTGATCCCCCACGGCGTCCTCCAGCTCGCCGACGCGGCGCCGCAGTTCCAGGACGCGAGGGTCGTCGCCGGAGCGGACGGCGAGCTGGTCGGCGAGCAGCCCGCGCAGGAGCCGCAGCGCCAGCCCGTCGTCGCCGAGCCTGGCGTGGCAGTCGGCCTCGCCGAGGCGGCACTGCACGACCCGCTCGTCCTCGGCGCCGAAACGCTCGGCCAGGTCGTCGCCGAGCCGCAGGAAGGCGCCGGCCGCTCTGCGGTCACCGGCGTCCGCGAGGATGTTGGCGTAGGACATCCGCAGTTTGACGGCGTCGGGGTCGTCCACCGGGAGAGGCCGGCCGCCCGGTTCGACGACCGCTTCGAGGGCCTGGGCCGCCTCGGCGTGCCGCCCCTCCCTGGCCATCGCGGCCGCCTCCCGGCGGGCCCGGCTCATCTCCGTCCTGCTCACCCGTGGCGCGTCGTCAGTGCCCGGCGCCCGCTTCGCCGCGTCTCCGGCGGAGCGGTGCAGGATCCTGGTCAGCACGTCGGCGTACATCCGGCGCGGGCTCGCCTCCTGGTCCGCCATGCCCGGCAGCGGACGCGCACCCGACACGTACTGGAGGAGCCTGCGATGCACGACGGCGGCGTCCACGGGCCGCTTCGCCGGGTCCTTGGCGAGCAGCTCGGCGACCAGGTCCGCGAGGTCGGGCGGTACCTCCGCGCGGAAGTCGCCGAGCGGGGTGGGCTTCGCGCCGACCTGCTGTTCGAGGATGGCGTACTCGGTATCCCCGACGAACGGCGGACGGCCCGCGATCATCTCGTACAGGACGCAGCCGAGGGTGTACAGGTCGCTGCGCGCCGTGGCGGTCTCGGACCGGACCTGCTCGGGCGGCATGTACAGGGCGGTGCCGAGGATCGCGCCACTGCGGGTGAGCTTGCTGACGTCCGGATCGTGCAGCAGGGCCAGCCCGAAATCGATGACCTTCACGGCGCCGTCCCGGCACAGGATGAGGTTGCTCGGCTTCAGGTCGCGGTGCAGGACGCCCTTCACGTGCGCGGCGGCGAGCACGGCGGCGACCTGTGCGCCGATGGCGGCGGCCCATCCGAGCGGCACGGATTCGGTCTCGGCGATGACGTCGTCCAGCCGGACGCCGTCGACGTACTCCATGACGATGAACATCCGCCGGGCGTGGGACGCGTCCTCGCTGACGCCCGCATCGTGGATCGCGGGCGCGCCCGGGTGGCCGAGCCGCGCCATGACGCGCGCCTCCCGCAGGAACCGGCGCTCGAGTTCGGCGAGGTCGTCGGGCACGTCGGTCAGCCGGACGAGTTTCACCGCGACGCGCCGGCCGAGCACGGCGTCGTGCCCGCCCCACACCTCCCCCATGCCACCCCGGCCGAGCGGCGCACGGTCGAGCGTGTAGCGGTCGTTGAGGACGATGGGGCCTGACGTGGTCACGCCGCCGAATGTACTGCGAATGTCAGCGGTGGTCAGCGTCCTTCGTCGGGAAGCCATAGCTCGGGGCCGAACCGGCGGAGCCGTTCGCGGCGTTCCTCGTAGCCGGTCATGGCGCGGTCGACGATCCGCCAGAACTCGGGGCCGTGGTCGGCGCGTTCCAGGTGCGCCAGTTCGTGGACGAGGACGTAGTCGATGAGGGTGGGCGGGAGTTGCATCGTCGCCCAGTGGATGTTGAGCCGTCCGCTGGACGAGCAGGATCCCCAGCGGTAGCCGAGCGGCATGACGCGCAGGCCGGTGACCTCGACGCCCACGCGGGCCGCCCACGGCTCGACGCGTTTCGCCAGCCAGGGTTCGCCGACCCGCTGGTACCAGCGGACGAGGTCCCGCGCGCCGCCGCCTTCGGTGAGCAGCAGCCTGCCCCGGACGAGCTTCACGGGCGTCTTGTCGTCCACGACCTTCAGCCGGTAGGAGCGGCCGAGGTAAAGGAACCCTTCGCCGGAGACGATGCGGCGCTCGGGGTGCGGTTCGCCGAGTTCGCGGTGCTGCGCGAGCTTGCCGTAGAGCCACGAGCGTTTGGACTCGACCATCTTGGCGAGTTCGTCGCGGGTGGTGGACGGCGGGACGACGGCGGTGACGGAGGCGTCCCGTTCCACGGTGAGCCGGACGGTGCTGCGGCGTGCGCTGACCGCCACCGCCACGTCGAGCTCGCCGACGCGCAACGTCCCCGGGAAATCACTCACCCGCCCAGGATGTCAGGTGACCCCGTCAGCGCAGTTCACTGGACACGCCGCCGCCCGGTCACGATCGCGGTATGCGTTCGCGGTTGGCCTTGATGACCTCGAACAGCTGTCCGGCGAGCTTCTCCACGTTCTTTTCGTCGGCGAGGTGCCGGCCGTAGAGGATGCCGCAGATCTCACCGCGAAACTCCTCGCGGTCGGTCTCCTTGCTGGAGTGCCAGTAGTCCTTGCGGTGGATGACCTCGATGGCGCGGTGGTAGACGTCCTGTGCCGCGTCCACGCAGTCGGGGATGCGCGGGTCGTCGTCGGAGGTGGCGACCTCCTGAGCGAGGACGCCGTAGAGCGCGCTCTCGACGGGGCTGAGGCCGTGCGGGTTCTCGGGCGCGTCCTCCCGCAGCTCGGTGATGAGGCCCTCAAGGGCGAGGATCTGCTGGTTCCAGTCGTCCTTGAGCTGCTGGAGGATCTCCTCCAGGCGTTCGCTGAGCTGCTGGTAGTAGGCCGGGTCCTTGGCCTTGTTGACGGTGATGTGGTGCCGGATGGCGTGTTCCATCTCGGACGCCTTCGCGCGCGACCCGCCGGGCAGCGCCTCGACTTTTTCCGTGAAGTCGGGCGCGGTCAGCGCGACCGGCGGCAGCATCTGCTCGATGCCGAGCGAGGTGACGTGCTCGTCGATCAGGTGCTTGATGCGCCCGCCGTACGCGGCCGGGTCGAACTCGCCGTCGTCCACCCGGTACCGGCGGGACGCGGTGATCTTCACGACGGTGAACCGTTTGAGGTCGGCCTCGAACGGCTTCACTGCCGGGTCGGGCAGGACGGCGTTGTAGGTCTTCGCGAAGAGCGCGAAGTCGGCGTTGAACTGGTCGCGCAGCTCGGTGTCGGCCAGCTCCTCGACGCAGCTTTCGACGTCGTCCGGGTTGCGGAACATCAGCCGGACGCGGTTGCAGCGCGGTTCCAGCTTCGCCATCTCGGCCTTGACGTCCTTCAACGCCTGCTCGACGTCGGCGGCGTCGTCCTCGTCGTACGACTGGTGCGCGTAGACCTTCAGCGCTTCCACGAGGTTCTGCGCGACGCCCTGGTAGTCGACGACGTAGCCGTACTCCTTGCCGTCGGCGGTCCGGTTGACACGGGCAACGGCCTGGAGGAGGTCGTGTTCCTTGAGTCGCCGGTCGAGGTACATGACCTGTTCGATCGGGGCGTCGAAGCCGGTGAGCAGCATCGCGTTGACGATGACGAACCCGGTGTTCGATTCGTTGAACGGCTTGAGGAAGTCGGTGACGCGGGCGTCCTGCTTGGGCTTGTTCGTCCACTCGGCGAGTTCGGCTTCGTGCTCGGTGTCGCCCTCGGAGATGACGGGGGCGAACTCCATGCGCTTCAGCAGCTCGAGGTGGTGGTGGGCGCCGACGAGGTACTGCTGGCGGGGTTTCAGCTCTTCGAGCGGCTTGTCCAGGACGCGTTTGGGGAGGGCCTCGACTTCGGCGACCAGCTCATCCCGGGCCGCCATCAGGGCCTCGCGGTACTGGACGGTGGTCTTCCGGTCGAGCGCGACGACCTGCGCCTTGAAGCCTTCGGGAAGGACGCGCTGGACGTAGTGGCGGAGCATGTGCTTCGCCTTGGCGGCGACGAGCTTCTCGGCCACCGACACCTTCGACTTGGTGGCGTGCCGGCGTTGCAGCTGGTCGCGGTCCTCCGGGGTGAGTTCGTCGAACATCTCGTCCACGACCTCGTCGAGGTCGCGGCCGTCCTGCACGGCGCCCCGGACTTTCAAGCCCTCGTACAGGATGGGGACGATGACGCCGTCCTCTTCGGCGTCCTTCAGCCGGTACATGTCGATGTACTCGCCGAACAGTTCCAGGCTGGTCTTGCGCCGGCCCTTCTTCGTCATGATCGGGGTTCCGGTGAACCCGATCCGGGCCGCGTTCGGCAGCGCGACCTGAAGGTTGGTGCCGAGGGAAGCGGTGTGCGACCGGTGCGCCTCGTCCACCAGGACGACGATCGAGTCGTCGGCGTTGGCCTCTCCGAGCGAGGTGTCCGCGGCCATCCCCGATCCCGGCGCGCCACCGCTCCCCTGCTTCTGGATCATCACGAAGACCAGGCCCGGCCCGTGCTTGCCGAGGATCGCCCGCGCCCGCGCCGAGGACTTGGCGACGTCCACGGTTTCGTTGCTCAACTCCATGGTGCTGCTGAGCTGCCCCTGGAGTTGGGTGCGGTCGGTGACGACGACGACCTTGAAGTGTTTGAGGTCGTCGCTCGCGCGGAGCTTGCGGACCAGGAACGTCATGGTCAGGCTCTTGCCGGACCCCTGCGTGTGCCAGACGATCCCGCCCCGCCTGTCCCGCTCCCCGTCTTGCTTCTTCGTCCTGCCGCCGCGCAGCCGCCGGACGGCCCGGTCCACAGCGCGGAACTGCTGGTAGCGGGGAGCGGCCTTGATGGTCTTGCCGTCGTCGGTGACCATGAACGTCACGTAGTTGTGGACGACGTCCAGCAGCCGCGCCTTCTCGAACAGGACGGCCGCGAGGATCTCCTGCCGGCTCACCGCGTCGGCCGGCTTGTCGAAGCGGTCGCCCAGGTCCTCCCGCGTCATCGGATACGGGTCGCGCCACGGGACGTAGTGCTCGTAGCGGGCGGTGATCGTGCCGAGCTTCGCGTCCTCGCCACTGCTCACAACGGTCAGTTGGACGGTGTGGAAGAGCCGCTGATTCCCGAGCCTGACTTCGCCCTTGGTCTGCTCGGAGTACCGGAGGAGCTGCCCGACGGCGTTGATCAGACTGCTCGTCTGCGGCTTCTTCGCCTCCAGCACGACGAGCGGGATGCCGTTCACGAACAGGACCACGTCCGGGATGATCGGGTGCCCGTCGTTGCCGGGCACGTCCACCCGGAACTGATTGACGACCGTGAATTGGTTTTTCTCGGGGTTCTGCCAGTTGATGTACTGGACGGGACGGCTCTTGCCGCCCTCCCAGCCGACGACCCCGTCCACCACGGTGCCTTCGAGGAGAAGCTTCGTGGCGGTCTGGTTCGCCTCGATCAGGTTGCCGGACGCGGGGATGCGCTTCAGTTCGTTGACGGCCTGGTCGATGCGGTCATCATCGAGCCAGGGCTGGCCGTCCGGGTCGAGGTTGATCCGGTAGACGGCATCTCGCAACCGGTCTTCAAGGAAGACCTCATCAAAGCCGGCCCGCCCGGAGTCAAAGGGATTGAGCGGCATCACCGATTCCGGCGGAGCCCCTTGGAGATGGCCCCAGCCCATCCTCTTGAGCTGCTCGATGAGCGGGCGCTCGACCAGCCGGTACTCCCAATCCACCATGACGCCACTCCCGCCTCGAGAAGAGGATCATCGCTTCGTCTACAGACGTCCGCCCTAGCAGACCAGGACGAACCCCGCCGCCCAGGCAGGTCTCAAAGGCTCTCCACCACGGCTTCGGCCTCCGGCACCCGCACCCGCCCCGTCAACAAATCCTCCGCCAGCCCGTCCTTGATATTCAGCAATGCGCTCCGCACTGCCTCTTCGGCACTTATGCGGGCACGAGACGCGCCAACGATGTTGAGGATACGATCCTGTGTCGCCAAACTCGGTATCTGAACTTTCAATCCTTGAACAACGGAAGAGCTGATCTTCACCATGCTTTCCGAGGTACCTTGCGCCATACTTTGAATCTGACGCCGAACCTTCCAACTCTGAAGCACCAGCTCCAAATACTGGGTGCGGCAATTCCTTGTGGGTATCAGACGCATCATTAGGTCTGGATAAATGCATGGGCTGCCGACACTGCGAAAGATTCCGACAAGGCCGACCAAGTCACGAGTGTTAGCGCGACTCATCAACAGGTCGCCATCGCGAAGCATTGCCGCATCATTTCGACCTTCGTCAGCCGGAACATTTTTTAGCTGCCGAGGCTGGAACCCGCGCGGCGTCAGGCAGCCCAACCCAAGCGCAACCATTCCGGTCCACTCATCTACCTCTTTTGGTGAATACCCATTCTTTGGCGAAGAGGATAGATAACCGGCGAGCACATTAGAATCTGCGTCCACCTCGCTAAGCAGGCCAGCTGTCAATCCGTCATGGACAGCAACAAGCTTCTCAATCACCTGGCGTTGACGCCCGATCTGAGCATCGAGAGCATCGAGAATCTCTGCGATCCGCCGCTGCTCCTCCAGTGGAGGCACTGGGATCGACGTTCTCGCCAATTCAACGCGTGATAGTTCTATTTGATTGGTTGACCCTGTGTAGCAGTGCGTCTCCAAGTGACGCTGACCCCATGGAGAACGAAGGGCGAGGTTAAGCCAGCGGGGATCAACCTTGGAAGGTTTAGCACGTAGTACAGTTACATGACCGTCGATCATGAACGACCCAGAGTGATCGAAGACACAACTCCTACCAATAGTGCCTGTTCCAGTGGAGTTGAGGAGAACATCACCCGGCTGTGCCCACAGGACGCCTGTCACACGAGCGTCATGCGCCCGAGCCTGAGTTGCATCAAAACCCGCATTCTGCACGCAGCGCTGGCCAATAGCGTTAATAGAACTGTAGGCAACATAGGATGGCGCAGTGCCACGCGATAGCTTTAGACACAGTTCCCCAAAGGGAAGCTCTGTCCAATTTGCAAAATTTGGCACGCCCATAGAATGATCAGACATAGCCGAGCTCCTTCAGGTATTGCTCCACCCGAATGGCAGCCGCATCACAATGAGCTTCGAGGTCATGAAGGGTGACGCCATATCTTTCCCCCCACGCACCAAATACATTCTCCACACCATGGCGTCCCACAGAGGCACGAGAGTCGAGACGATCAGCGAGTGACTCTCTGAAGACTTCAAGCACGAGAGAGATTCGGGAACTCCCATCCAAGGTGGCAGCGGCCGCAGTAAGGCGAGCGATAAAAGCTCCCTCGACCGTAGCGAGTTCACGTCGAACCTTCGTCGCCTCATCCCTGAATCGCTTCACTTCAGCCGTGTTCAGGAACGACTCGGACAGGTCAACGCTCTCGTCCTCTTCGGTCACTTTAGCGGTGGCAGACTTATACCTCGCGCTAAGCTCAGCATACTTGGACTCGGCCTGTTCTAGTTCGAGCAGATAGTCAGGGAGCAGAGCTGGCACCACCCGGTGGTCGCGCGCCTTACGTTTCTCGGCCGCTATCTTCTGTTTATCCCAGTACTCGGCTCGCTCCTCGTCCAACTCGAAGGCCGTGCTGATAGTGGTCAACCATCCTTCGACCACCCCTTCGAAGCCGTGAACCGAGAGCGTCTTGAGGTCGTGCTTGTTCTCACCCCACCAGGCGGCAACGACGCCGGCCAGTTCGTGGCGATCGATGAGGCCGAGGGGTTCGAGTTCAGCGATGAAGGAGTCGAGGAGTTCACGGCGGGCGTCCATGACCGCGTGGGATTCTGGTAGTTCAGTCAGGCGCTTGCTGTGGCGGCTCCACCAGTCCTCAAACGCCCCGTGTAGCCGCTTCTCAGCGGGCTCGGCCAGCTCGGAGATGCGCTCGGCTGTGCGCTCCCAGCCCTCGGGAAGGAAGTCGTAGTAGTCGGCATCCCGCTCGGAGAACAGGGTGCTGGGATCGACGCCGAAGGCTTGGAAGAGGTGAGCCTTGTCCGCCACTTCCTTCTTCGGGACACCGCCGTGAAGGTGGGCACGGACGTCCTGCGGCTCCGGCGGCGGGGTGTTGTCGACGTACCGGCGGATGTTGAGGTTGAAGTCGTTCTCGCGAAGCTCCGAGATGCCCACGACTCGGGCGAAGCCGGGAATGTCGCGGTACTCCTCGAAGGCCGAGACGATCTTCTCGGTGTGCTCTGGCTCCAGGTAGTTCTGGGCACGGCCAGCGGTGTACTCGCGGTCGGCGTTGATGAAGAGGACCTTGTTACGACGCTCCTCCGGACGTTGGGCACTGCCTCGTAGGACGAGGATGCAGGCGGGGATGCCGGTGCCATAGAAGAGGTTCGCCGGAAGGCCGATGACCGCTTCGAGGCGGTCATCCTTGATGATGCCCTCGCGGATCTCCTTCTCTTTGCCACCCCGGAAGAGAACGCCGTGGGGCATGACAGTTGCGCCGATGCCGTCCGGCATCAGGACCGAGAGCACGTGCTGGGCGAACATCAGGTCCGCCTTCTTACCCATCTCGGGGGCGAAGCCGTACTTGAAGCGCTCCGGGTGCTCCATGCCCGAGGTGCTGTAGTTCAGCGAGAACGGCGGGTTGGTTAGCACGCGGTCGAAGCGCATCAGTTCGCCGCCCTCCTTGTGGAGGGGGTTGGCGAGGGTGTCATCGTTGCGCAGGTCGGCGTTCAGTACGCCATGCAGGATCATGTTCATTTTGGAGATGGCCCACGTCCCGCCGTTGTACTCCTGGCCGGCGAGGGTCAGGTTCCGGGCGTCATGGCCGTGCTCCTCGACGTACTCCTTGGCGTGGATGAGCATTCCGGCCGAGCCCGAGCACGGGTCGTAGATGCGCATGTCGGGGCCGGGTTTGACGAGGCGGACCATCATCCGGACGACTCCGCGCGGAGTGTAGAACTCGCCGCCCTTCTTGCCGGCCGAGTCGGCGAACTGGCCGATCAGGTACTCGTAGGCTGCGCCGAGCAGGTCGGGGAACTCGAAGTCCTCGTTGCGGAGGCGGTACCGGTCGAAGTGGTCGACCAAGCTCTGGAGTCGCTTGTTCGGGATGGTGGACTGGCCAACCTTGCGGGTGAAGTCGATGTGTTCGAGGACGCCTTCGAGCGCACCCGTGTTGGCCTTCTCCAGCGCGTCCAGGGCCTTGTTCAGGAGGCTACCGACGCCTCCGGCCCGCGAGTTGTCCTTGATGTACTGCCAGCGGGCCTCTTCGGGGACGAAGAAGCTCTTGCCCCGGTAGATCCACGGGGCGTTGGTGGCGGCCTCGGCCTCCTCCTCGGAGCGGCCCGCCTTGATCTGCTCAGCCTTGAGGCGCTGGCGGACGGAGTCGAACTCGTCCGATGCCCGCTTCAAGAAGAGCATCCCGAAGATGTACTCCTTGAACTCCGAGGCGTCCATCTTGCCGCGAAGGATGTCGGCTGCCCCGAACAGGTGTCGTTCCAACTGCGGCAGGGTCAGTCTCGCCACGGGGCAGTCTCCTCGGCTTCGGTCAACTCCAGGGCACAGCACGTCACCAGACCAGCGACGCCGCACTAGTCTCCCAGCCCCCTGTGACACTCGGCGAGGACTTTGCCCAGCCTCGAAGCCCACCCGTTACGAACGCCACAGCGATCTGGCTGTGAACTTAGTTTATACCAGTCGTCCAGTATCTCCTCAACGCCGGGAGTGTCCAGCGCCGCGTCCACCAAGGTCCACCCGGTGCGTTCACTTGCGGCGTGTTGTTATGCGACCGGCGATAACAACAACACGCCGCAAGTGAACGAGGTGCTGGCCCCGGCTACCGCACCAACGCCGTCCGACATAGCACGACACGCCGCACCTCAGCCCGAGGTACGGCGTGCGACTGTGGTGGATCAGAGGTCGTAGGCGCCCCGCTTGATCTGCGAGACCATCGCGGCCCACACGTCTCGTTCGAGGGACAGGACGTCGCCGTCCGGGTTCTTGGAGTCCCGCACGGCCTTCTTCGAGCCGACCCATGCGACTTCGACGCAATCCGACTGGGTGGGCTGGCTGTAGGAGCTTTTACGCCACGCGGCGCGTTGCATGTCTGCGCTCTTCACTTGAGCCCTCTCTTAGCGGTCACAACCGGGATGCAACGGCGTCGATCATGGGGACGACCTCCTCTGGATCGGTCGCCTTGGCCCGGAGGTAGTCGAAAACCAGGCTATAGCGGGACAGGTCCGTCGCCTCGTCAAGATACAACTCGCCTGTGAGGTGTTCCAGGTAGATCGCGCTGACCGGGGTTGGGCCGTCGAAGTCCAGAATCACGAAGGGAACGCCCATCGCCGAGTGCGATCCGGCGCTGAACGGCAGTACCTGGAGCGTCACGTTGGGGAGGCGGGCAGCCTCGCGGAGTCGCTCGAGTTGACCGGCCATGATGTCGGGGCCGCCGACCAGCCGGTGGAACACCGCCTCGTCCAGGATGGCCCACAGGTGCGGTGCGTCCTGCTCACCGAGTCTCTCTTGCCTGGCCGCGCGGGCCTCGACTCGCCGATCGATCTCATTCCGGGGCAGGGCTGGACGCACCGAGGACAAGAGCGCCCGAACGTAGCCTTCGGTCTGGAGCAAGCCGGGCACCAGTTGGCTCTGGTAGCTCCTCACGCCCGAGGCTTCGGCCTCAAAGCTGACGTAGGGACTCGCGATGATGTCCGAGTAGTTGTGCCACCAGCCTTGCTTCCGCGCCCTCCGAGCCAGGTCCATCAGAGCTTGGCGCTCCTGCTCGTCCGTCACGCCGTACTCCTCGACCAGGAGGCGCACGTCGCTCGGCGTGACACGCGTTCGTCCGGTCTCGATGCGGGAGATCTTGGCCTTGGACCAATCGAGCCGCTGCGCGACATCCTCCATCGACAGGCCGGCCACCTCTCGCAATCGAAGCAGCTCCCTGCGCAGTTGCCTGCCGCGGAATGTCTCCATCCTCGCCGTCATGGGTGAAGTCTCCCGTAGTCGTTCGGGTCAACCTGAAAAGAATCTTGAAACGTCTCGATGTGAAACGTTGCACATCGTCTCGTTACCGGCAACACTATCAGCGACCTAACACACACCGAACGCGATCAGGCGGAAGAGGTCTACGTCTGCCCCGAATCGCTACGGCTGTGGACGAACTGGACTGACGGGAGGCATGGCTCGATGGAGGTCAAGGGGGCGTGGGGGCTGGTGACCGGGGGGCTGTGCGCGTGGCGGCTGCCCGAGGACGAGAGCGGGCCGGCGACGGCGCGGCGGCTCGTCCGCCAGACGATGTCCGAACTGGCGCTCGACCGGGACGTGATCGAGGACGGCAAGCTCGCCGTGTCCGAGACTGCGACGAACGCACTCCGGCACGCCAGATGCTCGCGAGGCGACCGTCCGCCCACCCCGCCGGAACTGTGGATCTGGGCGCGGACCGTCCCATCGCCCCAGCTCATCGTCTCCGTCTTCGACGGCGCGCGAACCACCACACCGCACACCTCCAAGGCCGGGCTGCTGGACGAGCACGGCAAGGGCCTGGAACTCGTCCGCCAAGTCACCGCCGCCTGGGGCAGCAACCCCACCCGCTCCCGCCTCGACACCACGTCCGTCCTCGGCAAAACCGTCTGGTTCGCCCTACCGCTCCCCCACGACTGGCCCGGCCTGCACTACCGCGTCCACCCCGGGACCGCCGCACACCACCTGCTCCTCAACCTCACCCACCGCGGATTCAAAGGCCAACGCAACACCACCGACGACGGCCTCTCCGTCCTCATCCTCCCCACCCTCAACGTCTGGGTCCACCGCCGCACCTTCTGCTGGTGGTCCACCCCGCACCGCTACCTCCGCCGCCCCCTCATCGACCTCCAAGAAACCACCGAACTCCTCACCCACCACCTCGACGCCACCACCCCCACCTACGCCCCCACCCGGCGATAGCAACGGAAGAGCCGCGACGCGTTCAGCCGATGCCGCGCATTGTCGGTCAGCGCGATTCGCCGGGCCGCCGCCACCGGCCGCGACTGACCGATGATCTTTCAGGCAGGCCGCGTCCTTACCGTCCTGCTTTCTTCACCGGCATGTCCTCGATCCCCACATCACTACCAGTGCTCCCGCATGATGTTTTGCCGGGAAGAATCCTGGATCGATCCATGTGTCTATTTTTCCACATATCGGCACGCGACGCGGTTGTGCGACGTCGACAAACCGGCATTAGGTCGCGCCGTTATCTCATCTACGTGGCAGCGAGCCATGCGCGCCGCTAATCTGTCGGAAGCGCCCCGAGAGAGGGCCTTTCCAGGAAGGCAGACCATGAAACTGGTCATGCTGTACAAGGATCAAGGTTCCGGCGGGAACGGATGCCCGTCCGTCTACCTGGCGGAGAACGGAGACCTCGTCGTCCAGGGGCACGCGGTGGACGACGGCACCTTCGCCGAGCTGGCCAACGTGCTGCCGGGTGAGAACGCCGTCCGGATCGCGCCGGACGTCCTCGAGGGAGCCATCGAGCGGCTGCGCGCCGTGCGGGAGGAGCGCTAGGTGGGACGGGTCTTCCACTCACTCGCCGACAAGGAATTCAACAGTCTCTTCAGTGACTTCGAGTACACCGCTTACCGCCTGGAGTCCCTGCAGAGCTACGACGTCTCCTACGAAAAGGACGAGTTCTCACTCTTCCTCGCCGGTCAGGAGCGTGGAGAATTCCCGGGAATCGCCGACTGGATCGAAGGCAGCGTGCGACCGGCGAAGAAAGCCGGAAAGCGCATGCACCGAGTCCATGTCGTCGAGGAGCCGCTGTCCGATTACGTCCGGTTCGAGTGCGCCTGGTCGTACGAGCACACCGTGCCGGCCGGAGAGGACGTGCGGATCATCCCGGTGCGGCGGGGCGAGTGGCCGGAAGGGCTGCCCCACTACGACTACTGGCTCTTCGACTCCTGCCGCCTCGTCACCATGCACTACGAGGACGACGGGGCGTTCGCGGCGGCGGAGATCGTCGACGATCCCGAAAAGATCGTCCAGGCGAACTACTGGCGGGACCTCGCGGTGAACCGTGCCGTCCCGTACCAGGAGTTCGCCGCCCGGTACGACGGACGGTTCCTGCCGACGTCCGGCTGATGTCCAGCGAGGACCCGATCGCGGCGAACCAGTTCGAGGGAGACGCCGGCACCGTCGTCCAAGCTCAGAGCGTCCAGGGCGGTATCCGCATCGGCGGAGGCCGAGACCTGCCGCCGCCGCGGCAGCTGCCGCTGGACGTCTCCGGCTTCGTCAACAGGGAGGCGAGTCTCCGGGCATTGGACGTCCTGCTCGCGGACAGCACGACGGAGGCGACCGTGCCGACCGGACCGGCGGGCACGGCCGCCGACGGCGTCCCCGCCGTCGTGGTATCCGCCGTGTCCGGCGCGCCGGGTATCGGCAAGACAGCACTCGCCCTGCACTGGGCGCACCGGTCCCGGTCACGGTTCCCCGACGGCGACCTCTACGTGGACATGCGCGGCCACGGCCCCGGCCGTCCGATGACGGCGGGCGAGGCCCTCGACGGATTCCTGCGGGCCCTCGGCGCACCGCCGGAGGCCATCCCCGACGACCCGGGCCAGCGGGCATCCATCTACCGGACGCTTCTCGACGGCAAGCGCATGCTGGTCGTCCTCGACAATGCCGCGTCGTCCTCCGACATCAGGCCGCTGCTCCCGGCGTCGCGCGGGTGCTTCGCGCTGATCACCAGCCGAAGTACACTCGCGGGGCTGGTGGCCAGGGAGGGAGCGGCGCGCGTGACCTTGGACGTACTGTCGCCCGAGGAGTCCGTCGCCCTGCTCGCGACCGTGCTCGGAACGGACCGAATCGCGGCCGACCCCCTGGCCGCCCTCCGCATCGCCGAACTCAGCGGCCACCTTCCGCTCGCACTGCGCGTCGTCGCCGAGCACGCGGCGGGCCGACCGGAACTGTCCCTCGCCGACCTGGTCGCCGAACTCGAGGACGAACGGCACCGGCTCGACGCCCTGGCGACCGAAGAAGACGAACTGAGCGACGTGCGCGCGGCGTTCTCCTGGTCCTACCGCGCCCTGAGCGAACCCCGGCGCCGCGCCTTCCGGCTCCTCGGCCTGCACACCGGACCCGACATCGGCATCGGCGCCGCCGCGGCGCTGCTGGACACCGACCCGGCCACGGCGCGCCGCCGGCTGCGCGGCCTCACCGCCGCCCACCTGCTCCGCGAGACCTCGAACGACCGCTTCCACCTCCACGACCTGCTGCGCGCCTATGCCCGCGAGCGACTGGACGCCGAGGATCCCCAGCGAGAGCGGACGCGTGCCGTGCGGCGGATGTTCTCCTGGTACCTGCTCACAGCCGACGCCGGACGGCGGCTCATCCTGCCCTACTCCCACGCGGTCCCGCTCGTCCCCGCCGAGGGCATCGACGTGCCCCGATTCGGGGGAGCGCAGGAGGCCGCTCGGTGGTTCGAGGGTGAGCGGCCCAATGTCCTCGCCGCGCTACGTCTCGCTGTCGACCTCGGGCAGTACGACATCGCCTGGAAACTGCCCGTGGTCGCCGACGGCTTCTTCGAACTCGGCTCATACTGGTCCGACTGGGAGGACGTGCACCGGCTCGGGCTGCGGGCTGCGCAGGAGCTCGGCGACGCCCTCGGCGAGGCGTCCAATCTCTTCTGCCTCGGTGACGCGGGCTGGCGCGGCGGCCGGCACGACGAGGCGCTCACCGACTACCGGCGGGCCGCCGAACTCAGCCGGGAACTCGGCGACGCCTGGCTCGAGGGCTTCGCATCCCGCGGCATCGGCCTGATCTATGAGGAACGCCACGAGACCGAGGCGGCGGCCGAGCATTTCCGGTCGGCGCTGCGGGTCTTCCAGGAGAACGGGATACGGCGCGGCGAGGGCATGGCACTGCTGAGCCTCGGCCACTGCGCCGCCGATACCGGTGAGGCCATCGAACTCGGTGAGCGCGCCCTGGCCGTTTTCGCCGAACTGGGCGACGAGTGGAGCCGAGCATGGGGGACGCTCCCGCTCGCGTCCGCCCTTCTCGCCCAGGGGCGGGCATCGGACACCGAACCACGGCTGCGGCACGCGGTCGAGACCTTCGAACGGTTCGGTGACCGCCGCAGCATGGCGATGGCGATGGCCTCACACGGTGAGGCGCTTCTCGCGATGGACGACGCCTCCGGCGCGGCCGCCCGCTGGCGCGCGGCCGCCGCGATCTACGACGAGCTCGGCGACGACCGGGCAGAAGAACTGCGCACGCGGGCCTCGGACCTTGAGCAGGGGCAGGGGCAGGGGCAGGCCGATGGTCGCTGACCCGACCGTCCGGACCGGTGCCCGGGCGCTCGCGGAGCAGTGCTTCACCGCGGTCTGCGACGTGCACGACGCGGTCTTCGCCCAGCCGCCCTTCGCATGGGCACCGCAGATGGCGACCGAGAACAGCGAGTACCTGCGGCGGCTGATGGACGATCCGACTTTCGGATTCGTGCTGGCCGAACATCGCGGCCACCTGATCGGTTACGCCTTCGGTCACCGCCTCCCGGCCGACCACGGTTGGTGGAATGACTTCACCGAACCACTCCCCGACGACCTCACGGCCGAATGGGACGGCCGCACCTTCGCCCTGATCAGCCTCGCCCTGCTGCCGCCCTGGCGCGGCCTCGGCATCGGCGGGCGCCTCGTCCGAGAACTGCTCGCGGCACGGAACGAAGAACGCGCCATCCTCTCGGTGCAGCCGACCGCCGTCGCCACCCAAGCCTTCTACCGTCATCTCGGATGGCACAAGGTGGGACGCAAAGGCCCCTTGGAGGGTGTCGTCCCGCCCTACTGGGACATCTTCATCTTCACCGTCGCCCCGCCCCCTTCACATCGACAGTGAGGGGCAGTTCCGCACCTCATCGGCTCAGCCTTCGGTGTCCTTCGGGTGACGAGGGGAGGCGTAGACGAGCCATACGATGCGCTTCTCGTCGTCGACGAGGTAGCGCACCCGGCCGCCGCTGGTGACCTCGTACTCCCACTGCTCCAGGTCACGACCATTGTGCCCGCGAGTTGCGAGATCTCCGCGAAGCCGGTGCTGGCGTTGATGGTTGGCGCGGGAGCGCGGCTCGGAACGAAGATTCTCCAAGCATCGCCGACTGTTGGCCACGGCAAGCCGGCAAAGCTCGTCCCAGCCGTTGGCGGCTTCGCCCGTTCCGAACCGCACATCCCACTGGTCATCCGGAGGCGGGACCGTGACGCGATCCCCCCGCTTCGGACTCACGGGTGGACTTCCACCTGGCCGAAGTCACCGCTGGCGGGCAGAACCGCATCCGCGTGCTGCTCAGGGTCAGCCTTGATGCGCGCGGTGGCACGCCAACCGGTGATCACCTCGTTGATGGACGCGTCAAGGTCGAGCTCGGCCGCGTCCGAAAGCGCATCGACCAGCTCCACGGTGAAAGCGCGCACCTCATCGGTGCTGAGGTGGCGCACCCAAGGGAACACGTCCGGCATGGCGAGAAGCAGCTCGCGAGCGCCCGGGTCGTGCTTCATCAACGCGATGAAGATCCGGGAGGCCGTGGCCAGCGTCTCGTCACGCCGCTCTTCACGATCGGCCGCCGTCAGGAAGAAGTCGGGTGCATCACGATGGGTGACGCGCACCCGGCCCAGCTTGGAGGCACGTTCGGCGACGGCCCGCGGGTTGCGGGACAGGTCGGAGAAGGTGACCGAGTCTGGATGGATCGTGGTGCTCATGACCGCAGGTTATCAGATCGTATTCTGAAGTCGACTGGCCGAGCTCACCGTCCATCGCTTGAACACCGCCCGGAACCTGCTCCCTACTCCCTGAGGAACTGGTCTCTCTGTTCAACCGCGAGCCCTAGCAGCTCCCCAGCGATCGGGCCGGCCGCGTCACGGCTCACATCAAGCAGATTGATCACCTGGCGCCGAAGGTTCCTGCGGAGGTTCTGCTGAAGATGCTCGTTCCCTGGGAAGTGGGGAGGACCGACCTGGTCCCTGATCTCGACCGCGAGCCGTCTGGCGACCTCGACCAGGCGGTCCCGTGTGATGGGCCCCTGAGCGCTGATCTCGGCGGCAAGCTGCTCCTCGAGAACGCTGAAGATACGTCCTTCCGTTTGCGGGTCGAGGTCGAGCGCAAGGATCTCCGCGTCGTCCACAACGATCTGGTCTACCAGGTCGCCGAGGGCGTCCGCGAGTTCCCGCCACTGCTGGTCCAATTGGGTGAGCAGGAGGTCGAGTTGACCGCTCAAGCGCCCGATACGGCCGGGGTCGCTGCGCCGGCTCTCCTCGATGAGCCGTCGTAGGGCGTACTCGTACTCGCGCGCTCGGGCGCGGTCGCTGCGCAGCGCGTCCACGCGGTCCCGGAAGCTCGCGCCGGTGATCTCGACGGGCGGAACCTGCTGGACGTGCACGTTGGCGCGAATGTGATCGTCCAGCAGTTCCCGGAGGAGCGGGCCATACTGGTTCGGGTCGGGGCGGCCGGTGCCGGTATCACGGAAACGCCGTCGCACCCGCCACTGGAGCAGCCCGACATCCTTGGCGAGCTCCAGTTGAGGGCCCACCTCACGGCGTGGTAGCAGGCGTTCGACGGCCGACAGGAATGCCCGAGCCGCGCCGTCGAACCGGGCGCGCAGGGCCGGATCCTCCAGCCGCGCGAGCAACTCTTCCTGAGCGTCCGGATCGCGGGCCTCGGATTCGCTGATCCCCAGCTCGGCGAGGGTGTCCCGCATGGTCTGCGCATGTGCGGCGAGACGGGGCAGCTCGTAGCCGAGCAGGTCCTCCCGCATTCCTTCCAGGTCGTCCAGCTCGTACTCGGCGAGCGCTTCGTCCAGGTGGTCGGCAAGCGCGACATAGTCCACGACCAGGCCGTAGGGCTTGTTGCGCGCCGGCCGGTTGGTCCGGGCGACTGCCTGGAGCAGTTCGGCCCCGCGGACGGGCCGGTCCACGTACAGGGCTTGCTGCAGCGGCGCGTCGAAGCCGGTGAGCAGCATCCGCTGCACGATCAGGAATCCGACCGGGGTCTCTTCCCGCGGCCGTCCGGAGAACATGGTGTCGGGTTCCAGGCCGCCGAACCGGCCGTCCCACGGACCGTCCGGGCCTTCGTTGGGGTCGATCGGGGGCGGCTCCAGCGGCGCCGACGGCGACCACGGTTCCTCCGCATCATCATCCCGCTCGCCGGCGACCGGACGCGGCAGCGGCAGCAAGTAGCGGGCAACGTGGGTGTCGTGGGCAGAGCTGTCGGTCCATTGGCGGAACTCCGGCGGGTCCCCGGCCGACGGTGAGATCACCGGGATGAAGTCGAGTTGCCGGAGCGGATACAGGTGCCGTGCCGCGGCGGCGAGAAGGCCCTCGTCGTATCCGTCGTGCGGGCCCGGCCTCGCCAGGTGCTTCTCGGCTGCGCGGACCAGGTCGTCCCTGGCACTCAGGAACGCGTCCCGGTAGCGGACGGCGGCGCGGCGGCTGACCGCGACCACCTGGGCCTTGAAACCGGCGGGCAGCACATGCTCGACCCAATGGGCGAGCATGTCACGGGCCTTCGCCCTGATCAGGTCCGTGGACTCCAGGACGTCCCGGAGGTTGAGCGGCACCTCGTCCGCCGCGTCGAGCTGGTAGGCGGCGTCCAGCCCCGCGCGGTCGACCAGCGAGGACGACACATACCGTCCCTCGTAGCGGATCGGGACGGTGGCACCATCCTGTTCGGCCTCCCGCAACGTGTAACGGTCGATCTCCGAGCCGAAGATCTCCGTGGTGGTCCGGCCTCCGGACCGGACGATCGGCGTCCCCGTCAGGCCGATCTTCACCGCGCGGGGCAGCGCGGCGGTCAGCCGGGCGTGCCACCATCCGGTATGCGTCCGGTGTGCCTCGTCGATCAACAGCAGGATCTGGTCGCTGTTGTTCAGCACCGAGTCGAACAGGCCGCCGAACTGGTCGTCCGCTTCCTGACCCGCGCCCGCGTCCGTCCTTGCCTGCTGAATCATCAGCTGGATCACGCCGGGCGTGGTGCTCGTGAGCAGCCGGCGCGCGGCGGCGCTGCTCTCGGCCACCAGCGGCATCTCCCCGCTGAGCCGCAGCACCGGGGTGAGCTGCGTCTTCAGCGCCCGGCGGTCCGATACTACGACGATCTTGAAGGTGCGCAGGCCGTCGGTGTTGCGCATCTTCCGGATGAGGAACACCATCGTCAGGCTCTTGCCGGAGCCCTGTGTGTGCCAGAGCAGGCCGCCACGGGCGCGGGGGTCCTGCTCGCCGACGAGCCGACGCACGGTCTTGCTCACCGCACGGTACTGCTGATGGCGGGCGACGAGCCGGACGGTCCTGCCGTCCAGCCACTGGAACACGCTGAAGCTTCGTACCAGGTCCAGGAGGCGTTCCCGCTGCAGCACCCCCAGCGCGAGCGTGTGCAGCGTGGTGGGCTGCTGCCCGGCGGGGAGGTCGAGCCGGGCGGCCGCGGTCTCCAGAGTGTCCGGATAGGTGCTGCGCCATTCGGCGAAATGCTCTGGAAGGGACGTGACCGTGCCGAGGGCGGCGCGCTCGTCGTCGACGGCGACAAGGAACTGGACATAACGGAACAGCTCCGGCACCGATCGGTCGGGCAGCAGACGGCGTTCCCCCGACAGAACCCGCAGCCGGTCGATCGCACCGGTGACACCGTCGGTCTCTTGTGGGCCGGATGCGGCACCGACCACGAACGGGATGCCGTTGCACAGGACCACGAAATCGAGCTCGACCGCCGGGATCCCCGCACTGCGGCGGCGTATCGGCACGTGGGTCGCGACGACCCAGTCGTTCGCGTCCGGGTCGTCCCACTCGACCAGCTTGACGGCCCGACTTCGTCCATTGTCCAGCCACGGCGGGGCGTCCACGGCCACACCGGAGTGCAACAGTTCGAAGAACTGCTCGTTGCCCGTGACCATGTCGCGGTCGATCCGGGCAACGGCGTCCCAGACCTGCGCAAGTTGCGCGTCGTCGAGCCAGAGCTCGCCGCCGGGCCCCGGGTTGATGCGGCGCACCGCGTCCAGGAAAGCCGCGCGGTCGATGCCCTCGGCCAACCCCTCGCCGCTCAACGGCCCGGCCTCGTCGGGTGAGCAGTCGACGGGCGCCGGCCAGCCGAGGCGGTCGGCAAGCAGTGCGGCAAGCCGATCGGTCGCCAACGTTTCCCGGCTCACGCACGCCCCCTTGGAGATCCCCCGGGTAGGTTAGCTACTCCGGGGCAGACCTTTCGGGCATTCCTCGACTTTTGCGGCGAGGGTAGGCGAGTTCGCTCAGGAGGCCCCGCACCCGGTCAGTGGCCGCATCTCGGTCCACCTCCAACCGCTCCAGCGAGACCTCGTACTTGACTGTGAGGGAACGGTAGCGGTCGATGACGGTACGCAAGGCGTCCATCACACGTGAGTCGTACCGGGCGACCAGATCCTCACCCATAACGGTAAGGACGATTTTCCGGGCGTCTTGTTCAGAGATGTCGGCGACGGCTTCCGCGAACTTCGCGGGCAGCTCACGCTCCAACTGCTCGAGAACCTTGAGGGCCGCTTTCCGCTCCCCCTCCAGGCGCTCATACTCGGGCGACTGAGCTGGGGACGTCTCTTCGCCCGCTTCCGTGTGTTCCTCTTGAGCCGCCTTCAGGGACCTGAGGTGAGCATCCAGGGCCACGAATGCCTCATCGGCCTCCCGCAGCACGTCTCGGAAACCGGGTAGGAGGGCAACAGTCAGCGGGTGCTCGCGAGCATCCCGCAAGTCCGTCGCGTGACTGCTCGATCTGCGTCCGCCTTGGGTGCGCCGTGCAGGGAACAGGGCCGCCACGGACGCGGCCCAGCCCTCCACGACCCGGCGGGGTCCGCCCGCGGCGAGCGCCTGCACCTCCTCCATGTGATCGACCCACCATTGCGCGACGAGCCCGGTCAGGACGAACTCGCCGATCACCCCCTGCGAACCGAGGGCTTGGGCGAACGTGACGATGAGCCGCTCCTTGACCGCCATCGACCCTTGGTTCATCGGCTCAAGCAGGACGTCACCTTCCTCGGCCCACCAGGTGGCGCAGCGGTCATGCAACTCGGTCACGGTAGGGGCGGCCAACTCCTCGATCCTGGCCACTGCCCCAGCCGGACCATCTGACGGCACGTCCAGGTATCCGTCGTCCAACGAGACGAAGAAGTCACCGACGTCCAGTCCGAATGTGCCGAAGATGGGACGGAGCGGCTCGACCTCCGCGGCCGGAACGCCTCCATAGAGGTGTGCGCTGACATCCTGAGGCTCGGGCGACGGAGTGTTGTCAACCCAGCGCCGAATGTTGAGATTGGCGTCATCGGCCAGCACGTCCTCGACGGCCACGATCCGGGAGAAGCCCTCGACCTCGCGCCATTCGCGGCAGACCGCCCTGATCTTCTCGAGGTGTTCTTCGTCGAGATGGTTGCCGGCCCGACCGGGCCGGTACTCACGATCGGCGTTGACGATGAGGATTTGACCGCGTCGCTCCACCGGTTTGCCGCCAGGAGCCCGCAGCAGCAGCAGACACGTGGGGATCCCGGTGCGGGAGAACAGTTGCGGCCCGAGACCGACGATGGCCTCGATGACGTCGTTCTCCAACATGGCCCTGCGGACGACCTGTTCTCCCTTGGACCGGAACAAGACCCCGTGCGGCATGACGGTGACCGCGAGGCCGCCCTCGGCAAGAGATGCGAGCATGTGCTGGACGAACAGAAGATCAGCGGATCCGACCCCCATGCCGTACCCGAATCTGCCGTAAGCCTTCGCACTGACGGCTGCGGCGTCGTACTTGACGGAGAACTCCGGATTCGCGAGGACGCGGTCAAACCGCTCAACGCGTTTCCCGTCGACATGCCGCGGGTCGACGAGCGTGTCACCCATTTGCACGTCGGCGTCCCGGATGCCGTGGAAGACCAGGTTGAGTCGCGCGCTCACCCACTGAACGGCGGCGAGCTCCTGCCCGGCCAGCGCGAGATACCCGGCACGGTCGGGATGATGGTCGGCAACGTGGCGGCGTGCCTGGATGAGCAGGCCACCCGACCCGGCACAGGGATCGTAGACCGTGTGACCCGGTGCCGGATCGGCCAACCCGACCATCAGCCGAACAACCGAGGCCGGCGTGTACATGTCGCCGCTCTTGAACCCTGAGAAGCCGGCGAAGGTGGCCAGCAGCGACTCGTAGGCGTCACCGACGAGTCCCGGGAACTCCAGGTCGGCGTCCCGGAGCGATACCTCGTCGAACCTCCTGATCAAGGAGGTCAGCGCCTCGTCACGGAAGCGTGTGCCACCCAGACTCTTGTTGAAGTCGATATGGGAAAGGACACCGGCAAGATCAGAATTGTACTTCTCCAGCCCTTTCAGAGCCTCATGAAGCGCATTGCCCACCTGGCTCGTCACGCCGAGCAGCCCCGACCAAGCCGATTCCGGTGGAACGAAGATCACGTCGGTGTACTCTTCGGGATCGCCGGCGGCCTTGACAGCCTCGGCATCGTCACCCGTCCGGGCAAGTTCCCGATCGTACACACGGGCACTGGCCTCGTCGAAGACGTCCGAGCTTCGTTTGAGCAGGAGGAGCGCGGACACATAGTTCCGGGACGCCGCCACGTCGATCTTCTTCAACTGCGCTGCGGCATCAAGGATCAGCGAACGGACCTGGTGGAGGGTCGTGACCGGGGGCGCGCTCAACCACGCCTCCCGGACCGTCGGTCCGATCGATCGTCGACACGGAGCAACTCCATGAGCCGATAAAAATCCGTCTGCGTGTCACGTCTCAACGGGTCGCAATTATCAGCGTGGCCAGGTTCCGCAGGCTTCTGCTTAGCTTCGCAGTGCCCCTCCCAGCAGCGGTCAACGAGCTTACGCGCAAGTCGCACGGCATCGCCACGCTGTTCCCACAACGCGGTGCTCTGCTTGTCGTTCAGCCGCTTCGGATTCGAATTACTGCCTTTCCCTCCACTTTTCTTCCCGTAATGCTCGAACCCGGCCGCAGCGTTGAGGCTCCGCAAAATCTGATCGTTGCTTGACTGGGAGGGCAGACCGGGCGCGAAGTGCAGCCAGAGCCACAGATCGAAGGAGGGCGTCGAGAAGGCCACTTCGATGTTGTGTGCATCTGCCAGTCTAAAGGCGCGAGGGATGTCCGTGTTCTCGTCACGGTCGAATACGACCCAAACCTGTTTCTTGTCAGCAGCGGACAGCTGCTTCTTCGCCTCGACCGCCTGCTGGACAGCCCTCTCCGGCTTGAAGCCCTGGTTCGGCTGGCTCGCAGGCGCCAGATTGATGAAGAAGCGGCCCTCCTGTCCAGCCTCGTCGTTGAGGCAGGACAGGTAGTCCCGCTCTGTCTTCCCCTCACATACGACGGTCACAACAAGACTTCGCCTGTTCTGCCCATATTGGTCTCGTGGGCGCGATGCCGTATTTCGAGCGGGAGCGCCGCGCTTCCTATTCTTACCCTTGGAGGTCATGCGCAGACCTCTGCCTCGTCCGAGCTCAAGGCGTCGGCCGCCTCGCCGGCGGTCACTCGTGGAACACCCCCGTAGCCGCCGGCCAGGTAGCGACGGTCAAGCGGTTCGTCCTTACGAGGGCGCGCATCGGTCAGCGGGTAGAGTTCCGACCTCCCCAGCCGGTCCTTGATGACGAGGCGTACTTGGTCGCGCTCAAGCGGTGGGAACGGGTGAAGGTTGCCCAGCAGTGTTACATCCTGCGTCGCACAGATCAGCTGTGCGTGGTTCTCGTTCGCTTGCGGATCTTGAAAGATGCGCAGAGCTTCCGCCGCAAGGGTCGGATGCAAGCTGGCGTCGAGTTCATCGAACATGAGAACCGCGCCCTTGTCCAACGCTTCGATCATCGGTCCGAGGAACGCGAACCAGCTTCGAGTACCTTGAGATTCGAGGTGGAAATTCAGCGGAACGCTTTCGTTCTTGCCTCGATGCAGCAGCCGGATCCGCGTTCGGCCGTCGACCACTTCCGACTCGGCCCCGTCGATGCCCAAATCGGCGACCTTGAGGAGCTTGATGATCCGATCTGTGGTGGCTGGATCACGGAGCTTCTCCGCGGTGAACCCGCCAAGAACACTTTCTCCTTCGCCGGGCGCGACGAACCAGAGGTTCTGCCTGAACCAGGCGTGGATCGGGCTCAGGTACGGTTGATTGAACGCGGCGGCCACGGTGAGGAACAGTGCATTGGGGCGGGTCCTCGGGACAAGACGTTCCTTATCCCCCTTCAGACCCTCACCCGGGAACTTGAACGGGTCCTTGCTGTCGGCGTCCCGCTCGAACCACACCTGTCTGCGAGACCGCCCTTCGGGGTAGGCGTGCAGCCACTCTGACTCGACCCGCTCGTCGGACACCTCGAACCCGTAGACGTAGCGGTCACCGTCCAGGACGATGTTGACCTCGAACAGCGAGGTCTCGTCGCGCGCGTCCGGATCGAGAGCGAAGGGCTCGCGGGGGATGGCCGCCAGGGACGACCACTTGTCCACCGACCCCAGTACCGCCCGCCGCATCCATCTCATGGCATGGAGGACGCTGGACTTGCCGGACGCGTTGGCCCCATAGATCACTACGGTCGGCAAGTATGCCGATTCCGGGTCGGCGGCCAAGCCCGCGGGGCGGCCGGAACCTACGTTGAACCGGCTCGCGGCCGTCCAGAGTTCGAACTCGTCACGGAACGACCTGTGGTTCGCTCCGCGAAACCTCAGCAACATGCCAACCCCTTAGAGTCGGGATCTGAATCCATCCTAGCCCTGTTCATGCAGGTTTCCTACATGGGTGGCGTTCAAACAGGACCGTGTACTCTACATGCAGTCTGCTCGGCCACCTGGTAGGACCATGTCCATGGGTCTGTGGCTTCAGTGGGGCCGGATCGCGGCTTAGAAGCGGAAGCCGAAGAGGCCGCCGTCGGGCTGGTCGGTGAGGTGCGGCTCCAGGACGTGACCGGCCGGGCTGAACCCTTCGGACTCTGCCTTGGTCAGGTCGTCGGAGTTCATGGTGACGATGTACTGCATGCCCTCCTCCTCGGCCACCTCGGCACCGAGCGCGAGCGCCGCGGCGAGTTGCCGGGCGTCCACGCCGTCGTAGAGGTGGCTGTCGTGGACGAGGAAGTCGGGCCCGCGTCGGTCGCGATGCGCGATGACGGCAAGAGCGAGGTCGAAGCAGAAGATGACCATGTTGTGCACGCCGCGGCTGCTGTCGGTATCGATGTGCGCCTCAATCTGGATCTTCTGCTTGCCGGGATTGAACGCGAGATAGGGAGTGCGGGCGTCGCTGTAGAGCCGGCGCGCGTAGACGTTGAACAGCCGGTTCGCCTCGTAGGTGAGCGATGCGCGGTACTCGAGGTCTTCGGCCGTGGCGGTCTCGAGCTCGATCCGCTTGCCCTCGATCTCGCGTCGGCTGGCCTCCAGGGTCTGGGCCGCCTGGAAGCGGTGCCGCAACGCCTCCAGGCGCGCCTGCTCTTGAGCGAGGACATGCTGAAGTGCCGTCAGGGCGTCCAGTGCACCACCCTCGCTGAGCATGGTCAGCAGTGCCGACTGGCGTTCGCCGAGGCGCTCGCGTTCACCTGCTCGTTCCGCGAGACGCTCCTCAACGCGGGCGACCTCGTCGCGCAGTTGCCGCTCCCTGTTGCGCACGACCGTCTGGTGGAAGGCGCGCACGTCCTCGAATCGCCGCCGTACCTCCTGGCCCATCAGGACGCCAAGTTGCTCGTACGCCTCCTCCAGATAGCGGCCATCGGGTTCGGCGACGTCGGCGGTGGCCTCGCGCATCTCGAGAAGGTTGTGGCGGTCCACCGTGTCCTGGTCCCGCAGCCGACGGATCTCCTGCTCCAGTTCGTCGGCCTCCGCCCGGATGTTCTCGTACTCGGGGAGCACCCGGAACTCCTTGACCTGCTCCTGCAACTCCCGGACGCGCTGCTCCACGGCACCGATCTCGCCGCGCAGCTCCGCGGAGCGCCCGACGATCTTCCCCCAGACCGGATCCTTGGTCGCCTGTACCAGCTTCCTCCGGGTCGAGTCCTGTGTCGCGAGCGTCCGGTACTGCTCGGCGAGCCCGACATCGAGACCGAACAGGTGACTCAGATTGACCATCGCGTCCTGAGCGGACTGTCTGGCGTGCGAGGCGATCGGGCTGAGCAACCCGTCGAGACCCCGACGTATGGCGAAGGACAGCATCGTGCGCCCGCTGACCGGGGATTCCGGGGAGGGCACTCGGTAGAGATCACGTTCGATGGCCCACTGCCACTCCTTGAGCGACACGTCGCCGGCGAACTCGTCCGCCCAGAGCTGCTCTTCTCGTGATCGGCGAGTGACGTCCGGTTGGAGGAAGACCTTTGGGTTCGCTGGGCCGCGGCGGATCTTCACGAGATCGTGCCTGCCCGGCCAGTCCATGAGCAGCTCGAAGGTATGCCGGGTCAGTGCCTTGTGCGCCCATACCGATGTCCGCTGCGTCGTCGCGCCGAGGAGGAAGTGGAGCAGCTCCACCATGCTGGTCTTCCCGGTCCCATTGCGGCTGTCGGTGTCCGTGGACCGGCGTTCACGCTCGGCAAGGACCAGGTTGAGCCCCCGCTGGAAGTGCAGGGTCTTGAACCGCTCGTCGTCGGACCCGAGCCTATGGAACATGGGGCCTGGCCTTGAAGATGAGGAGATCGCTCTCCGCGTCCAACTCGACCAGGCCGAGCGCGTACAGCACGTCCAAGGCGAGAGCGAACCACCAGAACGGAATCGGCGCCTTGTGCCGGTTCTCCTCCCGCCAGGTGAGGAGACGCCGCCACGCCTGCGTGATCGTGACGGGCTGCCTGCCCGTGGCGAGGACGATCTGCGCGCCCACGGCGAGCAGTGCCCGCTGCGGGGCGATCCCCTTGGTCGGGACGATCATCCTTCGCTCCTGGGCTCCGGGACGGACGGCCAGCCGTCAGGCGGCAGCTTGAAAATGTCGCATTCCTCGAAGAAGTACATCAGCACGACCCGGGCGTTCAAGCTCATCCGGAAGTCCGCGCGCTCGTTGCCCAGGATGTAGCACTCGAGCTCGTCGAAGATGTCGTCCGGCGAGTCGTGTATCTCCGCGAGCATCTCGTAGTGGTCCCTGAAGGCTGCGGCCACCTCGTCGCGCTCACCCGGGTCACGGCAGTTGTCGTAGTAGGTGTGCACGCACGGGACGTACTTGAGCGCCTGCCTCAGCAGGTCCTCGACGTCCGGCGAGAAGGTGTTGTACTCGATCTTCCTGGCGGACGGCACGGGGATGTCCGACAGGCCGCGGGTGGGACGCCGCTCCTCGGCCAGGTGCTTCAGGAGCGGCAGCACGTCCTCCAGGGCGACGCCGGTGACGACCTTCCGCGCGGGGAGGGGGCCGAGGAGGTCCTCGATCCGGTGCCGCTCCAAGCGGCAGAACTCGTTGTAGAAGCGCCGGTGGCCGAAATTCTCGAACGTGATGCCGGGGTTGTCCTTCCGCAGGCCGCTGAGGGCCTTGCTCACCTGCGGGTGCATTCCTCTGCGGTTGTTGTGGACGAACACGTAGGTGTCGAAGTCGCCGCCGCGCTTCTTCATAGCCTTGGCGAAGTCCTTCTTGACCTTGTCGCCCACCTTCGCCGGCTTGTCGACCTCCGGTCCGTTGCAGGCGTAGAGCCGCCGTTCGTGGAGCATCAACCCGTCCGCGCCGAGGTCGCCGAGGTTCCCATGGGTGGCCACGGCGAGGTAGCCGTCAAATCGGGCAGACATCACGTCATGGAAGAACTCTTCGAAGGCATTGCCGTGCAATTCGGACAGCTTCGCGCTGAGCAGGTGACGCAAGATCGAACGTTCCCATAGCTCAAGCCCACATCCCAGCACCCTGACACCCTAGCGATGAGCAGCGTCATTCTGAGGGTCATGATCGAATTCATGCGATTTGTGTATCGATGACCTTCTGGACTGATAATTCGGTCGCGATCTTGGACCGGGGGCGACGGTTTCCCTGGGGGGTCGACCAGTAAACTCAGTCAACGCCGGAAGGACCGGCAGGCTGCGACAGACCGCGCGATCCCACCGCGCGTGGAGGACGGATGCCGGAGACCGACGAGCCGGCGGTGTCGGTGACCCTCGCCGAGATCGCGCGCATCGCCGGGGTGGGGCGGGCCGCCGTCAGCAACTGGCGGCGGCGCCATGACACCTTTCCCGCCCCCATTGGCGGGACCGACAGCAGCCCGCAGTTCTCCCTGCCGGAAGTCGAGACCTGGCTACGCGCGAACAACCGGTTCAAATCACCCGCCAGCCCGCTGGAACGACTGTGGCCGCGATTCGACGCGCTCGGCGACCGAGACGCCATGGGACGAGTCATCGCCGCCCTCGGGCTCGGCGACGGTGACAGGAACCTCGTAGCGCCGGAATTGCAGCTAAACCCGGCTGAAGAAGCACTGCTCGAAGACTCCCGGGTGGTGGCGCGGGAGGAGGGGACCGCCGAGGTCTTCCGGTTCCTCCTCGACCGCTGGCTGACCGCTCACGTCCGGCAGATCGCCACCACGGCGGAACCGCTCGCCGCGGTGATGGCCGAGATCGCGGCTGCGGCCACCCGGCAGGTTCGAACCGTCCTGGATCCTGCGTGCGGAACGGGGGCACTACTCCTCGCGGCGGCCCGGCAATGGGAGAACTCGCGGCTCCGGCTCGTCGGACAGGACTCGGACGCGGTTATCGCCGCAGTGGCCGCCGCCAGGCTCCGCATCGAGAATGGCAATCGGCGGGTCGAGGTCAAGGCCGAGGACTCGTTGCGCGGCGGTACGCACGCCAACGCGGTGATGGACGTCGTGCTGTGCAGCCCGCCGACCAACGAACGCGACTGGGGCCAGGAGGAACTGGCCACCGACCCGCGCTGGGCGTTCGGGCTTCCGCCGCGTTCGGAGTCCGAACTGGCGTGGGTGCAGGAGGTCATCGCGTCTCTCTCACCGGACGGGGCGGGCGTCCTGCTCCTGCCCCCCACCGTGGCGACGCGCCGGGCCGGCCGCCGGATCCGCTCCAATCTGCTGCGCACTGGGGCATTGCGAGCGGTCGTCGCACTGCCGGTCGGGGCGGCGGCCCCCTACGGCGTCGGCCTGCACCTCTGGGTGGTGCGCCGACCGCCTGAAACGGGCACCGATGATGGCGTGCTGCTGGTGGACACCGGCGACTGCCGTGCGACATCGTCCGGCACTCGTGCCGTGATCGGCTGGGAAGCCGTCCGCGACCGTGCCGTGGCCGCGCTGCAAGGCGAACAGGTGGACGCGGCCCGCGTGCTCCCCCCGATCGAACTGCTCGGCGGCGACGTGGACCTGTCGCCCGCACGACATGTCGCCGACGCGGAGCCGGCCACATCCGGCGCCGAACTCCGGAACGCGTGGACAGGATTCCACGTGCGTCTGGATCGGGTGACCGAACTCAGCCGGATGCTGTCGGCAATCGAACCGTCCTCCGGAGTCCCCTTGTCCTCGGTGTCGGTCGCCGAGCTGGAACGGGCCGGGGCGGTGACCATCCGGCCCGGCCGTCCGGTGCCGGACGAGCTGCTCGGCCGCGGCGACCGCCCCGAGGACGCGGTGCAGTTCCTTTCGATGCACGACCTCATGACCGGTGACCAGGCCCGGAACTGGGTCGACACTCGCGACCTCCCGGACACCGAGCTCACCGTCGCCGAGCCCGGCGACATCGTCGTGGTAGGCGCCCAGCGCGCCTTCGACGCCTGGGTGCAGGAGCCGGAACACGTGGTCCTCGGCCCGCAACTCATGGCCGTGCGTCCCGACCCCGAGCAGCTCGACCCCTGGTACCTGGCGGGCTGCCTGCGGACGCCGGCGAACGCGCGGCGCGCCGGCGGGCACGCGTCCACGTCGTCCCGCATCGACATCCGGCGTCTCGAGGTGCCCCGGCTGCCGCTGGACGAACAGCGGCACTACGGGGAGCTCTTCCGCGAGCTGGCCGCGTTCACGGGGACGCTGCGCGCGCTGGCCGAGACCGGGACGGCGCTCGGCGACACGCTCGGCGGGCTCCTCGCGGCCGGACACCTGCGCCCAGGCGGCTCCTAGGCGCCGGGAAGCCGGTCCAGGAGTGCCCGGATCTCGCGCCCCCGGCCGCGTTCCTGGAGTTCGAGCGCGACCTCCCGCAACCGTCGGACAAGTACGGCCGGGACGGGGACGAGGGCCAGCACGTCACGGGCGACGGCCGACCAGGCGGCAACGGCCTCATCGACGTGGTCCTCGGGTATGAGGCATTCGGCGAGGCCGATCCGCGCCTCCAGAAAGATCTCCATCCCCTCCCGGGTCTGGTTGCCGGCCGCCTGCCGCTCGGCGTCCCGGTAGCGGGCCCTGGCGCGCGCGATGATGCCTTCGAGGCGGGCCGCGTCCCCGCAGCGCAGGCACGCCCGCGCGATGGGCAGGTAGCTGATCCCCCAGGCGCGCCGGGCCTCCTCCAGCGTCGCGTCCAGCCGCTCGGTAGCCGGACCTGGTTCGCCCGCCTCGATCTCGTCGGCGGCCTGAGCAATGAGATCGTCGTATTCGTCGCGGCTCGGGCGATCCACTTCCGGACGGCGCCGTCCCCGGCCGCGGCGGGGTGCCCGCTCCGTCTCGGCGGGACGTTCACGGCCGTCCGGGCTGCGGAAGGGCAGCGTCGGGTCCGGGTCGAGCGCGGGGTTGGGGGCCGCGTCTCCGGGCTGCGGCAGATGCGGCGCCAGTACCGCGATGACCTCCTCGGCCGTCGGGCGGGACTCTGGGGCCTTCGCCAGCATCCGATCCACGATCGCGTCGATGGCGGGGTCCACGTGGTCGACGAATTCGCTGACGCGCGGCGGCGGGTCGTAGAGGTGCTGATCGTCGTAGCTGCGGTCGGACCGTTCGAGGAACGGAGGCCGTCCGGTGAGGAGCAGGAACATGACGCCTCCGGCGCCGTAGAGGTCGGCCGCGAAGGTGACGGGGTCGCTCGACCTGATCAGTTCGGGGGCTCGGTAGCCGAGGCTTCCGGGCGTGTGGCCGTCCTCGGTATAGCGGGTCGCGTCCGGGTCGGTGAGGAAGGCGATACCGAAGTCGATCAGGTAGACGTTGCCGTCCTTGGCCACGATCGCGTTGTGCGGCTTGATATCCCGGTGGACGACGCCGTTGGCGTGCGCATAGGCGATCGGTTCCAGGAGCTGTGTCATGAGTGCGGCGACGGCCCGGGGAGACAGCGTGTGCCGCCGACGGAACTCGTCCATGTGGACGCCGTCCACGTGCTCCATGACCAGGTAGGGGTCGAGACCATCGTTGCCTCGCGACAGCAGGCGCGGAATCCGGTGATGCCTGAACCGCTGGAGCAGACTGCATTCGCGTTCGAATCGGTCCTCCAGCATCTGCACATGCTTGTTGCGTCCCCTGGACCGCCGTCCCGCGCTCACGCGCGGGGAACGGAGGATCTTGACCGCGACCAGGCGGCCGGTCTTCTCCTCCCGCGCGGTCCAAACCTCGCCCATGCCTCCGCTGCTGAGGAACTCTTCCACCCGGAACCTGCCCTGGAGCAGATCGTTCGGCTCCATGTCTTCTCCCCGTGACGTGGCCTTGTCGATTTCCATCCCGATCTCGGTAAGCAGTGTGGCACACTAGGCGACGTACACACGACTTAACTAAGTTCACAGTTGACAGAGGAGCGGGCGTGAGCGAGCTACCTCCGGGCACCGAGGGTGATGCCGGGCTCGTCCGGGTCGGGTTGCCGCTGCTTCGGGACGAGCCGCGCGGCTGCCCGCACGGACGGTCGGTCCGTGCTCGGCCGCTGGTGGTCGATCCGGACCGCGTGCGCCGCAAGCCGGTCGTCGACTTCGCGCTCAAGCCGGTGATGGACGTGCTCGATCTCATCGAGCACAGGAAGAAAGAAGTCGGCGCGGCGCTCGCGGAGCCCTGGACGTTCCGGAACTGCCACCCGTCCCACCGGGCCTGGGCGGAGACCGCCGTGACGAACTACCTGGCGGCACGCACGGCCGAGGAGGAGTCCCGCCGGGCGGCGGGCCATCCCGCCACCTTCCCTGTGCGGGACGAGTGGGTGGCGATCAGCAAGCTCGCCGCGGCCGACGCCCGGGGGGCGCGCCGATACGAGCGCACCGCGTGGGGGCGCCGCTACGTCTCCGCGGACGGCGGTGTACGGGAACTGTGGCTGCCATCTGTGAACTCGGTCAAGGAAGATCGTGCTCCCGCGGAGATCGCCGCCGCGGCGTCCGTGGCACTGTCCGGCGTCGCGGCCAAGTCCGGCTTCGGCCGTCCGTACCAGGAGGTCGGCGGGCATGCGGCCGCTCCCGCCCGAATCAGGGTGATCGCGGTCGGATGCGGGGACGGCGAGGTACGAGTGCTCGCCGATTGGGATGCGCACGAGGTCTCCCGGCGGTACGAGTCGCTGGCGCAGCCGGTGCTGAGGCGTCTGATCGGACGCACGGAACTCAACGCCGGTTCCGACTGTGTGAACTGCGAGTGCCTGGCCGGCTGCGCGCAGCCGACGCGCGCGCCCGGCCTGCTGGAGGTTCCGGCACCGTCCCGGCCGCGGAGAAGGCGGAGTGTCTCGGCCGCGGATCTCCGGGTTCATGACGATTGCCCGGCCAGGTTTCACCTTACGCGCGTGCTCCACCTCAAGACGCGCCAACCGGAGAACCTTGCGATCCGCCGCGGCAGGGCCGTGGACGCCGTCCTCAACGAACGACATGGCGGGCAGCGCACCGGGCGCGGCTGCCGCGATCTGCCGCCGCCGACGGCGCTGCCCGGGCTCGCCGAAGGCGAGACGGGTCCGGCGCTGCGGATGCTGGCGCAACATCGCGGCGTCTGCCCGCTGGACGGATTGCCGGCCGGGGAGCAGGTCCGGGCCCAGCCGAGGCTTACCGCCTACGACCCGGTGGCCGACGCCGTCGTCATCGCCGATCCCGACCTTCTCTACAGCGATGCCGGGGGCTGGGTGTGGCGGGAGACCAAGACGTCCGCCGCTCCGCTGTGGGAGGGCCGGCCGCTGCTGGAGAACTATCCGCAGCTCGCCCTCGCGGTCGTCCTGATGGCGGCTGGCGTCCTGGGCGGTGACCCCCGACGATCGCGCATCGAGCTGGAGGTCCTCTACGAGCACGGGGCGGCCTGCGAGGTCATCGACCCGTTCGACGAGCCGACGCTGGCCCAAGCGCGGACCGTCGTGGCCCGGCTCGCCGAGCCCTGGGCGTCGGACGAGACCTACGCCCCGTCCCCTGGGGGCCACTGCACGAGCTGCGAGGCGCTCGCCTGGTGCGAGGCCGGGCGAACCCGAACGAACGGAAATCGAACATGACCACGAACAGCCCGGAGCCCACCGGCTGGGCCCCGCATGACGGCGTCGTCCTGCTGCACACGCTCACCAAGGGCCTCATCGACCTGGAGGAGATGACCGACCTCGACGCGTTCGCGATGCCGTACCCGGCCGAGGCGCAGCGCGCGCTGGACCGGACCGTGCTCACCTGCCTGCTGCGCGGGGCCGACCCACCGCAAAGCCTCGCTCAGTTGCTCGACTGGTGCGCGAACCGGCCGCTGTCGGACTGGCCGCTCGACCTCCCCGACGACACGGTCGGGCCGGACGACCGGCTCCTTGACGGCGATTCGGCCCGGCCGACGGAGCTGTGTCACGAATGGGCGAAGCGCGGCCCCGACACGGCCGGGGAGCACCTCGACCGGGAGGTGATCCACACGGCCCTGCGCATATGCCAGGAGTACGGCGAGGAGCAGAGTTACAGCGCATTCCGGGAACTGTTGGTCGACCGGCCCGTGCTCACGTCCGCCGAGGCGTTCGAGGTGGCCGCTGACCTGCTGATGCAGCCGGTGCGCGACCTCATCGGCTGGATCTACCAACCGGTGCCGGCAAGCTACCTGCACGACGGTGCCTACGCGACCTGCGGCCGGTGCCGCACTCTGCTCACACCAACCCGTGATGGGACGTGGTGGTGTGAGCGGGACCGCTGCCGCCGCCAGGGGCCGCCGCCGGTCGGCCGGCTGCTGTACCCGGAGGAGATCGGTGAAGTCCTCCAGCTGCGGCGGCCACTCCGCCAGTTCGTCACCGGCCCCGGCCGGGCCGAGATGGACCTGGCGCGTGCGCTCATCGAACTCGGCCTGACCGTACGGATGTGGCCGGGATTCGACAGTTACGACCTGCACGTCACCTTCCCGTCCGGGATGGTGTGGGCGGTGGACGTGAAGGACTGGGCCAGTCCGCGGCTGCTGGGGCTGGCGGCCCGTCCCGTCCGTCCGACACCGCCCTATGACGAGGCGTTCTGGGTGGTGCCACGGCATCGCGTCGCCGATCGCCCCGGGTACGTCGCCGCGTTCGAGCGCAACCGGCCGGCCGGGGCCCGGGCCGTCCGGTTGCTCACCGACGACGACCTGGTCCGACTCGCTGCCGAACTGCTGCGCCGTCACCGAACGCCCGAAGGAGACCGGCATGCGTGATCGGACCACCTGGTACCGGGGTATCGCCGCGGATCTGGGACGCCACTGGAGCGCACTGCCGCTCGAACTGCAGGAGACCAGGCCGTCCCTGTTCTGCCAGGTCGAGCTCGCACTGCGACTGCTGGAGACGGTGGCTCCCGGCGAGGCGGGTGAAGGCGCGTACACGCTGCTCGGCGGTTACCCCTTCGCCCGCGCCATGGGCTTCGCGGTGACGGAGCAGGACGAAACGGCCCTCGCCTCCGGCAGGCACCTGCTCTGGACGCTGCGGCGTCACCGCACGTGGGTCCAGGCATTGGAGACCTACCGACGTTTCCCCGAGAGGCTCCGCGCCTATGAGGTGCCGCCCAAGGAGCAGCCTCGCAGGCTGAGCCTGACGGTCGCCGACGACAGGTTCACCGTCTATGACGCCGCGCTGAACGCTCTGCCCCCATTCGCCTCCGAGAAATTCAAGCTCGCCCCGGCCGGACGCAGCAGCTTCGTCGAGCGGCGGCGGATGGCCTCGGTCACGGTTCCCGCCGAACTCGTCCGGCCGCGCCCGACCGGACACGACCTGGCGGCGAGCCGGCACGGGGACGGCTCTCCCCTCACCGTCGCCCGAGGCGACCTGCTCGAAACGGCGCGGTGGATGGACGCCCGTGAACGCGACGAAGACGTCGAAAAGCCGGGCCACTGGGAGAGCCGCCTTTCGGAAGTGCACATCGCGTTGCGCGACGACGACGGAAAGTCGTTCACAGAACGGGAGCGGTTCCGCCTCGACGGCCTCGTGCACATGGCCGGCATGGTCGGGGCGGGCAAGAGCACGCTGATGATCCTGGTGGCGGTCTGGGCGGCGCGGCTGGCCAAGCCGCTGCGCACCACTCTCGTCGTCGGTGACGTGGCGGAGCAACTGCGGCTCAGCGCGCTGCTGGCCGGGATCGGCGTGCCCGCCGTCCCGGTGCTCGGCGCGAGCACCCGGGAGAACCACGTCCAGCGGCTGCATCGGCGGCTCGCCTCGCAGGGGCAGGGCTCCCTGCTCGAACATCACGACGAGAGGTTCGACCAGATGAGCACCGTCTGCGTGGTGGACGCCCTCCGCGGTACCGAAGCGAGCCGGCCACTGCGCTACGCCGACGCGCCATGCGTCTCGCTCCGCCCGGAGGAGCCAGGTGCCGAAGAGGAAGCCGAGGATGCCCTGCCGAGGCGGTTCCGTGCACGCGTGCCCGAGCCGGAATCTCCCCGCGTCCCCAGCGAGGAGCTCGGCAAGGCCCATGGGTGCCCGCTGTGGGGCGCCTGCCCCCGCCATCAGAGCGCACGGGGACAGGTCGAGGCGCTCGTGTGGATCGCCAACCCGGCGAGCCTCGTGCAGAGCGCGGTGCCGCGGCATCTCAACGACGAGCGGCTGCGCCAACTCGAACTCGCCTGCCTCCAGAGCGACATCGTGTTCGTGGACGAGGCGGACGCGGTGCAGATGCGACTCGACCAGATCTTCGCCCCGTCCGCGACGCTCGTCCAGCCGGGACCGGACTCGTGGCTCGACCAGTTGCACACCCACAAGATCGAGGAGCTGTCACGGCGGGCGAGGCTCCCGCTCACCGACGTCGAGATCAACCGGTGGAACTCGGCGCTCGGCGTGGTGAGCACCGCCACCGACGTCCTGTACCGGACGCTGATCGCCGACGAGGAACTGCGGCAGTGGGCCGACATGGATTACTTCAGCCCGTGGACGCTCCAGGAGAAGCTGCTGGCCGATTGGTTCCAGAAGCGGACGGCGCCGGAGGAGACCTACGGCGTCCCCGACGAACACGCGCTGTTCGAGGCGTATGAGAACGACGTGGTCGAACCCGAGCCGGTCACGGCCGTTGCCGATGCCCGGCGGCGCGAGCTGACCGAACTGTTCGATGCGTTCCGCGACGATCCACTCGGGCGGCGCGGCCCCTACGGGACCGCGACCGACGGCATGATCGACCTGGCCCGAGACCTCCTGCACAGCGACTCGATGAAGGAGACCCGCGCCCGCACCAGGACGTTCCTGGAACGACTGCTGGACGACACGCCCGCGCCAGTCGGCGACGGGGACTGGGTGGAGACGACGTCCCGGCGGCTGGAGTTCATGCTCCTGCTGTCCGCGCTCAACCACCGGCTCGACCGGCTCACCTTCCTGTGGCCGCAGGTCGAGGCGGCCCTGCGGCTCGACAACACGGGCAACGAGCTGGCCCGCAGGCCCCCGCTCGACTACGCACCGGTCATTCCCGAGTCGCCGATGGGCAACGTCCTCGGCTTCCAGTACCTGCCAGACGAGCGGGAACGGGACGAGGACGGGCGGCACAGCGGAACCCTGCGGTTCTTCCGATGCGCGGGCGTCGGCCGCGAACTCCTGCTCGCGCTCCCCCAGCTCGGCGGCGGCCCCGGCACCGGGCGGCCCGGGCCCCATGTGGTCCTCATGTCCGGCACGAGCTGGTCCGGCGCGTCCACACGCGCGCACGTGACCGCACCGGTCAGCGTGGTCCTGAAGCCGTCGGAGCGCGCGCTGGCGGCCGTCCGCCGTACCACGTTCTCCACCCGTTTCCTCTACGACGGCGAAGGCCACGCGATGAGCTTGTCCGGGACGCCGCCGAAGGCCCGTCCCACCGCGGCGCGCGCCCTGGCCGCCCGGCTCGGCGGCCCCGGCCGGGCCGGATCCGCCAGCCCGCTCGCCCAGGAACTCATGCTCGTCGAGGACGACACCCGCCGCCGCGCGATCCTACTCGTCGGCAGCTACAAGGAGGCCGGCGCGGTCGCGGCCGAGCTACATGCCATGGAACGGTGGTACGGCCGCGTGCGCGTCCTCGCGGCCGACGACTCGGACCTCGACGCTGCCACGCCCATTACCGCGGCGCCCGCGGACCAAGACGGGCCCGTCGGCGTACTTCGCCGCGGCGACCTGGCGACCTTCGCCGAAGACCCGAACGCGGAGGTCCTCGTCACCCCGCTGATGGCCGTCGAGCGGGGGCACAACATCCTGAACGCCCAGCGCAATGCCGCGTTCGGCACCGCGCTATTCCTCGCCCGGCCGCATCCCCGCCCCGACGACCTGTCCCTCGCGGTGTTCGCCATCAACGACTGGACGGCGCGATTCGTCCGCGACCAGGCCAGAGCGGACGACCGGGCCGGGCCCGCGACGTTCACCGAGCTCGTCGGCAAGGCGGCGGGACTGAACCGGGCCGGGCTCGACTTCCGGTACGAGGCCAGACAGGAGTGGCGGCGATTGCTGTCACGCCGGTACGTCTACTCGCGGCTCTCCGATTGGGAGAAGCGCTGCTTCGCATGGGACCAGCTCGTGACCATGTGGCAGGTCATCGGGCGGCTCGTTCGCGGCGGTGTCCCGGCCCGCGTCGTCTTCGTCGACGCCAAGTTCGCGCCGAAGACCGCCGCCGCACTCGCGCCCGGCAGGCGATCTGGTCCCGCACCCGCGCGGGACGGCCTCCTCGCGGGGCTGCGCGACGTTCTCACCCCCTACTTCGATCCGGCCGCCGACCCGGCGTGGTTCGCCGACTCCGCCGATCCGGCCCTGGCTCGCCTGCTCTACGAGCCGCTGTACGACGCGCTGTGCAACATCACCCACCGGACTTGACGGAGCCTCATCATGCCTGTTTACGACCGCGTTCAGGCCGCCGCATGGCTGCCCGCCTCCCCCGATGCGTCCCTCACGGCGCGCTACCGCGCGCTGCCCTTCCCAGAGCAGTGGTGGGACGTGATGCTCGACCTGTGCAACACCGGCCGCCCCGATGCCGCGGAGCCGTACCGCACCGTCCCCACCTATCGGATGGACCAGGTGCTGCAGACCCTCGCCCCCGATCACCTCGTCCTGGGACGCCCGTTCTCCGGACGGGGCGAAACCGGGTACTGGCTTCTCGTCCCAGAAGGCACCGCCCCACTCCCCGAATCCACGTTCCGGGCGCTCCGCGACACCTGGCTGGGCGACCTGCGCCCCGACATGGCCACGTCCCCTGAGTACCGCGAACTCCTGCGCGACGCCCGGAACCTACTGAACGAAGCGCCGCCGTCGTGGCGTCCCGCCGAACTGGAGCTCCTGCGCTGCCCGGTCACCGACGGCGGCACAGCGGCGCCACTCGACCATATGTACCCGCTGACCACCGACCAGGTCGCCCGCCGGGTGCTCGCGCTGGAGCCCTTCGACTTCGGCGGCGGCCGGCTGCGTTTCCACGCGGTGCCGCGCGGCCCCAAAGATCAGGGGGCCGAATTGGTGTCAGAACCGCTGCCGTTCGAGACGCGGGGACGGACCTGGTGGTACTCGGTCGTCCTGAACATCACGCTGCATACCGTTCCATTCGACGGGCTTCCCCGCATTCATCTGCACATCGGAATCCGGCGGTGGGCCACCCGGGTCGGCGCCAGGACCGGACGGCTGCACCTGGCCCGGGGCCGGAAGTCGACAGTGCTGCTGCGCCCCCGCGTGCCGTGGCTGCGCGGCGCGCCGGTCTCCGACCGGTTCGCCGTCGCGCATCTGGAACGCCGATGGGACAGGGAAGCCGGGGCCTGGACGACCGGCTGGGCCGGCGGCGGCCCCACCGGGATACTCCGCAAGATCTCGCTGGCGGAGCCGTTCCCGGACACCGAAGAGATCCTGGCCTCCCCGGAGAAGTGGCTGATCGACGACATGAGGGCTGCCGTCGTCCATAGCACGGCCATGGGCACGCACGGGGTCGGCGCAGGCCTCATGTCGGACCAGCGCTCGCAGATCATGGAGTGGGCGCAGGCGGCCATGCCGGCCGAGTTGCGGCCCGTTCCGGAGCGTGTTCGCACGCGCCTGGGATCTTCGGCGCCGTCCGCTCCCAAGGGGACGCACCGGGACCAACGCACGCGCAAGGCCACCGCCTACGCGATGACCTGTCTCGATGCCGCCACACCCGCCGACGGGCGGCCGGTCCTGGAAGCACGCCTGCTCTGGCAGACGCCGGAAATGCGGGACACCGCGATCGATGCGCTGACGACTCACCTCGGGCTGGTGGACGCGGACCACCCCACCGACGCGAAGTTCCGGGACGCCGTGCCCGGCACTCCGGCCGTCCTGGAATGGGTGACTCCGGAACTCACCGTGCGGCTGCGCTGCATGAAGCTGACCGGCGGACTCGGTACCGACCTGCCGATAATGGACGGTGCGCGCCCCACCAGGGCGACGGTGACGACCGCGATCGCGACCCGGCGGGACGAGGCGGCCGCGTTCCTCGCGGCGGACCGTCCCGGTGCCGTCCCGTCGATCGCACTGGTCGAGCTGGACCGAGCCGCCGACTTCGCGACCCCGCACCACGACCCCAAGTTCGCACTGCGGCTGGGATTCGCCAAGGCCGGTGTGCTCACCCAGTTCCTCGCGGTGCCCAAAAAGGTGAAGGGCTACAACACGGTCGGCAACGCCGGGCATCGCGCCCTGATGGCCTGGGACGACGCACTGCGTCAGCTCGGCGCCCGCTACCACACGCGGCCGAGCCCCGACACAGGAGTGCCCGCCGAAATGCGGTACGCGGCGATCTGGATGGTCAGGAGGAATCAGAAGAGCCGCACCCGCTGGTCGGGGTACGTCCCTGTCGCGGTGCTCGTGACGCCGGGTCCTGAGGACGGCACCGCCCGCGTCCAGGGGTGGGACGCCGCGGCGGACGCCGGCGCCGGCGACTGGATCTCCTATCCAGCCATGCTTCTGCGGCTCACCGAGTATGCCGACGTGTCGTCCGCGGCGCCGGACGTGGCGGACGAGAACGACGGTCCCGTTCGGCGGCCGCGCAGGCGGAAGAGCATGGACGAGCAGCGGAGGGCCACCGAAGAATGGCTGCAGAAGGTGCAACGTTCGCTGCGTGGCGTGCCGACCATGTTGCTCGCACAGGCGCAGAACGCTCGCTCCCATTGGACCTGGCTGCAGGACGGAAGGCTCGAGGCCGACCGCATCCGCACCGGGCACGCTCCGGCTCGCCGGCTTGACCCGGACCTGCGGCTCGTGCGCGTCCGCAACGGCCGGGACCGGGAGACCGCGCAGTGGTGGGGTGTCAACCGCGATGACGGTCCCAACGGCCTCCCGTCCCATTTGTGGGTGCCTCAGCATGGCGGCGGCCGGGTTTTCTGGAGTACCACTCCGAAGCCCGTGCAGTTCCAAAGCTCGGCGGTCGTGGCGGACAAGCTCGGCGGGCGACGGCTCACCCAGGGCCCGCGAGCCGGAGAACTGACCGTGGACACCGACAAGCCGGCCTGGAATCCGAGCCTGGTAGAACTCGCGGTGCTCGGCTGCCACGAGTCCGACGGCGATGTTCCGGAGGCTCTGGCGCTCGCCGTGCACCATCTGCGCCAGCCCGCGGACTATCCGGAGGCACTGAGCCTGCCTCTGCCGCTGCATCTGGCCGGGCTGGCCCAGCAATATGTCCTACCACTTCCCTCGGAAGGGTCAGGAGGCTAGGGAGTCGCGGGTGGTCATGAGGGCGAAGCCTAGTACGGCAGTCGTAGAACGTGACCTGAGCGGCAGGCATCGGTCGTAACGTAGGACAGCCGCCCGATGATCTTCGAGTTGTGACGCAAGAAGATTGGGCGGCTGCTGCCGTCATGGTAGAGGCCG
>NZ_JABXFD010000420.1 GCF_013372625.1 Actinomadura sp. BRA 177
CGGACCCCGGTGTCTTACATTCTCGTCTTCGTCGGCAGCGTAAGATGTGGATAAGAGACAGGGGCGACGCGCGGATCCCCAGCGCCCGCGCCGCGACCGTCCCCGCGTCCGCCGGACGGTTCAGCGGATCCTTCGCCAGCATCTCCATGACCAGCTCGCGGGCCGCCATCGGCACCCGGCGCGGCAGCTCCGCGGGCGGCACCCGGACGTGCTGGAGCGCGACCTCCACCGGCGTCGACCCGTCGAACGGCGGCGCGCCCGTCAGGCACTCGTAGGCCACCACGCCCAGCGAGTACAGGTCCGCCTTCGGCGACAGCTCCTTGCCCTGCGCCTGCTCCGGCGAGATGTAGTGCGCCGTCCCCATGACCATCCCGGTCTGGGTCTGCGACGCCGCCGCCAGCCGCCGGGCGATCCCGAAGTCGGTGATCTTCAGGGTGCCGTTCGGGGACACCATCAGGTTCGCCGGCTTGACGTCCCGGTGCACGATGCCGGCCTCGTGCGCGACGGTCAGCGCCCGTCCCGCCTGCACCAGCAGGTCGAGGACGGCCTCCAGCGGCAGCCCGCCGTCGCGCGCCAGGATCTCGTCCAGCGGCTCGCCCGGCACCAGCTCCATCACCAGGAACGACCGGCCGCCGTGCTCGCCGTAGTCGAACGCCCGCGCGATCCCGGGATGCCGCAGCTCCGCCGCGAACCGCGCCTCCGACTCGAACCGCCCGCGCGCCCGCATGTCCGAGCCGAGCTCGCGGCGCAGCAGCTTCACCGCGACCGGCCGGCCGGACACCGCGTCCACCGCGCGCCAGACCTCGCCCATCCCGCCGATCGCCAGCCGCTCCAGCAGCCGGTACCGGTCGTTCAGGACGAGGCCCGGAGTCACTTCTGCAGTACCTTCGCCATGATCGCCCCGGCGATCGGGCCCGCGTTGCCGGCCCCGGAGCCCGGGGCCTCGGTCATCACCGCGAACGCGTAGCGCGGCTTGTCCGCCGGGCTGAACCCGACGAACCAGTTGGCGTTCGGGTTGCCGGGACCCTGCTCGGCGGTACCGGTCTTACCGGCGATCCGCATGCCCTGCAGGTTCTTCGCGGTGCCCTCGGCGACCACCGCGCGCATCATGTCCTCCAGCTGCCCGGCCTGGTCGCCGGTCATCGGCTCCGCGAACTCCTTCGGCGAGGCGCTGTACAGCTCGCTCTGGTCCTTCGCCCGGACCTTCTGCACCACGTACGGGCTCATGATCTTGCCGTCGTGGGCGATCGCGGACGCGACCATCGCCATCTGCAGCGGCGTGGCGCGCACGTTCTCCTGGCCGATGCCGGACCGGGCCGTCCCGTCCTGGCCGGTCGGGGTCTCCTTGCCGTTCGCGTCGACGAAGGACACCGGGACGTCGCTCTCCGCCGAGTAGAAGTCCGGCTCCAGCTGCACCCGCTTGTTGAACCCGAACTCCCCGGCGCCGTCGTGCAGCTTCTGGATGCCCATGTTCAGCGCCATCTTCGCAAACGTCGTGTTGCAGGACTCGGCGAACGCGCCGCGCAGCGAGGCCGACCCGCCGCAGCTGCCGCTGTCGTGCGAGTTCGGCAGCGGACGGCCCGACTCCGGCAGGATCAGCTGCCCGGTGTCGACGGTCGTCGAGCTACTGGCGCCGAGGTTCTTCATCGCCAGCGCCGACACGACCGCCTTGAAGGACGAGCCGGGCGGGAACGTCTGGCTCAGCGCGTTGTCCACCAGCGGCTTGACGACGCCGTTGCCCTTGTCCAGCTCCTCCAGGCGCTTCGCGCCCTTCGTGCCGGTCTGCGGCGCCACCTCGTTCGGGTCGAACGACGGCCACGACGCGGCCACCTTCACCGCGCCCGTCTCCACGTCGATCACCACGGCGCCGCCGCGCCGGCCCGGCGCCGTCCGCGACTTCAGCTGCGCGTACGCGGTGCGCTGCGCGGCCGGGTCGATCGTCAGCTCGATGTTCGCGCCGTCGGCCTTCTTGCCGATGAACACGTCGAACCAGTGCTGCTGCGTGATCCGCTTGTCCTTGCCGGACAGCAGCGAGTTGTAGGCGTACTCGATCTGCGTGCCGCCGCCGTTGAAGTACCCGGTGATCGGGGCGAAGATCGGCCCGTCCTTGTAGGACCGGCCGTACTTCGGGTTGTCCTTCCCGGTCTCCTTGGACGTCACCAGCACCTCGCCGCCCGCGGAGATCTGCCCCCGCGGGTGGTTGAACACGTCCGCGAACTTGCGGGTGTTGTTCGAGTCGTCGCGCAGGCTCTCGGCCTGGCTGCCCTGGACGTAGTTGATCTGCGCCATCAGCCCGAAGAAGAGCAGCAGCGCGAAGATCGCCACCCGCCGGACCGGCTTGTCCATGTTCATCGGGGGGAAGTCACCTCGTGCTCACGATCTGGGTCATGCCCTCGTCCTGGATCGCCTGCGGGGCGGGCTTGCGCGCGTCATGGCTCATCCGCACCAGGATCGCGATCAGGATCCAGTTGGCCATCAGCGACGAACCGCCCTGCGACAGGAACGGCGTCGTGAGACCGGTGAGCGGGATGAGCCGGGTGACGCCGCCGACGATCACGAAGACCTGGAGCGCCAGCACGAACGACACACCGCCCGCGAACAGCTTCAGGAACGGATCTCGCGCCGCCACCGCCGTCTTCATCCCGCGTTGCACGATCAGCGCGTACATCAGCAGGATCGCCATCAGCCCGGTCAGCCCGAGCTCCTCGCCCAGCGAGTCGAAGATGAAGTCGCTGAACGACAGCGGCGTCCGCCACGGCTCGCCCTGCCCGAGCCCGGTGCCGAGCACGCCGCCCTCGCCGAGCGCGTACAGCCCCTTCATCAGCTGCGCACTGTCGGAGTACTCGCCGCCCAGGTTGGCGCAGGCGGTGAAACCGGGCGAGATGACGCCCGGCTTGTCGTACTTCTTGTAGATGTCGGTGTTGGGGTTGACGGGGATGACCTTGCCGCTCTCCATCAGGCAGCCGCCGTCGAAGTACGGCTTCGGGTTCTGCCAGATGTCGATGCGCTGGTTCACGTGGCCCATGAACGGCAGCAGCGTCGCGACGAACACGCCCACCGCGAGCAGCCCGACGCCGATCATCACCCAGGAGACCCGCTGCGTCGCGATGTACAGCATCGACACGAACAGGCCGAAGAACAGCAGCGCGGTACCGAGGTCCTTTTGCAGGAACAGCACGCCCAGGCAGAAGAACCAGATCACCATGATCGGGCCGAGGTCGCGGCCGCGCGGCAGGCTGAACGGGCCGACCTTCTTGCCGATCAGCGACATCGCCTGCCGCTTGTTCACCAGATAGCCGGCGAAGAACACGACCAGCAGCAGCTTCGCGAACTCGCCCGGTTGCACCGAGAAGCCCGCGATGTTGATCCACACGCGGGCGCCGTTGATCTCCGCGCCGATGCCCGGCACGATCGGCAGGATCAGCATGATGATCGCCGACAGGCCGATCAGGTAGGTGTAGCGCTGCGCCGTCTTCGGGGTGAACGACAGCCGGGCGTCCGTCTTGTCGGTGTCGCGCATGATCAGGACGGCGACGACGAACAGTGTGATGCCGACGAACGTCCAGATCAGCTGGCCGGGCGCCCTCGCCGCGTCCTCCAGCAGCTTCTTGCCCGCCGCGGCGGCCGCCTTGCGGTCGGCGCTGGTGTCCAGGTCCAGCCGGTAGATCATCGTCAGGCCGAGCCCGTTCAGCGCCACCGCGAGCGGCAGCAGCAGCGGGTCGGCGTACGGGGTGAACTTCGACTGCACGAAGTAGGCGATGAGCGCCAGCACCGCGAGGCCGCCGCCGTACACGAACAGCCCGGCGGGCAGGCTGCCGTCACGGGCCAGCCCGACCTCCGCGAACGCCGACAGCGTCAGCACCATCGCGAAGACCAGCAGGGCCAGCGATGCCGCGTTGCGCTGCTGGTACGGCAGGCGTGCCCTGATCTGCTCCCCGAGCGACTGCATCTACGAGCTCCCGCCGTTGGTGGGACAGTCCGCGGGCTTGTCCGGCTTGTTGCCCGCGCACGCGTCGCGGCGCGACTTCAGGCCGTTCAGGCCGGTGGTCGCGGCGTCCCGTCCGATGAACGCGAACTCGCCCTTGCGGACCTTCGACGCGTCCGACGTGGGCAGTTGCGCGAGCTGGATGTCGCTGGCCTGGACCTTGACCTCCTGGCAGTCCTGCTGGTCGCGGCCGCGCACGACGCCGACCTTGCCGGACTGGTCGACGAGGGAGTACTTGCAGACGCGCTCCACCAGCGTGCCCCACGCCTTCGGGCCGTCCACCGTGTAGGTGCCCTTGACCTGCTGCTGCAGGTCCTGCGGCAGGTCCGCGACCTTGATCGGCTGCAGGTCCTTCGCGTCGGCCTTGCGGGACAGGTCGATGCCCGGCACCTTCTGCGGCGTCCCCCGGAACAGGACGGCGTTGCCGTTCTCCGCCCCGATGTAGTAGCCGTTCCGGACGTTCTGCAGCAGCACGAAACCGCCCGCCACCACCCCGACCACGACCACGCCGGCGACGACGACCAGCCACGTCCAGCGGCGGGCGCCGCCGCGCTTCGGCCGCTCCATCGGCGCCTGCATCGGTGCGGGCGGGCCGCCCATCGGGTCCGCCATCGGCGCCGGCGGCGGCGGACGCTCGTCCACCGCCACGGGCGGCTGCGGACGCGTGTCGCGCAGCTGCGCCGCCCGTCCGGCCGGGGTGTCGGCCACCGTCGTGTTCGCGCCCGGCCCGCCGCCCGGCGGCTCCGGCGGCGCCGCGTTCGCCGCCGCGCCCACCGCGTGCCCCGGGCCGCCCGTCGGCGGCTGCCGCTCCAGGTCGACCACGTCGGCGACCACGCAGGTGATGTTGTCGGGGCCGCCGCCCCGGTTCGCCAGATCGATCAGCTGCCGGACGGCCTGCTCCGGATCGTCCACGTCCGTCAGCACCTGGAAGATCGTCTCCGCGGTGACGACGCCCGACAGGCCGTCCGAGCACAGCAGGTACCGGTCGCCGGTCTTCGCCTCGCGCAGCGACAGGTCCGGATCGACCTCGCCGCGGCCGTCCAGCGCGCGCAGCAGCAGCGACCGCTGCGGATGCGACGCCGCCTCGTCCGGGCTGATGCGGCCCTCGTCCACCAGCGACTGGACCAGCGTGTGGTCGTGCGTGATCTGGAACAGGCTGCCGTCACGCAGCAGGTACGCGCGGGAGTCCCCGATGTGCACCAGCGCGACCTGGTTGCCCGCCCACAGCATCGCCGTCAGCGTCGTCCCCATGCCCTGCAGGGCCGGATCCGACTCCACGATGCGGTGCAGGTTGTCGTTCGCCGTCTTGACCGTGTGCTCGAGCGCGGCCAGCAGCTCCGTCGCCGGCAGGTCCTTGTCGAGCGCGCGCAGCGCCTCGATGGCCGCCGCGCTCGCGATCTCGCCGCCGACGTGCCCGCCCATGCCATCGGCCACCGCGAGCAGATGCGCGCCCGCGTACGCCGAGTCCTCGTTGCCCTCGCGCAGCATGCCGACGTCGGAGCGCGCGGCGTAGCGGATTCCCAGAGTCATTTGCGCAGCTCGATCACGGTCTTGCCGATACGGACCGGTACGCCCGGCGGGACCGGCATCGGCCGGCTCACCTTCGTGCGTCCGAGATACGTGCCATTGGTCGAACCGAGATCTTCCACGATCCACTGACCGTCCTGCGCGAAAATTCGGGCATGCCGGCTGGAAGCGTAGTCGTCGGTCACGACCAGAGTGGCGTCATTCGCCCGTCCGATGGTGATGGGCACCCCCGTGAGGTCGATGACGGTGCCGGCCCGCTCGCCCTGGACGACCACCAGCTTCGTCGGGGCGCCGTGCTGGGCGCTGCTGCGCGGCTGCCGCTGCGGCTTCGGCTGCCTGGGGGGCCGGGACGGGGACGGGCGCGTGGCCGACTTCGCGGCGGCCTTCGAGCCGAACAGGTCGGCCCTGATCACGCCGACGGCCGCGATGACGAACAGCCACAGCACCGCGAGGAACGCCAGCTTGATCAGCGTGAGGGTGAATGGGGACATCGGAGTCGGGGTTACTCCCTATCGCGGCGGAACACAAGGGTTGTCCGGCCCATCGTGACCCGGGAGCCGTCCACCAGCGTGACCCGCCGGATCGGCTGCCCGTTCACGAACGAGCCGTTGGTCGACCCTAGATCCACGAGAGCGATTTCGGGACCTTCTACGCGGATCTCGGCATGGTGCCGGGAAACGCCCGGATCGACGAGGCGCAGGTCGCAGTCCGTGCCGCGACCCAGCAGAGTGACGGGGGTGTTGATCTCATAGGTGCGCTGCGTCGTGTCCGAACCCTCCACGGCCGTCGTCACCAGCAGCCGCGGATGCCCCCCGAACACACCGCCGCGGCCGCCCTGCGGAACATCGCTCACCGGCCGGCGGATCTCCCCGCCCTCCACCGTCGAGCCCCGGATCACCCCCGACCGGATCCGGAACATGCCCGTGGCGAGATCCCCGGCGTTCTCGAACCGCACCCGCACCGGCCCCACGAAGGAGTACCCCTGCTCCTTCGCGTACTCGCGCGCCAGATTCGCCAGCTCCTGGCTCAGGCTGTCCGCGTAGACCTGCAGCCGCTGCCCGTCCTGCTGAGAGATCTCCACGACGAAGTCGTTCGGCACGAGCGTGCGGCCCTGCGCCACGATCGCCGCCCTGTCGTCCATCTCGCGCTGCACAGCACTGGCCACCTCGACCGGCTGCAGCTCGGACTTGAACGCACGGGCGAAGGCCCCTTCGACCATGCCCTCAAGCCGTCGCTCGAAGCGCTGAATGACGCCCACGGGCACCTCCCTTCCCCACTGGTAGACGATCGTATCGGTGCGAAGGTTCGCTAGAAGTATCCGAGTACCTAACCAGTACCCCGACCGTGCTAGCCTTTTCAGGCACCCGGAAACGGGACGGCACCCACGGGCGGGTGGCGGAACGGCAGACGCGCACGGTTCAGGTCCGTGTGTCCGAAAGGATGTGAGGGTTCAAATCCCTCCTCGCCCACTCGGAGTTTGGGAGTGGTGTGGTCGGAGCCTGGCGGCTCCTTCCCCCGCCACTCCTTCGTCATGTTGACCCGGGGGGCGACCCCCGGACCCCCGATGCAGGGGCTCCGCCCCCACACCCCCGTCGCTCGCTGCGCTTCGCTTGTGGGGCTGCGCCCCTTGCCCCCCGCCTTGCGCGCGGTCCGGTCCATGTGCATCTCCCCCCGCCGTTCGCTTCGCTTGTGGGGCTGCGCCCCTTGCCCCCGACCGGTGCGGGGCCGCTCGCTGCGCTTCGCTCCCGGAGCTGCGCGTGGTTCGGTCGGTGCAGGGCTCCCGGCGTTCGTCCACTCGTCGCTTGCTCCGCTTCGCTCTGGCTGCGCCCTCGCCCCCCGATTCGTACGGGGTTCGGTTGTGCGCAACTCCCGTCGTTGCTCGCTGCGCTTCGCCGTAGGGCTGCGCCCCTCGCCCCCACCTTGCGCGGGGCCCGGTCCATGTGCGTCTCCTGCCACCGCTTGCTTCGTTTCGGCCGTGGGGCTGCGCCCCTCGCCCCGCTCCGCGCGGGGTCCGGTCGGTGCGGCGGCTCTCCTGCCGTCGCTTGCTCCGCTTCGCTCTTGGGGCTGCGCCGCTCGCACCCTGACCGGTGCGGGGCCCGGCCGATGCGCGGCTCCTCCCGTTGCTCGCTGCGCTTCGTTCTTGGGGCTGTGCCCCTGGCTCACCACCTTGCGCGAGGTCCGGTCCATGTACGTCTCCCGCCACCGCTTGCTTCGTTTCGGCCATGGGGCTGTGTCCCTCGTCCGGCTCCGCGCGGGGTTCGGTTGGTGCGGCGGCTCTCGCGCCGTCGCTTGCTCCGCTTTGCTCTTGGGGGTGTGAGCCTGCCTCGGTTCGTGCGGGGTGTGCTCCGCGCTTGCTTTTGAGGCTTGCTGCGGTTCTTGGGGGCTGTGCATCTCGCCTCCGATGCTGCGCGGGCGTGTGCCCCTTGCTTCCGGTCTGTGTGACGGGCTCGCCTTTGGGGGCGGGGCATCTGTCTACTCTCCCCGCTTGTGGGTGGTCTGACCAGTATTGGCGCGTGAGCCTGTGCTGAGGGGGCTCGTGTATCGCGGGGTTATCGGAAAGCGCATACGTCACGGCAACCGTCCTGCGTCTTTTGTGGGGGCATGGATCACAGTGCGTCAGTGCCGGCGGCCGGAGTTGGCCTGTTGGACGAGAGGGACGGTGTCATTCCCGATGGGGTGGCCGTTTCGGTGTTCGACGTCGAGAGGCCGGCGGTGGGGAGGCTTGACCCGGATCTGCTTGATGCCTTGCGTCGGGCGGCGGGGGATGCGGAAGCCGAGGGGGTCGGGCTTCGGGTCAACAGTGGGTGGCGGTCGCCTGAGTATCAGCGGCGGTTGTTGCGGGACGCCGTCGTCAAGTACGGGTCGCGGGAAGAGGCGCTGCGGTGGGTGGCCACTCCGGAGACGTCCGCCCATGTGCGGGGTGAGGCGGTCGACATCGGCCCGCCCGATGCCGCGGCCTGGCTGTCCGAGTGCGGTGCCGCGTATGGGTTGTGCCAGGTCTACGGCAATGAGCCCTGGCATTACGAACTGCGTCCGGGCGGCTGTCCGTCGATGTACGCGGATCCGACTGAGGATCCGAGGATGCGGTCGTGACGCGGCCGCCGACCTTGGAGGTGTTGCCGGAGGCGGTGGCTGCGAATGTGGTCGGGGTTCGGGCGCGGACACGCGGTGTGGTTATGGCCGTGGTCAAAGCCGATGGTTATGGGCATGGGGCCGTTGCGGTTGCTGAGGCCGCTGTTGCGGCCGGGGCCGGGTGGCTTGGGACGACGAGTGTCGCTGAGGGTTCCTTGTTGCGGGCTTCGGGGTTGGCGGTGCCGATTCTTGCCTGGCTGCATCCCTCTGGGATTGATGCTGAGGCGGCGGCGGTCAGCAGGGTCGATGTTGCGGTCGGGTCGGTGGACGAGCTTGGCGCACTTCTTGCGCAAGCCCCGGTGGGGGTGCGCATTCATCTGTATGTGGATACCGGGATGTCCCGTGGTGGCTGCCCTCGGGGGCAGTGGGATGAACTGGTCGGGCTCGCTTTGCGCGGTCAGGAGGCTCGGAGGGTTCGCGTGGTGGGTGTCATGGGGCATCTTCCGCTGGCCGATTGGGCCGATCCTGCGGCGAATGCGTCGGCGGTCGGTTGGATGCGGGAGGCGCGGCGCGTTGTTCGGGCGGCGGGACTTGGTCGGCCTATTGCCCATCTTGCGGCCACGTCGGGGGCGTTGACCGATCCGGCGACGCATTTCGGGATGGTGCGGGTGGGGGCGGGGCTGGTCGGTATCGATCCGTCCGGGACTGTGGAGATGCAGGGGGCGTCTCGGCTTACCGCGCCGATTGTGCATACGGCGGAAGTGCCGGCTGGGACGGCGGTTGGTTATGCCGGCACGTATGTCACTGAGCGTGTCACCCATCTGAGTGTTTTGCCTGTCGGGTACGCCGATGGGATTCCGCGTGAGTGCTCGCCCCAGGCTGGGGTTGAGATTTGCGGGCGCCGGTTTCCGGTTGCCGGACGGGTCTCGATGGACCAGATCGTGGTCGATACCGGTGCCGAGTCCTTCCCGGTCGGCACGTCCGCCACTTTGTTCGGACCGGACGGGGGCGCCACCCCGACCGTCCAGGACTGGGCTCGCTGGGCCGGGACCATTCCGCACACCATCGTCACCGGCATCGGGCCGCGCGTTAAGAGGAGCATCGGATGACACGGCGGGTCGTGGTGATCGGCGGCGGAGAGAACGCCGAGCATGAGGTCTCCCTGGCCACTGCCGCGGGGGTCTCGGGGGCGCTGCGTTCCGGTGGATTTGAGGTTGATGAGTTGACCATTGAGCGTGATGGGACGTGGAGGGGAGGTGGTGCGTTCGGATCGTTGGCGGCGGCGTTGGGTGTCATTGAACGTGCCGATGTCGTCTTTCCCGCTGTCCACGGGCCGTGCGGGGAGGACGGGACGCTCGCGGCGTTGTGCGCGCTGGTGCATAAGCCGATGGTCGGGTCGGGGTTGCGCGCCGGGGCGCTTGGCATGGACAAGTGGGCGACCAAGCTTGTGGCAGAGGCCGTTGGGATCCGTACTGCTCCCGGTCGGGTGGTGGCTGTTGGGGACGCCGATATCGAGTTCGAGGGGGACGTGGTGGTCAAGCCTGTCTCGGCGGGGTCGAGTTTCGGTGTTGCTCTGGCGCGGGACGACTTGGAATTGCGTGACGCTTTGCGCTGTGCGGCGGGGTTCGACGACCGGGTCCTGGTCGAGGACGTGGTCCTGGGGCGGGAGATCGATGTGGCCGTTCTGCGTGAGGCCGATGGCCGTCGATGGGCGTCGCCGGCGTTGGAGATTCATGCCGACGGCCTGTTCGATACCCGGTCGAAGTACGACGGTTCGGCCCGGTTCAGTGTGCCCGCTGACATCGATGGCGCCGACCAGGCGGCCCTGACTGGGGCGGCGCTGCGGATGTTCGACGCGCTCGGGTGTGCCGGTGTCGCCCGTATCGACTTCTTCCTCACCGAGGAGGGGCCCGTCCTCAACGAGGTCAACACCATGCCGGGGATGACGGCCGAGTCCCAGGTGCCGAGAATGTTCGCGGCGGCCGGGGTGTCCTACGAGCAGTTGGTGGCTCGCCTGGTCGACGCCGCCGTGCATACGCCGACGATATGTCGCGCTCCGTAGGCTTCAGGGATGCGTGTGCTGATCGTGGAGGACGAGCCCTACCTGGCCGAAGCCGTCCGGGACGGTCTCCGGTTGGAGGCGATCGCCGCCGACATCGCCGGTGACGGCGACTCCGCCCTGGAGCTGCTCAGCGTCAACTCCTACGACCTGGCGGTCTTGGACCGTGACATTCCCGGCCCGTCCGGCGATGAGGTCGCCCGGTGCATTGTCGCGTCCGGTAGCGGCATTCCGATCCTCATGCTCACCGCTGCCGACCGGATCGACGACAAGGCTTCAGGGTTCGAGCTCGGTGCCGACGACTATCTGACCAAACCGTTCGAGCTTCGCGAGCTCGTCATGCGGTTGAGGGCGCTCGATCGGAGGCGCGCTCATTCACGGCCTCCGGTCAGCGAGATCGCGGGCCTCCGGGTGGATCCCTTCCGCCGGGAGGTTGTCCGGGACGGACGTTACGTCGCGCTCACCCGCAAGCAGTTCGCCGTGCTCGAAGTTCTTGTCGGCGCGGAGGGCGGTGTTGTCAGCGCCGAAGAGCTGCTGGAGCGGGCCTGGGACGCCAATGCCGACCCTTTTACCAATGCCGTCCGCATCACCGTGTCCGCGTTGCGCAAACGGCTCGGCGAACCATGGCTCATCGCCACGGTGCCCGGTGTCGGCTACCGAATCGACACGCGTGAATAGGCGCCCGGGGCTCAGTGCCCGGCTGAAACTCACGATCAGCTACGCCGGATTCCTTATCCTCGCCGGTGCTCTGCTGCTGGCCGTGGTCTGGGTTTTCTTGCTGCGCTACGTACCCGACGGCACGATCATGACCGGGCCGGGGGGCGGCAGGCATGGGGCGCCTGCCGCGCGGTTCGTCCCCAACCGCTCCGATCTGCTGCGCGCCTTCGCCCCCCGCGCGGCCCAGGCACTGGCCTTCCTGCTGGTGTTCGGCCTGGTGGGAGGGTGGATCCTGGCAGGCCGGATGCTCGCACCGCTCACCCGGATCGCGGACGCGGCACGGATGGCCGCGAACGGGTCGCTGTCCCACCGGATCAGCATGGAAGGCCCGAAGGACGAATTCCGCGAACTCGCCGACGTGTTCGACACCATGCTCGGGCAGCTCGAATCCCACGTCACCGAACAGCAGCGGTTCGCCGCGAACGCCTCCCATGAACTGCGCACCCCGCTGGCGATCTCGCGGACACTCCTGGACGTCGCCCGCAACGACCCCGCGCGCGACCAGGGGGAACTCCTCGAACGCCTCCACGTGGTCAACACGCGGGCGATCGACCTCACCGAGGCCCTTCTGCTGCTCAGCCGCGGCGAGCGCAGGAATTTCACCCGCGAGGCCGTTGACCTATCCCTTATCGCCGAAGAGGCCGCTGAAACGCTGCTTCCCCTTGCCGAACAGCGCCAGATCACGCTTGAGGTGACCGGTGAGGCGACACAGGCCGTCGGTTCCGGGGCACTTCTCCTGCGGGTGGTGACGAACCTCGTCCAGAACGCCATCGTCCACAACCTTCCGGCCGGCGGCACCGTGACGGTCCACACTGGGGCGGAGTACGGCGCGAGTGTGCTGCGGGTCGAGAACACCGGCCATCGGGTGCCGGCGGACCTGATACCGACCCTTACTGAGCCATTTCAACGCGGCACACAACGCATACGCACCGACGAGCATGCGGGCGTCGGCCTTGGGCTGGCCATCGTGCAGAGCATCGTCCGGGCACACGACGGGACGCTCGAACTTGCCCCTCGGCCGTCCGGCGGTCTCCTCGCCACGATTCGCCTTCCCGGCACGCCGTAGACCGGCCGTCAGGTCATACGCGGGTCGTTGTGTCTTCTGTGGTGGGACGGGGCCAGGGGCGTCCGCTCAGGCGTTCGATGTCGGTGTTGAAGCGCCTCAGGTAGGCGGCGAACGTGACGATGTCCTCGTCCGACCAGTCGGCCATGACCTTGTCGAGGCCGTTGGTGATGATCGTTCGTTCCTCGTCGAGCAGCTGGGCGCCCTTGGCGGTGATGCGGAACTTGCGGGCGATGCCGCCGGCGGGGTCGGGGATGCGCTCCAGGAGGTCCGCGCGCATCGCCGCGGCGGTCTGCCGGTTGAGGGTGGAGGCGTCCAGGCCGAAGGCGTCGCTCAGCTCGCCGATCGTCATCGGTCCCTGGAGGCGGATGCGGCTGAGCAGGATGTACGCGCTGCGTTCCAGCCGCCTGGCCCGGCGCGGCATGACCTCGTGGCGGCTGAGCAGCATCTGCTCGTACTCGACCTGGTGTGTGGGCCTGTCCACGGTGCTCCTCCTCCTGCCGGAGCCGCCCGCACCTTCGGGGACGGCCCGCTTCCATCCTCGCAGAGGGCTCCCCGCCGTCGCGGGGAGGTATGCATCACACATAATGTGTGGCTGATACATATCGAGTGTATCGTGCACTCTTGGTTCGGTCCGACGACCGGACGGATACGACGACACGCCAAGGAGTCCCTTGATGGACGCCCCTCAGCACGCCGCCAGATCCGGTGGCGTGGTCGCCACGCTGGCACTCGCCGGCATCACGGCGGCGGTCATGCAGACACTGGTCACGCCGCTGATCCAGGACCTGCCCAAGATTCTGCACACCTCGCCGTCCAACAGCGCGTGGGTCATCACGGTCACGCTGCTGGTGGGGGCCGTCTGCGTGCCGGTCTTCGGCCGCCTCGGCGACCTGGTGGGCAAGCGCCCCATGCTGCTGGTCTGCGCGGCGCCGCTGATCGCGGGCTCGGTGGTGTGCGCGCTGTCGTCCTCGGTGGTCCCCATGATCATCGGACGCGGCCTGCAGGGCATGGGGATGGGCATGGTGCCGCTGGGCATCGCCCTGCTGCGGGACGTGCTGCCACCGGCCAAGCTCAGCTCGTCCATCGCGGTGGTCAGCGCGTCCATGGGCATCGGCGGCGGACTCGGCCTGCCGATCGCCGCGGCGATCGCCGAGTACGCGAGCTGGCGCTGGCTGTTCTGGGGGTCGGCCGCCCTGGCCGTGCTCATCGCGGTGCTGATCTGGCGGCTGATCCCGGACGTCCCGGCGGGCGCCAAGGGCGAGCGCTTCGACGCGCCCGGCGCCGTCGGGCTGGGCATCGGCCTGGTCTGCCTGCTGCTCGCGGTGTCCAAGGGCGCCGACTGGGGCTGGTTCTCCGGCACCACGCTCAGCCTGTTCGCCGCCTCCGTCGTGGTGCTGCTCGCCTGGGGCTGGTGGGAGCTGCGCACCCGGCAGCCGATCGTCGACCTGCGCACCACGGCCCGTCCCCGGGTGCTGATGACCAACCTCGCGTCGATCTTCGTCGGGGTCGGCATGTACGCCTCGATGCTGATCGTGCCGCAGCTGCTGCAGTACCCCGAGGCGACCGGCTACGGCCTCGGCCAGTCGATGCTCGCCGCGGGCCTGTGGATGGCGCCCGCCGGCATCGTGATGATGCTCGTCTCCCCGGTGGGCGGGAAGATCACCAACGTCCGCGGCCCCAAGTTCACCCTCATCATCGGCATCCTGGTGGTGGCCGCCGGCTACGCCGCGTCGCTGGCGCTGATGGGCGCGGCCTGGGGCCTCATGGTCGGCCTGATGATCATCAACTGCGGGGTCGGGCTGGCCTACGGCGCGATGCCCGCGCTGATCCTGAGCTCAGTGCCGCTCAGCGAGACCGCCGCCGCCAACGGCTTCAACACCCTGATGCGCTCGCTCGGCACCTCGATCGGCGCGGCCGTCGTCGGCGTCGTCCTCGCCGAGATGACCATCGACCTCGGCGGGCACGAGATCGCCTCCGAGAACGGCTTCCGCGTCGGCCTGCTGATCGGCGCCGGCGTCGCCGTGCTGGCCGCGGCCCTCGCCGCCGCCATCCCCGC
>NZ_JABXFD010000530.1 GCF_013372625.1 Actinomadura sp. BRA 177
CACCACGATCAAGGCGACCGTCGTCCGGACCGGGGAGGTGTGGGAGCAGGTCACCTCCGAGGCCGCCTCCGAGGCCGCCGTCGAGGTCGAGGCGACCGTCGAGGTCGAGGTGACCGTCGAGAGCGGCGGGGAGGGCGGGGACGCGTGGGCGCGGGCCACCGCCGAGGTCACCGTGCAGGCGCCGCCCGAGCCGTGAAGCGGCCCTCAGAAGATTCTGAGAGAACCATGAGAAACACCGGCCGGTGGACGGGCCGCCCACCGGGCCTGTTTACGGTGAGTGCATGGAGCCCGACACCCGGGGAGCCGGACCCGCCCGGATACTGGTCGTGGACGACGAGCCCGCCGTCCGCGAGTCGCTGACCAGCAGCCTGGAGTTCGAGGGGTACCGGGTCGCGGGCGCCGCCGACGGCGTCACGGCCCTGGACCGGGTCGAGCAGGAGGCCCCCGACCTGGTCGTGCTGGACGTCCTCATGCCCCGCATGGACGGCCTGACCACCTGCCGGCGGCTGCGCGCCCTCGGCGCCACCATGCCGGTGCTGATGCTCACCGCCCGCGACATGGTCGGCGACCGCGTCACCGGCCTGGACGCCGGCGCCGACGACTACCTGGCCAAGCCGTTCGAGCTGGACGAGCTGCTCGCCCGCATCCGCGCCCTGCTGCGCCGCACCGCCATGAACGCCGCCGCCGACGCGGACGCCGACGCGCCGGCCGGGGGTGTGCTGGCCTTCGACGACCTGCGCATGGACACCCTCACCCGCGAGACCACCCGCGCCGGCCGGCCCGTCGAGCTGACCCGCACCGAGTACATGCTGCTGGAGATGTTCCTGACCCACCCCCGCCAGGTCCTCACCCGCGAGCAGATCCTGGAGACGGTGTGGGGGTTCGACTTCGAGCCCGCCTCCAACTCCCTGGACGTGTACGTGATGTACCTGCGGCGCAAGACCGAGGCCGGGGGGCTGCCGCGGCTGGTGCACACCGTCCGCGGCGTCGGGTACGTGCTGCGCGGGGCGGCGTCCCCATGAACCGGGCGCCGGCCGCGCGGGCATCGGGCACGCGGGCGCCGGTGACGCGGCGGCTCACCTGTCTCCTAGACACATCTGCCGCTGCCGACGAAGCGGATAGCGCAGCTCTCCGAGGTCGCCGCAGCATCCACAAAAACAA
>NZ_JABXFD010000611.1 GCF_013372625.1 Actinomadura sp. BRA 177
GCCGCCACCACCATCGACCACGTCCTGCACTGGTCACTGTTCCGCCGAACCCACCAGACCCGCGCTCTGATCAGCCACTACCGGCAGCGCGGAGATCCCATCCCCCAAGAACTGCGAATGTAGTACCTGGGTCAACAATAGCTGATGGCCTGCGTCGATTGGAAACCTTATCTCCTCGGCGTTCTTGATTCCCATTCCCCTGAAGGTGTTTCGGGCGTCTTGCTTGCGCCAAAGCACGACCGGTGCGTCCGAAGTGATGAGGCGCGGTTTTCGTGCTATTTCCATGGACCAATTCTTTTTGAGGAGAGCAGTTGTCGGCTCCCGCATGCCCGTCAAAGAAATTATGATGGCATCAGTCTTGGTTGGAACTTCATTGCGATCCATTAGCTCTTGGACATATATGAGCGCGCCTTTAACTTCATTCTCCCTCGGAGTGAATCCGAGATGAATTTTCTCAAGGTACTCGGCCATCAAGGCGAAGTCGACTTCGCGCCCTGCGGCGTAATCCAGTACAGACCGAGAAAACAGCAAGCGCGCCCGCGATTCCGGAGTTCTGGCCAACTGTACTGCCATCAATGTCGCCAGTATAAGTCGTGCTTCAGAGTCGGCATCTGGCGCTTGCTCGCTACTTATTGAGTCTCGAATGACCTTTTCGGCCAAACCCTCTAGCCTGGCTAGTCTATCTTCGAACTCGACCGATGCTCGATCGGTTCCAGACTCTGTTTCGTAGAAGCCGCCCTTGACGGCAACATTATGGGCTCCAGAAACTATCAGTCCAGATTTGCCTCGCCAGCGTACAGCTACTCGACCATCCTTCCCAAATCGGGCAAGGTGGGCACGGGGTACAAAGTGGTGACGCTTGGACTTGGGCACCACAACAGTTTAGAGCGAAAGTTGAGGGCCTTGCGACTGATTTACGCACACGTCAGAAGTTGCCGAATTGGGCTGTCTAAGATCAAGGGGCGGCGGCGCTCAGGCCGCTGCGCGGCCCCGCGCCAGGCCGCCCGGAGCGTGCGGCGTGGGCGCCGGTCACCCAGGGACCCGGCAAGGTCGTGAAATGAGGCTGTGACGTGCGGGTTCACTGGTCCGGTAGGCGGGTTTTGCGTGTTCGCAAGTGGCGGGTGGGGCCCGCGCGATTCGATGGAAGTTCTCACGCTCAC
>NZ_JABXFD010000309.1 GCF_013372625.1 Actinomadura sp. BRA 177
TCGGAGATGTGTATAAGGGGGGTGGGAGGGGGCTGTGGTCCAGTGCTCCGGCGAGGTCGACAGTCAGGGAGGTGCGCCAGGTTTCGATCTCGTCCCACGGGACCTCGCCTCGGCGGACGGCTAGGAGGCGGTCGCGTAGGTCGCCTACGTCCACGCGTAGGTCGCCGTGGCGGACGAGGTGGGTGCCGGTCACCAGGAGGCGCAGCATGTGCATGACCTGTTTCCAGCGCGGGGGGCGGCCGTTGCGCAAGTCGGCTTCCAGCTTGCGGAACTGGGCCTCGGCGTAGCGGAGGAACGTGCGGTGCGCGTGCCGGGAGAGGAAGGCCGTGCGGACGGCCAGCAGCTCCTCGCCGATGGGTGTGACCTTTTCGACGATGGGTGACCACAGGCACTCCAGGACGGTCGGGTTCGCGCCGAGCGCCAGTTTGCAGAACCGCTCCAGTTCCCAGGAGAACTGCTCGGGCAGCGGGCCGTCCAGGTGGGTGGGCGGCTTGGTGAAACGCCAGAACAGCGGGGCCGGGGCCGCGTAGACGCCGCGCCGGTCGACGTCGCTCGCATCGGTCGCCAGCCCGTAGGCTCGCGACCCGGTCACCACCGACAGGATCGTGTGGTCCCGGACGAGGCCGAGTGCTGCGTCATGGTCGGGGATCGTCACGGGGGCAGCCTGGCGCAGGGTCCGCGGGCGCGTCGAGGCGTTTGTAAGTCGATTACAGAATGGGCACGAACTTGCTGAAAATTTCTGCAAGAGGTTTACGAGACTGAAACGCGTTGCTAACGTCCCGGTCCAGTCACCCCAGTACAGACCTGCGGGACGGCGGCCCGGTGCGGCTCGTCCTGCGAAGGAGGACACCATGCGGCGCATCCCCCTGATCGGCGGCACCGTCATGTGCGCCGCTCTCGCGCTGTCGCTCTCCGCCTGCGGCGGCGATGACGACGGTGGTGCGAAGGGCGGCGGGGGCACGGCGGCCCTGGAGGGCCGCGGCCCCATCACCTTCGTCACCGGCAAGGACCGCTCCGGCAACCTGCAGAAGCAGGTGGACGCCTGGAACGCCGAGCACGCCAAGGAGCAGGTCCGCGTCATCGAGCTGCCGGACGAGCCCAACGACCAGCGGCAGCAGATGATCCAGAACGCCACCACCAAGTCGGACGCCTACTCGGTGCTCAACCTCGACGTCGTGTGGACCGCCGAGTTCGCCGCGAACCGCTGGCTCGCCGAGCTGCCCAAGGACAAGATCGACCTGTCCAAGATGCTGCCCGCGACGATCACCACCGGGCAGTACCGCGACCGGCTGTACGCGGTGCCGTCCACGTCCGACGCCGGGATGCTCTACTACCGCGAGGACCTCCTCAAGAAGGCCGGGATCACCGACCCGCCGAAGACCTACGACGAGATGTGGGACGACTGCGAGAAGGTCAAGAAGCTGCCCGATGCCAAGGACATCGACTGCTTCTTCACCGAGGTCAACAAGACCGAGAGCCTGACGATCAGCGCGGTCGAGGCGATCGGCAGCGCCGGCGGCTCGATCATCGGCGCGGACGGCAAGCCGACCCTGAACACCCCGCAGGCCAAGCAGGGCGTCGAGTTCCTCGTCAACGCCAAGAAGGAGCACATGCCGAAGGAGGCCGTCACCCTCGACACCGAGGGCGGGCGCCGCTACTTCCAGTCCGGCAAGCTCGTCTTCCAGCGGCAGTGGCCCTACCAGTACGCGCTGGCGAACTCCGACGACGGCTCGTCCAAGGTCGCGGGCAAGTTCGCTGTCGCGCCGCTGCCCGGCCCGACCGGCCCCGGCGTCGCCAACCTCGGCGGCCACAACCTCGCGATCTCCGCGTTCGCCAAGAACAAGGCGACCTCGCTCGACTTCATCCGGTACCTGACCGGTGAGCAGTCGCAGCGCGCCAACCTGCTCGCCACCTCGCAGGCCCCGACCCTCGCCGCGCTCTACGACGACCCGGAGATGGTGAAGAAGTTCCCGTACCTGCCCGTCCTGAAGCAGGCCATCACGAACGCCAAGCCGCGCCCGGTCGCGGTCAAGTACGGCGACGTGACCGCCGCGATCCAGGGCGAGATGTACGACGCGGTGACCGGCAAGAAGCCCGTCGACCAGGCCTTGACGGACCTGCAGGCCAAGCTCCAGCCACTGACCGCCCAGTGAGCATGACGACCATCAGGACTCCGTCCGCCGCGGACACCACCGCGGCGGACGGGCCGCGCAGGCGCAAGCGCGACGTGCAGGGCACGAAGCGGCTCGCGGCGCTGCTGCTGTCCCCCACGCTGCTCGTGCTCGCGCTGGTCATCGGCTACCCCGTCCTCGCCGGCTTCCGCGAGTCGCTGTACGCGCGCGGCGAGGGCCTGGACGCGCAGGGGTTCGTGGTCGAGGGCGACCGGTTCGTCGGCCTCGACAACTACACCGCGATCTTCCAGGGCGACCGCGCCGACGCGTTCTGGAACGCCTTCTCCAACACCACGTTCTTCACGCTGACCACGGTCGTGCTGGAGACGCTGATCGGCGTCGCGATGGCGCTGATCATGCACCAGGCGTTCAAGGGACGGGCGATCGTGCGGGCCAGCATCCTCGTCCCGTGGGCGATCCCGACCGCGATCTCCGGCCTGCTGTGGCGGTGGATCTTCCAGGCGGACGGCGCCGCGAACGCGGTGCTCGGCCAGCAGATCCTGTGGACCGCCGACGGGTTCCCCGCCAAGATGGCCATCGTCATCGCCGAGGTGTGGAAGACCTCCCCGTTCATCGGGCTGCTCGTCCTCGCCGGCCTGCAGATGATCCCCCGGGACGTCTACGAGGCCGCGCGGGTGGACGGCGCCGGGCCCGTCCAGCAGTTCTGGCGCATCACGTTGCCGCTGGTGAAGCCCGCTTTGCTGGTCGCCGTGCTGTTCCGCATGCTGGACGTCCTGCGCATGTTCGACCTGCCCGCCGTGCTGATCGGCGTCAACCAGAAGTCGGTGGAGACGCTGACGATGATCGCCTGGTTCGAGGCGTCCAACCTGCGGTACGGGTCGGCGGCGGCGTACGCGACCGTCCTGTTCCTGTACATCGCGCTGATCGCGTACCTGTTCGTGAAGCTGCTCGGCGCCGACATCATCGGCGAGGCCCGCCAGCAGTCGAAGCGGCGGAAGAAGGCGGCATGACACAGACGAAGCGGCTGCTGTCCTACCTCGGGTTCGCGGCGGTGGCGGTCTACTGCCTCGCGCCGTTCTACTGGATGACGGTCTCGGCGTTCCGCCGCCCGCAGGACCAGTTCGACAACTCGGTCATCCCGGCGCGCTGGTCGTGGGAGAACTTCTCCGCGGTCTTCTCCAGCGGCAACGGCTTCGGGCGGGCGCTGCTGAACAGCGTCATCGTTGCCGGCAGCACGACCGTCCTCACCCTGCTCATCGGCACGTTCACCGCGTACGCGCTGGCCAGGCTGAACTTCCGGTTCAAGAACGCGGTGCTCGGGCTGATCATCGCGACCACGATGTTCCCGGGAATCTCGCAACTCGTCCCCTTGCTGAAACTCTTCACGGACATCAAGTGGATCAACACCTACCAGGCGATGGTGCTGCCCAGCCTCGGGTTCGCGCTGCCGCTGTCGGTGTGGCTGCTCACCGCGTTCTTCCGGCAGCTGCCGTTCGAGCTGGAGCAGGCGGCGATGGTGGACGGCTGCACCCGCGGCCAGGCGTTCCGCAAGATCATCGTCCCGCTGGCGGCGCCCGGGGTGTTCACCACGGCGATCCTGACCTTCATCGCCGCGTGGAACGAGTTCCTCATCGCGCTGTCCATGGTCAACAAGAAGGAGATGCAGACCGCCACGGTCGCGATCTCCAAGTTCACCGGCGTCTCCGGGTTCGACCAGCCGTTCGGCACCCAGATGGCGGCCGGGGTGATCGTGACCGTCCCGCTCATCGCCCTCGTGCTGGTCTTCCAGCGCCGGATCGTCGCCGGGCTCACCGCCGGCGGCGTCAAGTAGCTCCCGACCCGATTCGAAGGATGTTCATGACCCAGGACACCCTGCTCGCCCGCGCCTCCCACGAGGAGGCCGGCACCCGCTGGTGGCGCGACGCCGTGATCTACCAGGTGTACGTGCGCAGCTTCGCCGACTCCGACGGGGACGGCGTCGGCGACCTGCCCGGCATCCGGTCGCGCCTGCCCTACCTGGCCGGCCTCGGCGTGGACGCGCTGTGGCTGACCCCGTTCTATGTCTCCCCGATGGCCGACTTCGGCTACGACGTGGCCGACTACCGCGACGTCGACCCGCTGTTCGGCACGCTCGCCGACGCCCGCGACCTGATCGCGGACGCGCACGGCCACGGCCTGCGGATCATCGTGGACGTCGTGCCGAACCACACGTCCGACAAGCACGCCTGGTTCCAGGCCGCGCTCGCCGCCGCCCCCGGCTCCCCCGAACGCGCCCGCTACATCTTCCGGGACGGACGGGGGCCCGAAGGGACAGAACCCCCCAACGACTGGGAGTCGGTGTTCGGCGGCCCCGCCTGGACCCGGCTGCCGGACGGTCAGTGGTACCTGCACCTGTTCGCGTCCGAGCAGCCCGACCTGAACTGGGAGAACCCCGAGGTCCACGCCGAGTTCGCGGACATCCTGACGTTCTGGCTCGACCTCGGCGTGGACGGCTTCCGCGTGGACGTCGCCCACGGCATGGCCAAGGCCCCAGGGCTACCGGACGTCGGCCACGCCAACCAGGTCGAAATGCTCGGCACGGCCGTTCTGCCGTACTTCGACCAGGATTCCGTCCACGACATCCACCGCGCATGGCGGCGCCTCCTCGACTCCTACGACGGCGAGCGGATCGCCGTCGCCGAGGCATGGGCGCCCACGCCGCAACGGCTCGCCCACTACACCCGTCCGGACGAGCTGCACCAGGCGTTCAACTTCCACTACCTGACCGCCGCCTGGGACGCGGACGAGCTGCGCCAGGTGATCGAGGAGTCCCTCGCCACCGCCGGGGAGGTCGGCGCTCCGGCGACCTGGGTGCTGTCCAACCACGACGTGAAACGGCACGTCACCCGGTACGGCGACGGCGAGCAAGGGCTGCGCCGCGCCCGTGCCGCGGCGCTGCTGACGCTCGCGCTGCCCGGCTCGTCCTACGTCTACCAGGGCGAGGAGCTGGGCCTGCCCGAGGTGCTCGACCTGCCGGAGGAGTTCCAGCAGGACCCGCAGCGGCTGCGCGGCGAGGGCGCCGGCCGCGACGGCTGCCGCGTCCCGCTGCCGTGGGACGGTGAGGAGCCGCCGTTCGGCTTCGGCGCGGGCGCCGCCTCGTGGCTGCCGATCCCCACCGCGTGGCGCGACCTGACCGTCGCCGCGCAGACCGCCGACCCCGCCTCCATCCTGGCGCTTTACCGCGAGGCACTGCGCATCCGCCGCGACCACCCGTCCCTCAGCGACGGCGAACTTCGCTGGGAGGCCAGTCCACCCGGCACACTTGTCTTCGTCCGGGAGAACGGGGGAAGGCGGCTCGCGTGCGCGGTGAACACGGGCACCCGCACGGCCCGCGTCCCCCTGAACGGAACCCCGCTCCTCGCGAGCGGACCGATCCACGTAGCCGGCGGGCACGCAGAGCTGCCCCCGGACACCGCTCTGTGGTGGGACGCCGAGGAGGTCTAGGTTGAAACCCATGACGACACGCCTGGCGGACATCGCGGCGCATGCCGGGGTGAGCGAGGCGACCGTGAGCCGCGTGCTCAACGGGAAGCCGGGCGTGTCCCCGAGCACGCGCCAGGCGGTGCTGACCGCCCTGGACGTGCTCGGCTACGAGCGCCCGGCCCGGCTGCGCCAGCAGCGGGCCGGGCTGATCGGGCTGATCATCCCTGAGCTGACCAACCCGATCTTCCCGGCGTTCGCCGAGGTCATCGAGAGCGCGCTGGCCCGGCATGGGTACATGGCGGTGCTGTGCTCGCAGGCGCCGGGCGGCGTGGCCGAGGACGACTACATCGAGATGCTGCTGGAGCGCGGCGTCGCGGGGATCATCTTCGTCAACGGCCTGCACGCCAACGCCAACTCCGACCGGGCCCGGTACGCGCGGCTGCTGGAGCAGGCGCTCCCGATCGTCCTGGTCAACGGGTACCGGCCGGACATCGACGCGCCGTACATCTCGAACGACGACGTCGCGTCGCTGGAGGCGATCGTCGCGCATCTGGCCGCAATGGGCCACCGGCGGATCGGGCTGGCGATCGGGCAGGACGTGTACGTGCCGACGCGGCGCAAGACCGAGGGGTTCCGGCGCGGCATGGCCGCGCACACCGACCTCACGCCGGACGAGGTGGACGAGCTGATCGTCAACACCATGTACACGGTCGAGGGCGGGCAGGCGGCCGCGGCGAAGCTGCTGGACGCGGGCTGCACGGCAATCTGCGGCGGCAACGACATCATGGCGCTCGGCGCGATCCGGGCGGCGCGGGCGCGCGGTCTCCAGGTGCCGGAGGACGTGTCGGTCACCGGCATGGACGACTCGCTCCTGACCGCCTACCTCGACCCGCCGCTGACCACGATCCGGCAGTCGGTGCGGGAGATGTCGATGGCCGCGGTGAGCACCGTCCTGGACGAGATCCGCGGTGCTCGCGCGCCCCGCACGGAGCTCCTCTACCGGCCGGAACTCGTCGTCCGGCGGTCCACGGCGCCGGCTCCGGCGGCGGCCCGCCTGACTCCCGTCAACGAGGGCTGACCCCCCTGGTCGCAAGCCGCTGACCCGAGACTGACCGGCTGTCGGACGGGGCCTGACCACCCTGGCTTCATGGCTAGGTTGTTGTAACGGTTATGTTTCGGCGCATTGACAGTGAGCCCGGTCACGGTCTTTCCTTCGTGGGAGCGCTCCCACACCGGTGCACACCACAACCTGAGAGGGGTCCGCCATGAGGGCCATCATGCGGCGCGGACTGAGTACGGCGATGGCCGCCGTACTCGTCGGCAGCCTGTCCGTCGCGTGCGGCGGCGACGACGGCGACGAGGGAGGCTCCGACAGCGGGCCGATCGAACTGACCGTCGACGTCTTCGGCGAGCCGGGTTACGACGCGCTCTACAAGCAGTACGAGCAGTCCCACCCCAACGTCAAGATCAAGCAGCGCAAGGTCTCGACGCTGGACGAGTACAAGCCGCGCATCCAGCAGTGGATGGCCACGGGCAGCGGCGCCGGCGACGTCGTCATGCTGGAGGAGGGCATCCTCCCGCTGTACATGCAGCAGCCGAACAAGTTCGTCAACCTCTTCGACCAGGGCGGCAAGGACCTGGAGAAGAACTTCCTGCCGTGGAAGTGGCAGATGGGCGTCACCCCGGACGGCAAGCAGCTCATCGGGCTCGGCACCGACATCGGCCCCCTCGCCATGTGCTACCGCAAGGACCTCTTCAAGAAGGCGGGCCTGCCCACCGAGCGCGAGAAGGTCTCCGAGCTGTGGTCCACGTGGGACCAGTTCCTCGAGACGGGCAAGAAGTTCCAGGAGAAGGTGCCCGACACCAAGTGGCTGGACGGGCCGACCGCCGTGTTCCGCGCCACCGTCCTGCAGAACGCCGGCAACGGCCCCGGCTACAGCTTCTTCGACAAGAGCAACAACCTCGTCTACGACAGCAACCCCGCCGTCAAGCAGGCGTTCGACACCTCGCTGAAGTTCGCGGAGAACAAGCTCACCGCGAACATGTCGATCTTCACCCCGCCGTGGCAGACCGCCCTCAAGCGGGACACCTTCGCCGCGCTGCCGTGCCCGTCCTGGATGCTCGGGGGCATCGAGGAGTTCTCCGGCGACTACGGCAAGGGCAAGTGGGACGTCGCCAAGACCCCGGGCGGCGCCGGCTACTGGGGCGGCTCCTGGCTGGCCGTGCCCAAGCAGACCAAGCACGCGAAGGCCGCCGCCGAGCTGGCCAAGTTCCTGACCTCCCCCGAGGGCCAGGTCGCCGCGTACAAGGCCGCGAACGTCTTCCCGTCCTCGCCGCAGGCCGCGCAGGACCCGGCGGTCGCGGGCGCGAAGAGCGAGTACTTCGGCGACGCCCCGGTCGGCAAGATCTTCGGTGAGCTGGCGGCCGGCGTGAAGCCGGTCTACCTCGGGCCCAAGAACGAGGACGTGCGCGCCGCGGTGGAGAACGTGCTGATCTCCGTGGGCCAGGGCAAGCAGAAGCCGGGCGACGCCTGGACGAAGTCCGTGGACGAGGCCAAGAAGGCCGCCAGGTAACCCCCGGCGACCCGTGACCACGGCGGCGGCGCCGCGCTGTTACCTCCCCGCCGGCGCCGCCGCCGTTCCCATTCCGCCTCTCCCGCTTCGTCCCGTCCTCGGAAAGGAGGCGCACGACGATGACCACCGATCTGCGCCCCAGCCGGAACGGCCCACCGCCCCCGCCACCGCCGGCGAAGGCCCGGCCGGGCGCCGGCCGCGGCTGGCGGTCCCGGCTGGCCCGGCTCGATGTGAAGGCCGCACCCTACGCCTTCATCTCGCCGTTCTACATCGTCTTCCTGATCTTCGGCGCGTTCCCGCTCGTCTACACCCTCTGGGTCTCCCTGCACGACTGGGAGCTGGCGTCCGGCACGCGCAAATTCATCGGGCTCGACAACTACGACTACCTGCTGACCGACGCCGACTTCTGGCACGCGACGGTCAACACGCTCGGCATCTTCGCCGTCTCGACCATCCCGCAGCTGCTGATCGCGCTGCTGGTCGCGAACGCGCTGAACCGGCGGATGCGGCTGCCCACCCTGTTCCGGATCGGCATGGTCGCGCCGCTGGTCACCTCGACCGCCGCCGTCGCGATCGTGTTCACCCAGATGTTCGACACCAACTGGGGCATGGTCAACTGGGTGATCGGGCTGGTCGGCATCGACCCGATCCATTGGTCGAGCAGCCGCGGCTGGTCCTGGATCGCCATCGCCATGATGGTCGACTGGCGCTGGACCGGCTACAACGCGCTGATCTACCTGGCCGCGATGCAGGCGATCCCGAAGGACCTGTACGAGGCCGCCGCCATCGACGGCGCCTCCCGGATCCGGCAGTTCTGGCAGATCACGGTGCCGATGCTGCGGCCCACGATCATCTTCACGGTGATCATCTCGACGATCGGCGGGCTGCAGCTGTTCACCGAGCCCGTCCTGTTCAGCGTCGGCACGCCGAACAAGATGGACGGCGGCCCGATGCACCAGTTCCAGACGATCACGATGTACATGTACGACAACGCGTTCGGCCATGACCGGTACGGCTACGGCGCCACCGTCGCCTGGGCGCTGTTCGTGATGATCATCGTGTTCTCCCTGATCAACTTCCTGGCCGTCCGGCGCACGGGAGGCACCAAGTGACCACGCTCCTCGCAGGCCCCGGCGGCCGGCCGAACGCCAAGCACGCCGCCGCCCGGCCCGGCCGGTTCCGCGGCATGTGGAACGCGAGCCCGCTGACCTACCTGACGCTGATCGTCGCGCTGGTGCTGTCGATCTTCCCGATCTACTGGATGATCATCGTCGCGACCCGCACCAACAGCGTGGTCTCCGACGTCCCGCCGCCGCTGCTGCCCGGCGCGCACGGCACCGACAACGTCGGCCGGCTGTTCGACAACCCCGAGGCCTACTTCGCCAAGGGCCTGCTGAACTCCGCGATCGCCTCCGCGGCGGTGACGGTCTCCACCGTCTTCTTCGCCTCGCTGGCCGGGTTCGCGTTCGCCAAGCTGCGCTTCCGCGGCAAGAACGGGCTGCTGCTCACGATCATCGCGACGATGATGATCCCGGTGCAGATGGGCATCATCCCGCTGTACATGATCATGGTGAAGCTGGGCTGGACGGGCCAGCTGCAGGCGGTCATCGTCCCGTTCCTGGTCACCGGGTTCGGCGTGTTCATGATGCGGCAGTACGCCGACCAGGCCGTCCCGGACGAGCTGATCGAGGCGGCCCGCGTCGACGGGTGCACCACGTTCGGCATCTATTGGCGGGTGGTGCTGCCCGCCCTGCGCCCGGCCGCGGGCGTCCTCGGCCTGTTCACGTTCATGCAGACCTGGAACGAGTTCATGTGGCCGCTCGCGGTCCTGCAACCGGACAACCCGACGGTGCAGCTGTCCATCAGCAACCTGGCGAACGCGTACTTCAAGGACTACACGCTCATGTTCGCCGGGACCAGTGTGGCCATCCTGCCGCTCCTCGTCGTGTTCATCATTTTCGGCCGCCAGATCATCGGCGGAATCATGGAAGGTGCTGTGAAGGCGTGACCTCCCTACAGGACGACACCAGCGCGGCTCCCGCCGCCCCGTTCCCGACCGGGTTCCGCTGGGGGGCGGCCACCGCCGCCTACCAGATCGAGGGAGCCGCCGGGGAGGGCGGGCGCGGGCCGTCCATCTGGGACACCTTCTGCCGCACGCCGGGCAAAGTCCTCAACGGTGAGACCGGCGACGTCGCCGTGGACCACTACCACCGGTTCCGCGAGGACGTGGCGCTCATGTCGAGCCTCGGCCTGACCGCGTACCGGTTCTCGATCTCCTGGCCCCGGGTGCAGCCCTCCGGGGCCGGGACCTTCAACGACGAGGGCCTCGACTTCTACCGGCGGCTCGTCGACACGCTGCTGGAGGCCGGCATCGAGCCGTGGCCGACCCTCTACCACTGGGATCTCCCGCAGCCGCTGGAGGACAAGGGCGGCTGGCCGGAGCGCGAGACCGCGCACCGGTTCGCCGAGTACGCGGCGCACGTGCACGCGGCGCTCGGCGACCGCGTCCACCACTGGACGACGGTGAACGAGCCGTGGTGCGCCGCGTTCCTCGGCTACGCGTCGGGCGAGCACGCGCCCGGACGCCGGGACGCCGCCGCGTCGCTGCTGGCCGCGCACCACCTGATGCTCGGCCACGGCCTCGCCGTCGAGGCGATGCGGGCGCGCCACCCGGACAACCGGTTCGGCGCGGCCGTCAACCTGTACGCGGTGTCCCCGGCGTCGGACGACCCCGCCGACGTGGACGCGGCGCGCCGCATCGACGGCCTGCAGAACCGGCTGTTCCTTGACCCGATGCTGCTCGGCCGCTACCCCGACGACGTCCTCGCCGACACGGCGCAGTGCGGGTTCACCCCGCCGGACGCCGACCTGCCCGTCATCAACCAGCGGATCGACCAGCTCGGCATCAACTACTACTCGCGGCACACCGTCGCCGGCACCCCCGGCGAGGCGGCGCAGACGGCGTCGTCGCCGTTCTCGACGCACTCCCCCTGGGTGGGCAGCGATCACGTCCGGTTCGTCCCGGCGGGGCGTCCCGTCACCGGGATGGGCTGGGAGATCGACGAGCGCGGCCTGCACGAGGTGCTGACCAGGCTGCACACCGAGTACCCGTCCGTCCCGCTGTACATCACCGAGAACGGCGCCGGCTACGACGAGACACTTGACGGGAATGGCACGGTCCAAGACGCGGAGCGCATCGCCTACTTGGACGCGCATCTGCGCGCCTGCCACGACGCCATTTCCGAAGGAGTGCCGCTGGGCGGATACTTCACCTGGTCGCTGCTGGATAATTTCGAATGGGCTTGGGGCTATTCGAAGCGTTTCGGGCTGGTGCACGTCGACTACGCCACGCAGCGCCGCGTGCCCAAGGACAGCGCGCGCTGGTACGCCGGGGTGATCCGGCAGGGCGGGCTGCCCGAGCGGGCCTGACGCGGGGGACGGTGGACGGTACGGAGAAGGGGGCCGGATGACGGGCAGGAGCACGCGCCCGACATTGGAAGAGGTGGCGGCGCGCGCCGGCGTGGGCCGCGGCACGGTGTCGCGCGTGGTCAACGGCTCGCCGCGGGTCAGTGAGCAGGCGCGCGAGGCGGTGCTGCGGGCGATCGAGGAACTCGGCTACGTGCCGAACCGCGCGGCCCGCACGCTCGTCACCCGCCGTACCGACACCGTGGCGCTCGTCGTCGCCGAGTCGGACCAGCGGCTGTTCGGCGAGCCCTACTTCGCCGGGATCATCCGCGGGATCAGCAACGGGCTCGGCGACACCGGGCTGCAGTTGCTGCTCGCCCTCGCCCGCTCCCCCGCCGAGTACGGCCGGCTGGAGGAGTACCTCACCACCCAGCACGTGGACGGGGTGCTCCTCACCTCGCTGCACGCCGAGGACCCGCTGCCCGCGAAGCTGGAGGCCAACGGCGTGCCGACCGTCCTCGGCGGCTGCCCGCCCGGCCTGACCCCGGTCAGCTACGTCGACGTCGACAACCGCAGCGGCGCCCGCGAGGCCGTCGGCCACCTGATCGCGGGTGGCCGGCGGCACATCGGGACGATCGCGGGCCCGCAGGACATGGGCGTGGGCATCGACCGGCTGGCCGGCTACCGGGAGGCGCTCGCCGACGCGGGCCTGCCCGAGTACGTCGCCTACGGCGACTTCGGCGAGGCCAGCGGCCTCTCCGCCGCGGAGAAGCTGCTGGCCGCCGAGCCGCGGCTGGACGCGGTGTTCGCGGCCAGCGACCCGATGGCGTTCGGCGCCCTGCGCATCCTGCACCGGCGCGGCCGGCGCATCCCGGACGACGTCGCGGTGATCGGCTTCGACGACTCGTCCGCCGCGCCGCTCGCCGACCCGCCGCTCAGCACCGTCCACCAGTCGCTGGAAGAGATGGGCGTGGAGATGGCGCGGCTGCTGGTGTCCCGGATCGGCGGCGAGACGGTCGCGGACCCGGTCGTCATCCTGCAGCCCCACCTGGTGATACGCGAGTCGGCCTGATCTACGATCGCCGGATGGGCTACGAACCGTCCGCGGACGAGCTGATCCATCTGAACCGCTGCGTCGAGTTGGCCGCCGAGGGCCTGGAGTCGGCCGACGAGCCGTTCGGGTCGGTGCTGGTCGCCGCGTCCGGGGAGGTCCTGTTCGAGGACCGCAACCGGGTGGCGGGCGGCGACCAGACCCGGCACCCGGAGTTCGAGATCGCCCGCTGGGCGGCCGCTCACCTGACGCCGTCCGAACGAGCGGCGGCGACCGTCTACACGTCCGGCGAGCACTGCCCGATGTGCTCGGCGGCCCACGGCTGGGTCGGCCTAGGCCGCATCGTGTACATCATGTCGTCCCGACAACTGGTCGCACTCCGCACGGAACTGGGCGTCCCCCCGGGCCCGGTCAACGCAATCCCGATCCAGGAGGTGGCACCGGGCATCCGCGTGGACGGACCGGTCGCCGCCCTCGAAGCGACCATGCGCGACCTGCACACCCGCGCCTGCGCCTGAGGGCGGCGACGACTTCACCGCCGGATCAGCGCCTCCAGCCGCTCTACGGCGGCCCGCCAGTCGGACGGCAGCCAGCACCGCGTAGCCCGATGCCCGTCATAAGTGAGGGTGTAGGTGAAGTGGTCGGCCACCTGACACCCCGCGTCGGACGACTCCGTGGTGACGACACCATCGAGCGCGTCCCGCAGACCGCGCATTTCGCCGTCCGCCAGCACGACCCTCTTACCATTCACGAGGGCCGTTCCGGAATTCCCGACGGTCACCCGTTCCTGAACTCCAGCGAACCCACCGGTACGCTCGTAGGTGACCAGCACGTCCGGCCCGGTGAAAGCGAGCATTGACGCCTCCTTTTCATGCGGGCCGCCGGACAGCACCCCGCTTCCCCATTCCGGCGGCCCGCGGTCCGTGGGTTTACTTACCGAAAAGGATTCCGCCGGTATCCCGGACGGCGACACACCGGTTCGGGAACACCTGCTCGAAGTGCCGGGGCTCGCCGCGCCACCTGCCGTGCGCGCTCACCCGCACCGGCGCGTACTCCAGCGTGCAGGCCCCCGCCCGCGCGGGGATCTTCCCGACCTCGCCGTCAACACCTCTGAGCTGGTCACAGGCCCGGGACGCGGCGTCGAGCGTCCCTCCGTCGGGGTCGCAGTACAGGCTGCGAACGCTGCTGGGACCGTGCTCCGGCGCCACCGTCAGCATGTAGGCGCCGGCCGGTGCGTCCGCCTGCGCGGGCGCGGCCTGTGCGAGGACCGCCATTCCCGCCAGCACGGCCGCCCACCGGAATCGGGCACGCGACATGTGCATGTCTTCCTCCCTGGATTGGCCCGCCGCGATCTGCGGCACTGGGCCGGCCGGGACGCCGCATTGTGGTGGACGTCCCGCCGCATCCAGACATTAGGCGCCACAAACTCCCACAAACAAGGGCAGACAAAGTCCCAATCCGGCCACCGGTAAACACTTAAATCAAGTCTGCCCAATCGTGCAATGCCACTTGCCCACAAATTGACCCGCGCATGTGATATCCGATCCCGCTCACCGGGAGAGCGCCCACGCCACGCCCGCGAGCCTCCGATGATGAACCATGCCGTGCGCTCACCAGGCCATCGCCAACCTGATCTACCGCTACGCCGAGTGCGTGGACAACGCCGACTTCCCTCTGTGTCAGGCTCAGGTGGGACACAAGGGGATGAAGTTCCCTAACTGATGTGAACAGGGCGAGAACGGGTACTGAGCAGAGTGACGATGACCAGCCACGATCTTCCTTCCGGTGACGGGCCGC
>NZ_JABXFD010000612.1 GCF_013372625.1 Actinomadura sp. BRA 177
TGTGGTTTGCTGTGGTCCTGCGCGCCGCTGGGTTCTCCGTCACCCCCTGCGCTGGGGGCGTCAGATGTGTATAGGGGACCGGGACGCCCACCGCGCAGCAGGCGCACATCGCCCGGATGGCCGCCGAGGGCGCCACCAACCGGGAGATCGCGGCGCGGCTGCTGCTCAGCCCGCGGACGATCGACCATCACCTGCGCAACGTCTTCACCCGGCTCGGGATCCGGTCGCGCGTCGAGCTGGCCCGCCTCATCCGCTGACCCGGCTCAGACCTCCTCGTACTCCTCCTCGTGCGCCTTGGCGTTCTTGGCCGTCGTGGTCTTCTTGGACGACTTGATGTTCGCCGTCTTGGTGGACTTCTCCTCGTCCTCCATGGCCTCCTCGTGCGTCCGGACGACCTCGCTGTCGCGGATCTCGCCGCGCCAGCCCTCGATCTCGTCCGCGCGGGTGAGCGACTGCGTCATCACGTAGCGGCGGAAGTGCTTGAGTTCGAGGCGGGCCCGGCGGCCCTGCGCGCGCCACAGGTTGCCGGTGCGCTCCATGAAGCCCTGCGGGTGGTATTCGAGGACGACCAGCACGCGGGTCAGGTTCGGGGACAGCTCATGGAAGCTGACCGTGCCGTCCACGTGCCCCTTCGGGCCCTTCGAGCGCCACACGACGTGCTCGTCCGGGACCTGCTCGACGATCGTGGACTCCCACGTCCGCGCGGACCAGAAGATCTTCGCCTTCCAGTTCAGCTTGGTCTCGTCGGACTGGTCGACGCTGATGACCTTCTTCATGAAGGACGGGTAGTCCTGGAACTGCGTCCACTGGTCGTAGACGAGGCGGCGCGGCGCACCCACGTCGATGTGCTCGACGATGTTGGTGACCTTCACCTTCTTTCCGCCGCCGCCCTTGCCGCCCTTCTTGCCCTCGTCCTTGTCCTTGTCGCCGCCGGGGAGGGCGCCGCCGACGGTGTCCTTGAGCTGCCCGAGCACGCCGTGGCCGTTGCCCTTCTCCGCGGCCTGCTCGTTCTGCTTCTTCGACTCGCTCTTCTCGGGGGCCTTCGGCTCCTCGCCGGGGTTCGAGCCCGCTCGCCGCGGCGTCCGCCGAGGGCCCGGCTCGCCACACCAGACCCATCCGACCCGTCCAGGAACGCGGCAGCCACCACCACCGCACC
>NZ_JABXFD010000248.1 GCF_013372625.1 Actinomadura sp. BRA 177
GTTGAGACGTTCGGTGGTTTTGGCGAAGGGGAAACACCCGGTCCCATCCCGAACCCGGAAGTTAAGCCCTTCAGCGCCGATGGTACTGCATGGGAGACTGTGTGGGAGAGTAGGACACCGCCGGACACATATTGCAGAAAGGGCCCCGCCGACACGGCGGGGCCCCTTCCTCATTGTGCGTAAGGCGGATGGGTGGGGCATCCGCATTGCGTTCTTGAGGCGAGTTTCGGGGCCGCCGGTCGACGAGCGCCTCCGCCGGCACTCCTCGCCTTCGACGGTAGGTCAGGCGGTGTCGGCCGGTTAGTGATCTCGGCGTGCAGTGGCCGAAACTCTCGTCCGGCCTTCGTTGAGCAGTTCGCAGTGGGCTGGGGCCTATGTGAAGTGTTCTGGATTTCGCCGAGCAGCCGTCCCGCCGGTTGTTCTGACGGAGATGTCGGCGGATACAGCGTCCGCAGCGCTGCGTCCGGTCGAGATCTACGGTCACAGTGACTTGGGCCGCGGCCGCAGGGCCGACTACGGCGGCGCTGGCTACGAAGAGGACCCGGGGTTCTTCCCACACGAGTTGCTGCCTGGCTATGACGAGGGCCCGAGGTTGTCCCGCACGAGTTGGGCGTTCGCTTGTCGATGTGACGGCGGCTCTCGGTCGTGGGGATGCTCTGCTGCCAGCCCGGTGAACGGCGGATCGCCCGGCGACGGCGCAGACGCACGTCAGTCGTATCCTGGCCAAGCTGGGTCCCGGCTGATCTAGGGGCTGCACCACTACCGACGCCGCAGAGGCGAATGCGCCGCGTTCATCCTGGGAAAGTACGAGTTACTGCTGCAGGCCGCACACCAGCAGTTGGCCCGGGGCGGGTCATGATCGCCCGGACAACCTGGGCATCCAGCACTCAGTCGCGATGCGGGTGCTCATCGACAACCATGCCGACTGGCTGAGGGTTGTTCCACCTCTCCGCCTACGTCCCGGACCTCGTCTGCGCCGAGAGTGTGGTCCCTGCTGCAGGCTTCATGGCCACCGGCCTGAGCCAGCTCCGCGTCCAAGTGGTGTCGCGAGGATGCGTCCGAACCCATCATGTTTCGCCCCGGCGCCGAGCGCACCTTCGATGACACCGGTGCCCGTCGTGGTGGCTGACGGTGCCAGAACCTCACGTTCGCCTGCGCACCCGACCCGGCCAAGGCACTCGTCGCGCACCGCACGGGCGAAACGGGCCTGGTGCACCGGGACGGCAGAAGGCTCCTGCCCGGCACTCGAGATATCTCCGAACCCGAGCTGTTCGACCCCGCCGACTCGGGTCTCGCCATCGTCACCTCCGGCCACCGCCTAGGGCGGTGACGACCATCGGACCGGTACCGGTGGCGGCAGGCGGGCAAACGCGCCGAACCCCAGGCTAAGCGAGCCCGCCGCCAGGCCCGGCACGTCGACCGCGAGCGCTCCGAACGGTCGCCGCCGTTCTGGCGCGCACCGGACGCGGCGGCCGCTCTCGGCTCGGCGCGGTCTACTGCGAGAAGACCACCGGTAGCCTGCTCGCTGCCGCGCGAAAACGGCGTCCACCGCGAAGAGTCGCTCCTTCCGGGCGATTCGAGAATCTGGGCGAACATCCAGACTCGCAGAACGTTCGGCTGGGATTCGCGGACGGGGTGCGAGACCAGCGGGCACGGCTGCCCACCGACTGGCGTCTTTATCGCCTGCAAGGCCGCCGGGGTCGGTGTGCCGTCTATTGAAATGAATCTGGCATACATCTCTGCTGTCGTCGGGGGGGACGTCCGACATCCGACGTGCGACCGCGCACGCCAGGTGTGGGGCATCGTCACCATGCTCCACCCTGTTCCCGAGTAGTTGACTGCGTTCCGTGCGCCGGGTTTCGCCCGTCCCAAAAGAGGCTCTTTGAATGAGTTGGTTGGCACGGGTAGAAGGGGGGCATCGACAGGGAGGACATGGATGAATCGTCCTGCTTTCGCCAATGCCAGGTGGCGTAAGAGTTCCCGAAGCAACGGCTCCAGCAACTGTGTCGAGATCGCCAGCCTACGAACCGGCATCGGAATCAGGGACAGCAAGTCACCGGCGGAACCCGCGCTCGTCCTCAACCCAGACCATTGGAAGATGTTCATCAGTACCGTGAAAGCGGGAGAGCATGATCTGAACTGACCCCGGGCCACCGCGCTCGTCCGCCGGCGGCCTATGTCGGCGGGCGAGTCGTCGTGTGAGCGGTCCCGGTGGAGGGTCACCGGAACCGGGTTGGTCGCGTCGGTCTCACTCAAGCGCTCGTTCTTGAAGGACGCTCTACGAGGTGAGGCGGGTACGGGTGGCTTGGTGAGTTGGAGGGCGTCAGTCGGGTGGTCGGTTTGACGCCGCGGGGACGCCTGACGACTGCCCTTCCGGCAGCCGGGACGAGCGCATGGCCCGTCCGGTACAGGTGCAAGATGTTGAGGTCGGCGTTGCCCTCCCAGCCGCAGCCGGTGTTCTTGCACACGAACGTTGCCTGGTCTTCCCGGCTGCCGGGTGTGATGTGACCACACATGTGGCAGGCCAGGGATGTTCCGGGAGCGGGCACCGTGTGCAGGTGGCCGCGGCGCTGGGCGGTCTTGTACGCCAGCATCGTGATGGTGCGGCCCCATGCCTCCTGGCTGATGGAGCGGTTCAGCCCGGCCTTGGTCGCGACGTTGCTCCCCGGCTCCGCCGCGGTTCCCCGGGCGGATTTGACCATGTTCGCGATGTTCAACTCCTCCACCACGATCACGCCGTAGGTGCGGGCGAGAGCCGTGGTGGTCTGGTGCTGCCAGTCGGTCGCCCTGCGCTTGGCTCTCGCGCGAAGGCTCGCGATCTGCTCGTAGGTCCGCTTCAGCCGGTTCGAGGTCTTCTCCCCGGGCCTGCGGCGGCTCTTGCGGTGCGCGGCTCTGTGTTCCAGGCGCAGCAGCGTGGCCTTCCCGCCGGTGCCCAGCCACTTGTCCCGGTCGGCTCTGCCGTCTGGGAGCCGGGCGGGGCGGCCGTGGTCGGCATGGTTGCCGTCGGACAGGGCGAGCGGGATGCTCACCCCCACGTCGATGCCGACCTCAGGTCCGGTGTGCGGCTCAGGCGCGGGTTCGATGCGCTGGACACGGAAGGCGATAGGCCAGCCGAGCGCGTCCTTGACCAGCCTGGCCCCGGTGATCCGGTTGCCGGTGGTGGCGCGGCGGCCGACGGGCAGTCCTTTGGTCCAGCGGAACCGGACCCGCCCGAGTTTGGGGATGTTCACCATGCCCCAGCGGCGGTGCACCCGCTTACGTGCAGGTCGCAGCCCTGGGGGATGTCCACGCTCATCACCGTGCGGTACCGGTTGAAGTTCGGCTCGCCGGCGCGGCCCTCCCAGCAGTTGGTCCACGCCCGCACATAGGTTCTCAACACCGCTTGGGCGGCCTGCGCGGGCAGGATGGCGAGCCAGTCGATGTCGGTCCGGGCCTGCCGGATCGCCGAGTCGGCGGCCTTGAGGGAACGGCGGCACCGCGGCGTCATCGTCCACCAGTCGTGCAGCAGGTTCCACAGGGCCCGCGCCGCATGCGCTTGGGCGTCCAGCGCCGCGGCCTGGTCGCGCGACAACGCCAGCCGGGCGCGGTGCCCGAACCGCCGCTTGACCGATGCACTGCCACTCACAGTCCGTAACCATACCACTGGTTTATGTCACCACGATGGGTATCGGATCTCGAAGTCCGCACACGCCCTCACGTCGTCTACAACCTGCACGCTTATTTAGTTTTCGTCACCAAGTACTGTCGTGGTGTATTCACGGACGCGATGCTGGCCCGCTGCGAGGAGACCTTGTAGGACGTGTGCTGCGACTTCGAGGCCGAACTCCGCGAGTTCAGCGGGCAGGACAACCATATCCACCTGCTCGTGCACTACCCGCCCAAAGTCCAGCTCTCCAAAGCGGTCAACAGCCTCAAGGGCGCGTCCTCCCGAGGAACGCGACAGCCACGTACACCGGTACTGTGGAGCGCGCGTTTCTGGTCCGGCTCCTACTACGCCGGATAAGTCGGCGGCGCACCACTCACCGTCGTACGGCAGTACATCGAGCAACAGCAACGGCCCGCGTGAACAGCGCAGGGAAGGCACGCTCGTGCCCAAGCGGGCACTCCGCGCGGGGCTTCACCCCCGGCCTGAAGGCCGGAGCACTGGCCCGTAACCCGGTAGATGACCACCGCGGGTTCGGCGGATGTGATCTGCTCGGGCAGTTTCTTCCAGGTCTTGTCGGAGAATGGTCGACGTTGCCGGTGGGTGCGGCGGGCGGGCCGGAGGCGCTGGACTGCTCGGAACGGGCCGCGACCGGCAGGAGCAGCGCGCTCATGCCGAGGGCAAGCACTCGCGTCTTGGTCATGGCCTCGACGGGGACGGCCACATCCGGGCGCGGCGAGCACGGCTCACGTCAGCGCGTTGAAGACGGCTTCCGGTTTGTCCCGCTTCGTGTAGAGGTCCCATGCTGTGTCGGCAATGGCATCAGGATCGAGCGTGCCGATCGCCGCACCGCCCGTACCGTTCGGCTGGGACGTGAACATGCGATGGATGTCGCCGCGTTCGATGAGGCCGCCGATGGTCAGCGTCCCGGCATAGAGGCCCTGGTCGGCCAGGGCTGCGTTCAGGGTGAGGGCGTAGTTCCGCAGGGCCGCGGAGGAGATCGCCAGGTTCCCGATCGCCGGCATCGGCACCACGGAGCTGAGGCCGCTGGCGAAGAGCAGCCCTCCGCCACCGCGCTTCCGCATCCCGGGCAGGACGGCGCCGACCGCGTCCAGCGCCGGATACACCCAGCTCATCGCCTCCTTCACCGCGGCCGCGTCCGTCGAGGTGATAGGCACTGGACGAGCGCTGGGGTCCGTTGCGCCGGGGCCGTAGTAGACGACGTCGATGTCGCTGAGCGTGTCGAGCGCGGCGCGGAGGGCGGCCCGGTCGCGGACGTCCGCGGGATGGGACGTCGCCTCGACACCCGCGTCCTCCAGCGAGGAGATGTAGCCCGGATGACGGGCGCCGTTCCTGGAGATCAGGGCGATCCGATGGCCTTCCCGGCCGAAGCGGTGCGCGATCGACATACCGAGGCCGGGGCCGGCCCCGATCACGACGGTCGTCGGTGACATGGAGTACCTCCCGATGAAATTGAGGGCCTCCTCAAGTTAGCACGGAAGCTGAGGATGCCCTCAAGTTCGTACGATGGAGGCATGGCCGGGAAGAGCAGGCAGCCTCGGGCGGACGCTGCACGCAATCGGGACAAGCTGGTGGCCGCCGCTTCCGCGGTGTTCGGCCAGCGGGGGCTGGATGCGCCACTGGAGGAGATCGCACGCCGCGCCGGGGTCAGCATCGGGACGCTCTACAACCACTTCCCCACGCGCCAGGCCCTTTTCGATGCGATCTTCCCCGCCCGTTTGACCGCCTTGGAGGAGATCGGCGAGCGGTCCCTGGTCGATCCGGATCCCTGGAACGGCTTCGTCGCCTACATTGAGGGGCTGTTCGGCCTGCAGGCCCTGGACCGCGGGCTCAACGACGTGCTGGCCCGGCGATTCCCCGACGCCTCGGAGTTGAGTGCGACGTGCCGGCACGGGTTCGCGTCCCTGGTGCAGGTGATCGACAGGGCCAAGGAAGCCGGGACGCTGCGCGAGGATTTCGAACCGCAGGACGTCGTGACACTGATGTGGGCGATGTCCCAGGTGATCCGGGAATCCACCGACGTAGCCCCCGAGGTCTGGCGCCGCTATCTGGCATTCTTCCTGGACGGCCTGCGGGCCGAGGCCGCCCACCCCCTACCCGCCCCAGCGCTCACCCGAGAACAGGTAGCCCACTTCATAGGCGCAACCCCGGACAGCGGGCCGTAGCGGCGTGGGTCACCGCCTACTGGACTGAGCGGCGGGCGCGGACCGGGTTCAGGTCGTTTGTTCTAGGGCTGTCAGGTGCGCTTGGACGGCTTCCAGGTCGTTCTCGCTGAAGACCGTGATGCCGGAGCGGTGGAGGAGGGCGGTCGTCACGCCCGTGCCAGGGGACGAGGCGCCGGAGAAGGTGCCGTCGTAGATGCGGTGGGTGCCGCAGGACGGGCTGCCCTCTTTGAGGAGGGCTGTGCGGGCGCCGGAGCGGCGGGCCGTTTCCAGGGCTAGGCGGGCGCCCTGGAGGAATTCGGCGGTCACGTCCTCGCCGGTGTCGGTGAGGATGCGAGCCCTGCCGTCGAGGACGTCGCCGCCGTCGCCGCCGACGATCTCGGCGGGTGGGCGCGGGACGGCCAGACCACCCGACACTTCGGGGCAAAATGGTATGAGGCGTCCTTCCGCGCGCCAGCGCTCGAAGAGGTCGCCGCTCACCGGCTTGGCTGCACCGTCGTAGCGGACGCGCCGCCCCGCCAGGCAGGAGCTGACCAGGATGCGTTCCACGCCGTCCAGCCTATGTCGGCGCCCCTGCCGCATCGTCCCTTGTGATCTGCGTCACTGCCGGGGTCGGCCTGCAGACCTCGGGTAATAGTGGCAGACCTGCTAGATATCGCACATACAGGTGGCAAGTTGGAGAACTCGGCGGACACCGCGCGGGGCGCGGTCCGCAAGCTCGAGAACATCCGGGCGATCACCGACGAGGCGTTCGCCTATATGGACGTGGACGAGTTCCTCGACACCCTGCTCGAACGTGTGCGCGAGATCCTGGACGTGGACACCGCCGTCGTGCTGCTCCTGGACCGGCAGCGGCGGTTTCTCGTGGCGGCGGCCGCGAAGGGGATCGAGGAAGAGGTGACCCAGGCGGCGCACGTCCCGGTGGGGCAGGGGTTCGCCGGACGGGTCGCGGCGGAGCGGCGCCCCGTCTACATCCCGGACGTGCCGAGCGCCGGCGTGTTCAACCCGCTGCTCGTCCAGCGGGGACTGCGCTCCCTGCTCGGCGTGCCGCTCACCGGCGGGGGTGCGCTGATCGGCGTGCTGCACGTCGGGACGCTCACCGCGCGCCGGTTCACCGCGGACGACACCGAGTTCCTGCGGCTCGCCGCCTCCCGCGCCGCGATGGCCGTGCAGTCGCTGCAGAGCCGGGCCGAACGCGCCGGAGCCATGGAGCTGCAGCGCAGCCTGGTGCCGGCCGTGCTGCCCGGCATCCCCGGCGCGGAGCTGTCCGCCCGCTACCGTCCCGGCAAGGCCGACGTCGGCGGGGACTGGTACGACGTGTTCACGCTCCCGTCCGGGGAGGTCGGCATCGTCATGGGGGACGTCGCCGGGCACGGTATCGCGGCCGCCGTCGTGATGGGGCGGATGCGCAGCACGCTGCGGGCCTACGCGCTGGAGACCGACGACCCCGCCGAGGTGCTGCGCAGGCTCGACCGGAAGATGCAGCACTTCGAGCCCGACGCGACCGCGACCGTGGTGTACGCGGTGTGCGAACCGGGCCTGGCGCGGCTCCGGCTGTCGTCGGCCGGCCATCTTCCGCCGGTGATCGCGGTGCCTGGAGAGCCCGCGTGCACCGTCGACGCCAAGCCCGACGTCCTCATCGGCATGGGGGACGAGGTGCCCCGCCGGACGGTGACCGTCGAGCTGCCGCCGGGAGCCGTGCTGTGCTTCTACACCGACGGCCTGGTGGAGCGGCGGGACAGCTCGCTGAACACCGGCATCGACCGGCTGTGCGACGTGGTGTACGCCGGCCCGCCCGAGGACGTCGGCGCCGCGGTGATGGCGGCGCTGATCGGCCGCGAGCGGGCCGCGGACGACGTCGCGATACTGGTCGTCCGGCGCGTCCCCGGCTGACTCGGGGTCACTTCCCGGAGCGGATGCGGTCCACCGCGATCTGGGCGACGCGGACGGCGGCGCCCGGGTTGAGGCGGACGCCGCGCCACGCGACCCGGCCGCTCGCGGGCGCGACGATGAGCGCCTGGTTCTTCGCGACGCCGCGCATGATGTCGCGGGCCAGCTTCTCGGCCGTGTAGAGGCGCGGGGACGCCTTGGCGATGTCGCCGGTCGCGTCGCCGCTCAGCGCCGTCTCCGGCAGGTCCGGGTTGACGTTGTGCAGGAGCGGGGTGTCGACGAAGGACGGGCAGACGACGCTGACCTTGACGCCGCGTCCGGCGGCCTCGGCGCGCAGCCCGAGGGAGAGGCCGACGACGGCGTGCTTGGTGGCGGTGTAGGGGATGCCGATCGGCATCGGGACGAGCCCGGCCAGCGACGCGGTGTTCACGATGTGGCCGCGGCCCTGCTCCAGCATGATCGGGTAGGCGGCGTGGACGCCGTGCACGACGCCCTTGAGGTTGATGTCGATGGCGCGGTTCCAGTGGTCGAGGGTGAGTTCCTCGGCCAGGCCGCCGATCGCGATGCCTGCGTTGTTGAACACGATGTCGAGCCGGCCGTGGTCGGCCTTGACGCCCTGGTAGAGGTCGGTGACGGCGCCGGCGTCCGTGACGTCGAGGGGGGCGGAGGCCGCTTTGCCCCTGCCGAGGGTGTTCAGCTTGTCGGCGACCTTCGCCGCGCCCTCGGCGTTGATGTCGGTGACCACGACGGTGTCGCCGCGCGCCACCAGGGACGTGGCGATCGCACGGCCGATGCCGGATGCGCCTCCGGTCACGATCGCGATGCTCATTGCGCGCTCCGCTCGGTGAACCGCGGGTCCGGGTCCGGAGGGGAGTGGGCCCGGCCCGCGGTGGCTAATTGGATTCAATGTTCAATTGCGGGTGATTCTAGGGGCTGGGCCACCCGCGCCGATACTCACGCGTCGACAAAACCGCGCTCGCCGTCCCGCCGCCCGACCTGGAAGTCGCCCGGGTCGAGCCTGCGGGTGCGCAGCCAGAAGTTCAGCGTGGACGCGGGCCACGCCGCCCGGTTCACGCCGCTGCGGTCTAGGTACCAGCTGTCGCAGCCGCCGGCCACCCAGACGGCGCCCGCGGACTTGCGCTGCACCCACTGGTTGAACCGGTCCTGGACGGACGGCTTGACCGAGATCCGCGCGCCGCCCGCCGCGTCCAGCATCGCCAGGCACTGCAGGACGTACCGGACCTGCGCCTCGATGATGAAGATCATCGAGTTGTGGCCGAGTCCGGAGTTCGGGCCGAGCAGCAGGAACAGGTTCGGGAAGCCCGCGACCGAAACGCCGAGGTGCGCCTCGATGCCGTCCTTCCACGCGTCCTGGATCTTCAGCCCGTTGCGGCCGACGATGTGCGCGCCGTCGAACGCGTCCGTGACGTGGAAGCCGGTGCCGAAGATGATCGCGTCGACCTCGTGCTCGCGCCCGTCCCGCGTGACGATCGAGTGCTCGCGCACCTCCGCGACGCCCTCCGTCGTCAGCTCGACGTTGGGCCGCATCAGCGCCGGGTAGTAGTCGCTGGACACGAGCGTGCGCTTGCAGCCCATCGTGTAGTCGGGCGTCAGCTTGCGGCGAAGGTCCCGGTCCGGGACCTGTCGTGCGAGATGCCACTGGGCGAGCGAACTGGCCGCCTTCAGCAGGTTCGGGTTCTTGAACCCGAGGACGAAGCTCTCCTGCATCAGGTAGATGCCGTTGCGGTACCCGCGCTGGACGAGCGGGACGCGCCGGAACAGCGTCCGCTCCAGCCCGGTGACGCGGCGATCGGGCTTCGGGATGATCCACGGCGGCGTCCGCTGGAACACCGTCAGGTGCCGGACCTGCTTCGCGATCTGCGGGACGAACTGGATCGCGGACGCGCCCGTCCCGATCACCGCCACCCGCTTGCCCGTCAGGTCGTAGGAGTGGTCCCACTCGGCGGAGTGGAACGTCCTCCCCTCGAACGCGGCCAGTCCGGGCAGGTCGGGGATGCTCGGGTGGTGCAGCGGCCCCATCCCGGCGACGAGCGCCCGTCCCCGGACGACCTCGCCGCCGTTGACGGTCACCTGCCAGGTGTCGGTGGCGTCGTCGTACTCCGTCCCGGTCGCCTCGGCGTTGAACCGGATGTGCTGCGCCAGGTCGTACTTGTCGACGATGTCCTTGATGTACTGCAGGAGCTCCGCCTGCTTCGGGAACATCCGCGACCAGTCGGCCTTGGGCTCGAACGAGTACGAGTACAGCAGCGACATGATGTCGCACGCGCACCCCGGGTAGGTGTTCTCCCGCCACGTCCCGCCGACCTCGTCCGCCTTCTCCAGGATGACGAAGTCGTGCACGCCGGCCTTCTTCAGCCCGATCGCCATGCCGAGGCCGGAGAATCCCGTCCCGATGATGACGACCTTGTACGGGCCGCCCGGCCCCGCCGCCGGCGTCACCACGGCGGGGCCGGCCTGCACGTCGGCCATGCTCACGCGGCCTTGGGGGTGTCGAGCGGGCGGCGGGTGCCGGGCTCGTCCCAGATGCCGAACGCCTTCCAGACCCGCTTGTTCACCGGGTTGACCACGTCCAGCTCCGCCATCAGGTCGCGGATCTTGCCGACCGAGTTGGAGATCTCCGCCTGCGACGCGTCGTTCTTGTACGCCGCGCGGACGACGTCCTTCGGGATGCCGAAGTGCCGCACCATCGGCCCGGGCGGGGACAGCATGATCCGCGCCATCACGCCGAGCACGACCGGGGTCGCGACGCCGAGGATCCGGCGGCGCAGCGGGGCCATGTTCGGCACCCGGTGCTTGAGGTAGTGCCGGGCGAACGAGATGTGCCGGGCCTCCTCCGCGATGTGGATCTTCATGATGGTCTCTTCGAGCGGGTGCTTGATGTGCCCGCCCTTGAGGGACTTGCGCTGGACGTAGTCGATCGGGTCCTCGCCGCCGAGCACGAAGACGAAGAACATCTCGGTGCTGACCAGCGGGATCCACGGCGCGGCCTGCGCGATGAGGTTGAGCGAGCGCGGCATGCCGCGGATCGGCATCTTCGTCCGGTTCACGAACTCCTGGAACATCATCCCGTGGTGACATTCCTCGGTCGTCTCGTGGTAGACGTACCGGAACTCCGGCCGGCCGTTCGGCAGCCGGTAGGCGTAGTTGAGCAGCCCGCGCTTCAGCAGGTTCTCGAACTGCAGGCCGATCTTCATCGCGGTGGCGACGCGCCACAGCCCGATCTGCGCCTGGATCTCCGGCGGCTGCGACTTGTACCAGTCGGTCTCGCCGAGCCGGTCGAACTGGGGCAGGACCCAGCGCGGGTCGTTCTTGTCGACGGTGAACTCGGGGTCGTCCCAGGGGATGTCGGCGTAGGCCTCCCAGTGCTTGTCCACCGACGCCTTGTTCAGGCGGTCGATGACGCCGAGGTACGACTTCTTGTCCTTGACCTGCTCGCGGAGCTCGCTGGCGAGGTCGGTGGGGGCTTTCGGCATGTGAGGCGCTCCCTCGGGGTGCTGCGGCCGGTCGTCCGGGGGGACGCGCCGGCGGTCTTTCAGGAGGTTGGGTCGTTGTCTCGGTGGGTCACTGCTCGGGCGACGCGTCCGCGGGCGTGTCGGGCATGGGCCCGCCCGCCGGCGTGCCCGGCTCGGGGACGATCAGCTGCGCGACGTCCTTGATCTGGCGCAGCACGGCGGCCTGGTGGCCCTCCGCGTCGTCGTCCAGCGCGTTCTGTATGGACAGCCCGACGAACATCGCGAACAGCGCGCGCAGCATCGTCGGGACGAAATCGGGGGGCAGTGTGTTCTTCGGGAACAGCCGCTCGAACGTCTCCAGGATCACCTGGAGGATCCGCTCGTTCAGGTCGATGCACAGCGGCCGCAGCTCGTCGTCGGTGCGGGCCGCCACGGCCAGCTCCATCAGGGCCTTGGCCGGACGTCCGCGGAACACCTCCCACAGCAGGTCGAGGGCGCCCGACACGTTGCGCCGTTCGGCGGGCAGCACCGCGAACGCCGTCTCGTACGCCAGCCGCTGCGCCTCCAGGAGGTGCTCCAGCGAGGCGGCGACGAGGACCATCTTCGTCGGGTAGTGGTGCTGCTGCGCCCCGCGCGACACGCCGGCGCGGCGGGCGACCTCCGTGGTGGACGTCCCGGACCAGCCGAGGTCGACCAGGCACTCCATGGTCGCCTCCAGGAGCCGGGCCTGCGTGCGCGACCGGCGCTCCTGCTGCGTACGCCGGCTGGACGAACCGTGCCGGTGCCGTCGGCGGCTGCTTACTGCCATGTTCAGACCGTACGAGCGCAGATACAAGCAAGCAAGCCTGCTTGTATGTTGTTCGCATCACAATGAGTGCTTTTCGTCCGGCCCTTCTCGGGGGCCGGAACTTTCGGGCGGCCGAGGACGAAAAGTACTCACGGACGTCGGGTCTTATTGATCTTCGTGCGTACCGCTTCGTGCGTACCGCGGCGGACGTAGCCGGGGTACGGCGGGTGCGTCCGGGGGAGCAGGGCGGGTGCCTCTCCTGGCCCGACGACGGACGGCATGCCGTGCGCCCACGATCCCGGACATGGGAAACGCAGCAGAAGCAAGGCGAACGATCAACGAGATCGGCGGCGGCGCCCGCACCGTCCGCCTCGGCAAGGTGTACGGGTCCGGGGACATGGCGGTGCGCGCGCTCGACGACGTCACCGTGGACTTCCCGGACGGGCGGTTCACCGCGATCATGGGCCCGTCTGGCGCCGGCAAGTCCACGCTCATGCACTGCGTGGCCGGGCTGGAGGACGCGACGTCCGGCTACGTCTACGTCGGCGACGAGAAAATCGGGGCACTGTCGGACCGGCGGCTCACCAGGCTCCGGCGCGAGCGCATCGGGTTCGTGTTCCAGGCGTTCAACCTGATTCCGACCCTGACCGCGCGGGACAACATCGTCCTGCCGCTGACGCTGGCGGGGAGGAGCCCGGACGGGGAGTGGCTGGACACCGTCGTCCGCGTCCTGAAACTGGGGGACCGGCTGTCGCACCGTCCGTCCGAGCTGTCGGGCGGGCAGCAGCAGCGGGTGGCGCTGGCGCGCGCGCTCGTCACCCGCCCGCAGATCGTGTTCGCGGACGAGCCGACCGGCAACCTCGACTCCCGCACCGGCGCCGAGGTCCTGGCGCTGCTTCGCAACGCGGTGGACGACCTCGGCCAGACCGTCGCGATGGTCACGCACGACCCGGTCGCCGCCGGCCACGCCGACGCGGTCGTGTTCCTCGCCGACGGCCGGATCGTCGACGTCATGGACGCGCCCACGCCCGACCGGGTGCTGGACCGCATGCGCGGACTGGGGGACCAGTCATGATCGGGCTCGTCTTCAAGGAACTCTGGGGACGCAAGCGCCGGATGGTCGGCTCCCTGGTGGCGGTCTTCCTAGGTGTGACGTTCCTGACCGGAACGCTCGTGCTCGGCGACACGCTCGCGGCGAGCATCGACGGGTACTTCTCCAAGGCGTACGGCAACACGGACGTGACCGTGCGGAACTCGACCAAGGTGAGCGATGCGCCGTGGGGCGCGCGCGGGCAGATCGACGCGTCCGTCCTGGGCAAGGTGCGTCAGGTGGACGGTGTCGCCAACGCCGAACCCAACATCCAGGGGTCGGGGCAACTGCTCGCCAAGGACGGCACCACGATCCAGTCGCGCGGGCCGCGCATCGCCGGCAACTGGCTGACCGACCCCGAACTCAACCCGTATCACCTCGTATCGGGACGGGCGCCACGCGCGCCCAACGAGGTCGTCATCAACAAGATGTTCGCCGACGAGGGGAAGCTGAAGGTCGGCGACCGGACGGCGGTGCTCACGCCGCAGAAGGTCCCGGTGACCGTCGTCGGGATCAGCAAGTTCGGTGACGAGGACGCCTTCGGCGAGACGTCGTTCACGGCGTTCCCCCTGGCCGGCGCCCGCGAATACGTCGCGAAGGGCACCGACCGGATCAGCGGCGTCGCCGTCCGCGCGGGCGACGGCGTCAGCCAGGCCGAACTGGCGTCCCGCATCGAGCCGGTCCTGCCGGGCGGGGTCGAGGCCATCACCACCAAGGCGCAGGTCGAGGAGGGCATGAGCCTCGTCGAGAGCGGCTTCCTGCGCATCTTCCGGACGGTGCTGGCCGCGTTCGGCGGCGTCGCGCTGCTCGTCGCCGCGTTCTCGATCCACAACACGTTCGCGATCACGATGGCGCAGCGGACCCGCGAGTCGGCACTGCTGCGCGCCCTCGGCGCCGGCCGCCGGCAGGTCGTCACGATCGTCGGCTTCGAGGCCCTGGTCGTCGGCGGCGCCGCCACCCTCGCCGGGCTCGCCGGCGGGCTCGGCTTCGCGGCCCTGCTCCGGCAGCTGTTCACGCAGTTCCGGATCGGGATCGCGATGGAGGGCCTGACCGTCGCGACCACCTCGGTCCTCATCGCGGTGCCGGTCGGGCTGCTGGTCACGCTGGTCGCGGCGCTCGGCCCCGCGCTGAAGGCGTCGCGGGTGGCGCCGCTGGCCGCGCTGCGCGAGGTCGCGGCCGAGGCGTCCCGCCCGTCGGAGACACGGCCCGGCTCTTCTACACATCTGACGCCGCCGCCGAAGAGGAGAGCGTGGATCTCGCGCGTCGCCGCTGCGCTCAACACAAACCACAACCACACCGCAACCACCAACCACACTACCG
>NZ_JABXFD010000613.1 GCF_013372625.1 Actinomadura sp. BRA 177
TTGTTCGATTTGTTTGCTGATGCTAGTGTATTTTATGCTCGTTGGTGGCTTATTGCTTCTTTTCTTTTTTTTGAGTGCTCCGCCGACCACGGAGATCTACACATTCCGCTTCGTCGGCAGGTTCAGATGGTTAGAAGAGACAGCGCGGCACCGCGCGGCGGACGCCTGACCGCCATCGCGCTCCCCGCGCTGCTGGGCTTCCCCCTGCTCAGCCCCACGCCGCCCCCGGCAGCCGGGACGCGCGTCTACAGCGACTCCGGGACGCTGCGGGCCGACTCGCTGACGATGTCGGGGCTCAGCTATGACGGCGTCGTGTCCCTGCCGTCGGCGGGCGGGACGGTCAAGGCACTGAAGTTCTCCATGTCCAAGGCCGTCCTGAAGAACGTGAACGAGACGGTCACGCACGGCGGCGCCACCACGCGGACGCGGGCCCGCAATCTCACGCTCACCGGCGACGTCGTCATGTACACGACGAAGATGTCGTCCAAGCTGCTGGGAGTCCCGCTGACGTTCACGCCGGAGAGCCCGCCGCCGCTGACGCTGCCCTACATGGTGATGACGGACGTGGTGTCCGAGCAGCCGTCCGTCACCGCGAACGGTGCGCAGCTCACCGGGCTCGGCATCGCCGACGCCTGAGACCCGGTCTGCAGCTTGCCGCGCAGGATGAACGCGCCCAGCAGCACCGCCGCCACGACGAGGACCACCGCGATCGTGACGACGAGCACCGTCCTGCGGCGCTCCCCGCCCGGCCTGGGCTGCTGCTGCCAGTCCGGATACCGCCGCGACTGGTCCCACGGCGGGGACGGCTGCTGCGGCGAGTCCGTCCGGGCCGGGGGCGGCGCCCACTCGGTCTCCAGCAGCGTGCGGGGTTCGCGGTCCTGGCCGGGGCGTGCGGGCGGCGGGCCGTTCCGGTCGGCGAAGCCGCCCCGGTCGCGGCGGGTCACCGGGCTGAGGTCGTCGGCGTCGCGGCGGGTCATGGCCTCGCGGTCCTGCCGGGTCACCACGCCCAGTTCGGACGGGTCCAGGACGGTCTCCGCGGCGTTGTCGGCGCGGACCGGCGGCGGGCGGCGGGCGGACGGCTCGTCCAGCACCTGTCTCTTATACCCCTCCGACCCTGCCGCCGAAGGAGAACGTGTCAACCCAGTTGCTCGCCGT
>NZ_JABXFD010000291.1 GCF_013372625.1 Actinomadura sp. BRA 177
GCAGCAGCTGCGCGCCGCAGCTCGCCCGCCGGCTGACCCGCCGTCCCGGCGCGCAGCTGCTGCCCGCCGCGCTGACCGGCGCCGCGCTGCTCGCCTGCAGCGACCTCATCTCGCTCCATCTGCCGGTCGCGGTGCCGGTGGGCGTCGTCACCGGCGTCCTCGGCGGCGTGTACCTGGCCTGGCTGCTGTCCACCACCGGACGAAAGGGGACGACGTGAACCGGTTGCGCGCTGAGAACCTCACGCTCGCCTACGAGAAACGCGTCGTCGCCGAGCGGCTCGGCGTGGAGATACCGGACGGGTCCTTCACCGTCATCGTCGGCCCGAACGCGTGCGGCAAATCCACGCTGCTGCGCGCCCTCGCCCGGCTGCTGCGTCCCCGCGAGGGGACCGTCTACCTGGACGGCGGGCCGATCGCGGCGCTGCCGGCGAAGCGGCTCGCGCGGCGGCTCGGGCTGCTGCCGCAGTCGCCGCTCACCCCGGAGGGCATCACGGTCGGCGACCTCGTCGCGCGCGGCCGCTACCCGCACCAGAGCCTGCTGCGCCAGTGGTCGCGCGAGGACGAGGCCGTGGTGCAGGACGCCATGGCCGCCGTCGGCGTCACCGACCTCGCGGACCGGGTGGTGGACGAGCTGTCCGGCGGTCAGCGCCAGCGGGTCTGGCTCGCGCTCGTGCTGGCCCAGCAGACCGGCATCATGCTGCTGGACGAGCCGACGACCTACCTGGACATCGCCCACCAGATCGAGGTGCTCGACCTGTGCGCGCGGCTCCACGAGGAAGGGCACACGCTCGTCGCCGTGCTGCACGACCTCAACCACGCCTGCCGGTACGCCACCCATCTGATCGCGATGCGCGGCGGCGAGGTACTGGCCGAAGGGCCGCCCGCCGAGATCGTGACGGCCGATCTCGTGGAGCGGGTGTTCGGCCTGCCGTGCCGCGTCATCCCGGACCCGGAGACGGAAACACCCCTGATCGTCCCGGCTGGCCGCCGCCGGGCGTGGACGGTGCCCAGCCGTTGACCGCCGCCCGGCCATTGACAGCGTTTGGATGATAAATTAGGTTAGCCTTACCTAAGTAATTAGGTTGTGTTCTGCCGCCTGACTGTGCTCTTGGATGCCCATTGTCGTGTGCGAGCGCGCTCTGGTCTTAGGGGTGCCGAGGTCTGGGGATTGCTTCCGCTGGGCGGTCGAGTGCGGATCCGTCGCTTTGGGTAGGTCGATTGCATGTTCGAGACCGGTAACATAAAGTGTTCACCATGTCACTCAATGGGCTTGCCTGTGGAGTGGGCGTTGCTCGGTGGCGGCCTGACGCGGACGCTGCCCTGGTATGGCCACCCATTGCATGCGTGCAGGGGCGCAGCCGGGCGCGAGAGGCGGCCAGGCGTGGCTGAACCAGGGTTGCGGCCGATCGATCCGCCGTTCGTCGCGCCGGCCCGGTGCGGGGTGGCGGTCCGGGATCGGCTCAAGGGGCTGACCGCCGAGGACCAGCAAATGCTGCGGTTGATCGGCGGGCATCTTGGGTCGATGGCCTCGGGCGATCTCAAAGCCCGGTGCGCGGATGGGCTGGAGCACGATAACGAGGCGTGGGCGTCCCGCAAGCGGGAGTTGACGCGCGCGTCCTCGGCGCGGTGGGCGGGGGCGATCACCAAGGCCACTCATGACCAGTGGGCGCTGGCCCGCCGCTGCCAGTACGCTCACCTCCAGTCCCTGGAAGCGGGAGTGCAGACCATCGAGCGGCGGTTGTCGCTTGCCGTCGGCGTCAAGGGCACCAAGGGGGCGCCGGGCGGGTACCGGTCCCAGCACGAGTGGTTCGCGAAGTCCCGCCGCCTGCGGGTGCTGCGCGATCGGCTGGAGCGGGAGCGTACCGACTACTCGGCAGGGATTGTGCATGTGGTGCGGGGAGGCAAACGATTGGCCCGCAACCGGCACCACCTCCAAGAGGCCGGGTTGGCCAAGGAGGAGTGGCGTGCGCGGTGGGAGGCGGGACGCTGGTTTCTCCAGGCTGATGGCGAGTCGGGTAAGCGGTGCGGGAACGAGACCATCCGCGTCACCCCCGGCGGCGAAGTATCGATCAGGCTCCCGGCCCCGTTGACGTACCTGGCCAACGCTCCACACAGCCGATATGTGCTGGCCGCCCGCGTCGCCTTCGGGCACCGGGGTACCGAGTGGGCCGACCGGGTGGCGGCGAACCGGGCGGTGGCCTACCGCATCCACCTGGATGCGGCTCGGGGCCGCTGGTACATCACCGCCTCTTGGCAGGCGCCTAAGACCCTGCCGATCCCGCTCGAGGCCGTTCTCGCCGAGGGAGTGATCGGGGTGGACACCAACGCCGATCACCTGGCCGCCTGGCGCCTCGACGTCCACGGCAACCCCATCGGCGTCCCGGGCCGGTTCGGCTACGACCTCACCGGCTCGGCCGATCACCGCGACGCCCAGGTCCGGCACGCACTCACGCGTCTACTGCACTGGGCCAACGCTTGCGGTGTGCGCGCCATCGCGGTCGAAGACCTGGACTTCGCTCGGGAGAAGACGCGAGAGAAACACGGCCGCCGCAAACGATTCCGGAAGCTGATCTCCGGCATGCCGACCGGACGGCTGCGCGCCCGGCTGACCTCGATGGCCGACGCCACCGGCATCGCGATCATCGCCGTCGACCCCGCCTACACCTCCCGATGGGGAGCCCAGCACTGGCAGGGACCCCTCACCAATACGAAACATAAGACGACCCGGCACGATGCGGCGAGCATCGCGATCGGGCGACGCGCCCAAGGGCACCCGGTCCGGCGACGGACGGCACCGCCCCCTGCCCACCGGAGTGATGGGCAGGGGCATCGGACCGTCCAGGCTGAGCCGGGTGCCCGCGGGCGTGAGGGAACCCGCCGCCCCGCCACGGACCGCGCACACGATGCGCGCCGCCGGGCGGGCCATGCAGGACGAACGCGGGGGACCAGCGCATCCAACACCGTTCGGGATGCGCGCAGTACCGGGCGATGGGCCCAAGACCCACTCCTGAACACTGATGAGGGACGGTTCCGTGCTGACCTGGGATGAGCTGCACACCGCGCTGGCCGACGTGCTGGGCGAGCCCGCGGGAGCGGGCGACAACCTCATCGGGCTCGGGATGGACTCGATCCGGCTGATGCAGCTGACCGGCCGGCTGCGCCGCCGCGGCATCGAGGTCCGCTTCGCCGAACTGGCCGAACGTCCCACGCTGGCCGAGTGGTGGGAGCTGCTCGCCGAGAAGGGCCAGGTGGAGACCGCTGCCGGGCCGCCCGTGGTGGAACCGGCAGACATTGAGCCCGAAGATCCCTTCGTTTTGGCGCTGATGCAGCACGCGTACTGGATCGGGCGCGACTCCGGGCAGTCGCTCGGCTCGGTCGCCGCGCACCTGTACGTCGAGCTGGACGGCCGGGCCATTGACCCCGCCCGGTTCGAGGAAGCCGTGCGCGGGCTGGTCCGGCGGCACCCGATGCTGCGGGTCGCGGTGTCGGACGACGGGACGCAGCGGATCCTGCCCGAACGTCCCGGGCCCGTGGTGACCGTCCACGACCTGCGCTCGGGTAATTCTGAAGCGGAGCTGGCGCGGATCCGGGCCGAGATGTCGGAGCAGCGGCTCCCGATCGAGGACGGCCGCGTCTTCGACGCCCGCCTCAGCCTGCTGCCGGACGGCACCGCCCGCCTCCACCTGGACGTCGACATGGTCGCGGCCGACGCGATGAGCTACCGCGTCATGCTCGCCGACCTCGCCGCGCTGTACGAGGGGGAGACCCTCGCGCCGATCCGCTACGGCTACGCCCGCTACCTGGCCGACGATCCCCGGGCGGCCGCTCGCGAGCAGGACCGGCAGTGGTGGGCCGAGCGGCTGGCCGACCTGCCCGGCCCGCCCGAACTGCCCGTCGTCGCCGAGCCGGGCGACCGGGTCGAGCGCAAGCACCACTGGCTGCCTCCGGAGGAGAAGGGCCGGTTCATCGCGCGGGCGCACGCGGAGGGCGTCACCCCGGCGATGGCGCTCGCGGCGGTGTTCGCCGAGGTCATCGGAGCGTGGTCGGCGACGCCGCGGTTCCTGCTGAACCTGCCGCTGTTCCACCGGGAGCCCGTCCACCCGGACGTGGACTCGGTCGTCGGCGACTTCACCGGCTCGATCATGCTGGAAGCCGACCTCACGTCCGACCTCGCCTTCGTTGACCGCGCCCGCGCATTGCAGGCGAACCTGCACACGGCGGGCGCGCACAGCGACTACTCCGGCCTGGAGGTGCTGCGCGACCTGTCACGGCTGCGCGGCGAGCAGGTGCTCGCGCCGATCGTGTACACGAGCGCGCTGAACCTGGGGGAGCTGTTCGGCGAGCGTGTGCGCGAGCACTTCGGGGAGCCGGAGTGGATCATCTCGCAGGGGCCGCAGGTGCTGCTGGACGCGCAGGTGACCGAGGTGTCCGGTGGTCTGCTGCTGAACTGGGACGTCCGCGTCCCGGCGTTCCCGGACGGCGTCGCCGAGGCGATGTTCGACGCGTACACGTCCGCCATCACCCGCCTGGGCGCCCCGGACGCCGACTGGTCGGCGCCGTTGGGAATCGGTGCTCCCGCGTCCCAGCTCCGCGTCCGCCATGCCCTGAACGCGACGCCGGCCCCGCCGCCGCGCACGTTGACGGAAGGCTTCTTCGACCAGGCCCGCCGCCGACCCGACGCCCCGGCCCTGCACTGGGGCGACGACGGCACCCTGACCTACGGCGAACTGGCCTCCCGCGCCCTGCGCATCGCGTCCGAGCTGGTCGCCGACGGCGTGCGCCCGGGAGACCGGGTTTCGATCGAACTCCCAAAGGGCCCGAGCCAGGCCGTCGCGGCCCTGGGCGTGCTGGCCGCCGGTGCCGCCTACGTTCCCATCGGCCCCGAGCAGCCGGAGGCGCGCCGACAGAAGATCCGCGCGAGTGCCGGCGTTGCCGCGTCGCTCACCGCGGAGGGGGACGCGGAGCCGCTGCCGGAACCGGTGGCCGTACGTCCGGATCAGGTCGCCTACGTGCTGTTCACGTCCGGGTCGACCGGGGAGCCGAAGGGTGTCGAGGTGTCGCACGGCGCGGCGATGAACACCATCGGCGACCTGGTCGAGCGGTTCGCGATCGGGGAGGACGACGTCACGTTCGGGGTGTCGGCGCTCGACTTCGACCTGTCGGTGTTCGACCTGTTCGCGCCCTGGACGGTGGGCGGCGCGGTCGTCCTGCCGGACGAGGACGAACGGCGCGACGCCGCCCGCTGGGCCGAACTGGTGCGGCGCTGGTCGGTGACCGTGCTGAACTGCGTCCCGTCCGTGCTGGAGATGCTGCTGCACGCGGGACGCCCGGAGAGCCTGCGGCTCGTCCTGCTGGGCGGCGACTGGGTGGGCACGCACCTGCCCGCGCTGCTGGAGGAGCGCGCGCCCGGCTGCCGGTTCGTGGCGCTCGGCGGGACGACGGAGACGGCGATCCACTCGACGGTGCAGGAGGTCGCGGGCGAGGTGCCGTCCGACTGGCACGCCGTCCCGTACGGGGTGCCGCTGCGCGGGGTCGCGTGCCGGGTCGTGGACGAGCTGGGCCGCGACCGTCCCGACTGGGTGACGGGCGAGCTGTGGATCGGCGGCGCCGGCGTCGCGGACGGTTACGTCGGCGACCCGGCGCGCACCGCCGACCGGTTCGTCGTCCACGAGGGCGTCCGCTGGTACCGGACGGGCGACCTGGCCCGCTACCGCCCGGACGGGACGCTCGAATTCCTCGGCCGCCGCGACCACCAGGTCAAGGTGCGCGGCTTCCGGATCGAGCTCGGCGAGGTCGAGGCCGCGCTGCAGGAGCATCCCGCCGTGGGACGGGCCGTCGCGCTCCTGGCCGACGGCCGCCTGGCCGCCGCCGTCGTGGCGTCCGGCGACCTCGACGCGGTGCTGGCGCACGCCCGCGACCTCCTGCCGCCGCACATGGTCCCCGAACTGCTCGTCCGAGTGGACGAGCTGCCGCTCACCGCGAACGGCAAGGTCGACCGCAAGGCGCTCACCGCACTGGCCGCCGCCGAGAAGGGCGAGGCGTCCTACGCCGCGCCGGAGACGCCCCTGGAGAGGGTGCTGGCGCGGATCGTCGCCGAGGTGCTGGGGAAGGAGCGCGTCGGCGCGGACGCCGACTTCTTCGCCCTCGGCGGCGACTCCGTCCTCGCGACCACGGTGATCGCGCGGCTGCGGGAGGCGCTCGACACGACCGCGCTGCCGGTCCGGGTGCTGTTCGCCGAGCGGACCGTCGCGCGCGTCTGCCGCCGCTTCACCGAGCTGGACGAGGCGCCGGGACGGCTGGAGGCCGTCGCCGCGATCTGGCTGGAGGTCGAGGCGATGACCGAGGAGGAGCTCACCGCTCGCCTCGGCTGATCAGCTCGGTTCGGGCTCCGGGCGCATCGTCGCCGTCCGGAGCCCGGTCAGGGTCAGCGCCAGGGCCAGTGCGAGGACGGCGCTGACCGTCCCGTAGACGACGATCGCGGCGCCCGGCACGAGATACCGGCCGAGTGCCCCGGCTCCCAGCGCCCCGATCGCGCCGCCGCCCGTCTCCTGCGCCGCCCAGAGCGCGTTGACCCGTCCCAGATGCGAGTCGGGCGTATGCGATTGGATCAGCCCGTACCGGAGGATCTCCTCGACCGACTCCACGAACCCGTACACGAACAGGATCGCGACGGCGAGCGCCGGATGAGTGGCCAGCCCCAGGCAGGCGAGCGCCGTGAACCCGGTGACGGACGCGACGAGCAGCGCCAGTCCAGGGGCCTTCGCCGACCCGGCCCAGCCGCTCGTGACGGACGCGAGCACGGCCCCGCACGCCGGCGCGGCGAACAGCAGCCCGACCGTGGTGGCGCCGCCGTCCAGGCTCCGCGTCGCGAATGCGGGCATCAGCACGGGTATTCCTCCCGCCACCATGAACAGCAGCCCGAGCAGCATGAGCGAACCCACGACGCGATGGGACGCGACGAACCGGAACCCGTCCCCGATCGCCTTCAGCGGGTTCGTCTGCGGCTCATCGGCGGCGGCGGGCTTGAGCGGCGGCAGCGCCGTCAGCAACCCGATCGTGCCCACCGTCCCGGCCGCGGCGGCCGCGTAGTTCCAGCCGACCCCGAAGGCCGACACGACGAGCCCACCCAGCGCGGGCGACGCCATCGACCCCAGCCGCACAGTCAGCGCGTTCAGTGCCCCGGCCGCGACCAGCTTGTCCGGCTTCACCAGCGACGGCGTCGCGGCGAGCAGAGCGGTGACGCTGACGCCGGTCGCCAGCCCGTCCCACGCCGCGAGCACGTACAGCGCGGCCAGCGACGGGGACGGCAGGAACGCGTTGAGCGCCAGCAGCACGAATCCGATGCCGGCCGCCGCCCGGGCCCGCAGCATGAGCCGCCGCCGGTCGTACCGGTCGGCGAGGACGCCGCCCCACAGGAACCCGGCGAGCAGCGCGAACCCCTCCGCCGCCGAGACCCCGCCCACCTGCACGGTCGACCCGGTCATGTCGTAGACCTGCACGGGCAGCGCGACCGCGAGCATCCCGATCCCGAAGACCGACACGGTGCGGGCGACGAACACGTTGCGGAACGGCCTGCTGTCGCGCAGGGGACTGATGTCCATGGCCAGTCGCCGGAGCATCCTCGGGGTTCTCCTCTGCCGGTGGAATAGCTAAGGTAAGCCTAGCCTTAGTTGATCGTGGAAAAGGGGACGAACCGGTGCAGCGGACGCTGATGAACGGAAAGATCCACCGCGCGACCGTAACCCAGGCGGACCTGCACTACGTGGGCTCCCTGACGATCGACGCGGACCTCATGGCCGCGGCCGACATCGTCGAGGGCGAGCAGGTCCACGTCGTCGACATCACCAACGGCGCCCGGCTCGTCACCTACGCCATCACCGGCGCGGCGGGCAGCGGTGTCATCGGCATCAACGGCGCCGCCGCGCGCCAGGTGCAGCCCGGCGACATGGTCATCATCATCACCTACGCGTCCGTGGAGGACGCCTCGCGGCACGAGCCGCACGTCGTCCACGTGGACGCCTCGAACCGCATCGTGGCCCTCGGTTCCGACCCGTCCGAGCCGGTCCCCGGCGCGCCCGCGCAGCTGGCGGGGCGGTGACCGTGGACGGCTTCACCCGCTGGCCGGACGACCTCGAAGCGCGCTACAAGGCCGAGGGCTACTGGACGGACCGCCTCCTCGGCGACGTCCTGCGCGGCGACCCCGCCAAAACCGCCCTGATAGCCGGCGAAGACCGCCTCACCTACGCCGAGCTGGACTCCCGAGCCGCCCGCATGGCCGCGGGCTTCCTGTCGCGGGGCCTCCGCCGCGGTGACCGGGTGGTCGTCCAACTCCCCAACACGGCGGGCTTCGTCGTCGCGTTCCTCGCCCTCGTGCGCATCGGTGCCGCTCCCGTCCTTGCCCTCCCCGCGCACCGCGAGAGCGAGATCCGCTACCTCTGCGAGCTGTCCGAGGCCCGCGCCTACATCTGCGCCGACCGGGACGGCGACTTCGACTACCGGACGATGGCCCGCACCCTCCCGGTCGAGCATGTGATCGTGGACGGCGAAGCCGAGGAACTCACCGCCCTGTCGTCACTCGACGCCGACCCGGTGCCGATCGACGGCCCCGCTCCGTCCGACGTGGGCGTCTTCCTCCTCTCGGGCGGCACCACGGGCCTGCCGAAACTGATCCCCCGGACGCACCGCGACTACGTCTACAACCTGGAGGCCAGCGCCGAGGTGTGCGGCTTCACGCCGTCCACCGTCTACCTGGTCGTGCTCCCCGCGGCCCACAATTTCGCGCTCGCCTGCCCCGGCGTCCTGGGCGTCTTCTCGACCGGCGGCACGGTCGTCCTGTCCCCGTCCGGCTCCCCGGACGACGCGTTCCCGCTGATCGAACGGGAACGGGCCACGGTCTGCGCGGTCGTCCCCCCGATCGCGCTCCTCTGGCTGGACGCGGTCACCTGGCAGGACGAGGACATCTCGTCCCTCGAACTCCTCCAGGTGGGCGGCGCCAAGTTCGCCGCCGAACGCGCCGCCGAGGTCCCCGATGTCCTCGGCTGCCAGGTCCAGCAGGTCTTCGGCATGGCCGAGGGGCTCCTCAACTACACCCGCCTGGACGATCCCCGGGACCTGGTCGAGCGGACCCAGGGCCGCCCCCTCTCGCCCGCCGACGAGATCCGCATAGTCGACGAGGACGGCAAGCAGGTGTCCCCAGGCGACGTGGGCGAACTCCTGACCCGGGGCCCGTACACCCTCCGCGGCTACTACCGGGCCCCCGAGCACAACGCCCGCTCCTTCACCCCGGACGGCTACTACCGCACAGGCGATCTCGTCAGGCAGTTGCCCTCCGGCCACCTGATCGTCGAAGGCCGCGAAAAGGACCAGATCAACCGAGGCGGCGACAAGATCTCCGCCGAAGAACTGGAGAATCACCTCCTGGCGCACCCCGCCGTCCACGACGCCGCGGTGGTAGGCGTCCCGGACCCCATGATGGGCGAACGCACCTGCGCCTTTCTCATCATCAGAGAAGACGGGAAGACCCCGACCCTCCCCGAGATCAAAGACTTCCTCCGCACCCGCGGGCTGGCCGCCTACAAGTTCCCCGACCGCCTGGAAACGGCCGACACCTTCCCCCGCACCCCGGTAGGCAAGATCAGCAAGAAGGCCCTGGCCTCCCGCGTCCAATGAGCCCCCGGGCCGCCCGGCCGGTTATGCCCCGTACCGGGCGGTCTGCGGACGCAGGTCGAGTTTGCGCAGCAACTGGGCGTTGAGGGCGACCACGACCGTGGACAGGGACATCAGGATCGCGCCGACCGACATCGGCAGGACGAACCCGACCGGCGCGAGCACCCCGGCGGCGAGCGGCACGGAGAGCAGGTTGTATCCGGTGGCCCACCACAGGTTCTGCTTCATCTTGCGGTAACTGGCCCGGGACAGGTCGATGACCGACAGCACCGAACGCGGGTCGTCGCCGGCCAGGATGACCCCGGCGGAACCGATCGCGACGTCGGTGCCGGCGCCGATGGCGACACCGACGTCGGCCTGGGCCAGCGCGGGAGCGTCGTTGACGCCGTCGCCGACCATGGCCACGCGCCGGCCCTCGTCCTGCAGCGCCTTGACGGTGGCGGCCTTGTCCTCGGGGCGGACGCCCGCGTAGACCCGGTCGATGCCCAGTTCGGCGCCGACCGACTCGGCGACCGCCCGCGCGTCCCCGGTGATCATGATGACCTCGACGCCCCGCTCGTGCAGCGCGTCGACGGCCCGCCGGGACTCCGGGCGGATCTCGTCGGCCAGCTTCAGCGCGCCGATCACCCGCCCGTCGCGGAGCACGTGCAGGATGATCGCCCCGTCGGCGCGCTAGCGGTCGGCCACCTCCAGTTCCCGCTGCCGCTCCTCGGCCAGCAGATGCGGCCCGCCGACCCGGACCCGCCGGCCGGCGACGGTCGCGGTGACGCCGAGGGCGGGCGACGAACTGAAGTCGGCGGCCCGCGGAACGTCGAGGCTCCGCTCACCGGCCGCGCGGACGATCGCCTTCGCCAGCGGATGCTCGCTGTCGGTCTCGGCCGCGGCGGCGAGCGCGAGCACCTCGTCGGCGGTGCGCCCCGCAGCCGGTTCGACCTGGAGCACGGTCGGCTCGCCCCTGGTCAGCGTGCCGGTCTTGTCGAACAGCACGGCGCCGACGGTGCGCATGCTCTCCAGCGCCAGCCGGTCCTTGACCAGCACCCCGCCCCGGGCGGCGCGCTCGGTGGCGATGGACACCACCAGCGGGATCGCCAGGCCGAGAGCGTGCGGGCACGCGATGACCAGCACGGTGATGGTGCGGGTGACCGCGTCGTCGGGGTGGCCGAGCAGCAGCGCCCAGGCCAGCACGGTGATCACGGCCGCGCCGAGCGCGAACCAGAACAGCCACCCGGCGGCGGTGTCGGCCAGCCGCTGCGCCCGGGACGAGGAGTTCTGCGCCTGCGACACCAGCCGCTGGATACCGGCCAGCGCGGTGTCCTCGCCGGTCGCGGTGATCTCGATCCGCAGCCCCGAGTTGGTCGCCACGGTCCCGGCCACGACCTTGTCCCCGGCCCCGCGGCGGACGGTGCGGGACTCGCCGGTGACCATCGACTCGTCCATCTCGGCCGCGCCGTCGACGATCCGCCCGTCCGCCGGCACGCCGCCGCCCGGCCGCACCAGCACGACGTCGCCCACCCGCAGCAGGCCCGGGTGCACGGTGACGATCTCCTCGCCGTCCAGGCGCTCGGCCTCGTCGGGGAGCAGCGCGGCCAGCGAGTCCAGGGCCGAGATGGTCTGCGCGAGCGAGCGCATCTCGATCCAGTGCCCGAGCAGCATGATGACGACCAGCAGCGCCAGCTCCCACCAGAAGTCCAGGTGCTCGCCCAGGACGCCCAGGCTGGCGCCCCACGACGCGACTAACGCCACGGTGATCGCGAGCGAGATCAGCAGCATCATCCCGGGCCGCCGGGACCGCACCTCGCCGGCGCAGCGAACATGCCGGAGAAGGCCACCACCGGCACGGCCAGCACCAGCATCACCAGAACAGCCGCCGGAACTGCCCGGCGTGGTCCCCGTGCCCGCCGTGCCCCGCGTGATCGCCGTGCCCGGCGTGCCCGGCCGCCGGATGCCCGGAGTGATCGCCGTGACCGGCGTGGTCGACGACGGCTCCCTGATGACGGTCGCTCATGATCGCGCCTCCCGCTCCGAGATGGTCAGCAACTCGCGCAGGCAGTGCTCCAGCAGCTGCCTGGGAAAGCCGTCGGCCAAGCGGTAGTTGACGACCCGGCCGGCACGGCGGGTCTGCACCAGCCCCGCGCCGCGCAGCTGCTTGAGCGCGTAGGAGGACTGGTCCATCGAGATGTCCAGCGCCAGCGCCAGATCACCGACGCACAGCTCCTCGACCGACACCAGCACGAACAGGATGCGCAGGCGCGTCTGATCGGACAGCAGCGCGAGCAGCGCCCCGAGCCGCTCCGCCTCGGCGCCGCCCAGCCCGGCGGCGTGCGCCCGCTCGACCCCTGCGCTGTCGACCGGATGAAGATGCGACGATGCTCCCATATCCGTACGATCGCACGATCGTACGGATATATCAAGCTCGGTGCTCCCCGCTGAGGAGGAGGGCGTGGATGGCTCATCCGGGGGATGTGCGGTCGGTGCGCTGATCCTTAACGTGGCGGCCATGATCAGAAGAAACGTGATGTTCGGACATGTCGCGGTGGGAGTCGCGGCGGTGGCGGTGGCGGCTTCGGCCGTCCCGGCGGGCGCGTCCACCGGGCACGGCCGGCTGCGGCCGGTGGTGGAGCGGCTCACCGGGCCGGGCGGATCCCCCGGCGCGCTCGCGCAGGTCGACGGCCGGCACGGCCGCCACGTGGCCACGAGCGGCGTCGCCGACATACGGACGGGCGCGCCGGTGGACCCCCGCAGCTGCTTCCGGATCGGCAGCCTGACCAAGCCGTTCACCGCCACCGTGGTGCTCCAGCTCGTCGGCGAAGGATGGATCGAGCTGGACGCGCCGGTCGAGCGGTACCTGCCGGGCGTGGTGCGCGGCGCCGACAACGACGGCCGGGAGATCACCGTCCGCCAGCTGCTCCAGCACACCAGCGGCCTGCCGGACGTCCTGGACTACCTGTCGCCGCTGGACATCCTCAACGACCCGCTCCGGCACTGGGACGCGCGGGAACTGGTGGACATCGCCCTGCCGCATCCCCGTGAGTTCACCCCCGGCAAGGGCTGGGGCTACTCCAACACCAACTACCTGCTGGCCGGAATGATCATCGAGAAGGTGACCGGGCATTCCTACGGCCACGAGATCAAGCGGCGCGTCATCGTCCCGCTCGGGCTGCACGACACGTTCGTGCCGACCGACGCCCCCGGCATCCCCGGGCCGCACCCCCGCGGCTACGTGCGCCCGGAGTCCGACCTGGTGGACATCACCCGCCTCAACCCGACCGTCGCCGGAGCCGCCGGCGGGATGATCTCCAGCGCGTCCGACCTCGACCGGTTCCTGGCGGCCCTGCTGCGCGGACGCCTGCTCAAGCCGCCGCAGCTGCGCGAGATGCTGCACGCCCGCCCCACGGGACGCGCGTCAGGGTCCGAGTACGGCCTGGGGCTGCAGTGGCTCCCCGCCGGGGACCGTCCCGGCTGCCCGCACGGCTTCTGGGGCCACGACGGCGACATGCTCGGCTTCAGCGTCCGGACGGGCGCCACCGTGGACGGCAGGCAGGCCACCGTCATGGTCAACCTCAATCCTGGCGGCGGACCGTCCCTTGACGAGGCCATGGACGACGCCCTGCCGACGGCTCTGTGCGGCCCCGCCCGCTGAGCCGGTGACCACCTGTGGCCGACGCCGGCCGGGCGTGCCGGCTCGCCGCGGCACCCGGACGGGGACTCCGTGCGGGTGCGCCGCGCGATTGTGCCTCCACAACGGCCGTCCGATGGGCCGGTACATGGTCCAATTCGGTCGGGCGAAAGGGGGACCCAGCGGAGCCGTCCGGTAACACTGTGCGTTCCGCGTGCGTCCCAATGTGTTGCACGCATTATGCACGCGTGTCCGGGCGTGTCAATGGCCCAATGCGATCGTATTAGGTGAACTTTGTTCGGGTTGAAGATCGCGTATCGCGGAACTGTGGATCTATCCGCATCGCTCGTTTAGACTGCACCAAGATCGTGTTCGGGCGTCTTCGCCGGCGTGGCGCCCGAAATCGATGACCGTGCGGAAATTTACAGTTTCACCAATCCGGGGGTTCGTGATGTGCGTTCGTGTGCGGTTTTCCGGAAGCCTTGGTGCGCTCTTGCGCCCGAGACCGCAGAGATCTTCCACACGTTACCGTGAATTGCTGGGGAGCGCCTGCGCGGCCCCGATTCCATGGGGAATGCGGTAACTCGCCTGGTCTCCTCGAAATAGTGGAGCCGGCTGCTCACGATGAAGTCTCCCAGCACCGCACGAGCATTGGCCGCCGATGTCCCGGCCGGACCCCGTCCGCCGTTTCCCCGCCTGTGGCTGGCCTCGCTCTTCCTCGTCACGATCGGCATGTGGATCGGGCTGCTCGGGCCCGTGCAGATCCTGCTGCCGACCCAGGTGGCGTCGCTGGACGCGGCGGACAAGGTGCTCGCGCTCGGCCTCGTGACGGGGCTCGCCGCCGTCGCCGCCGTGGTCTCGGCGCCCCTCACGGGCCTGCTGTCGGACCGCACCGCGTGGCGGTTCGGGCGCCGGCGCTCCTGGGTCGCGGTCTGCGCGGCGCTCTGCGCGTCCGCGCTCTTCGCGCTGCCGTGGCAGTCGTCGGTGATCGCCGTGGGCGCCTGCTGGATCGTGGTGCACGCCAGCGTGAACGGCATGCACGCCGCACTGTGCGCGGCGCTCGCCGACCGCGTCCCGGAGAGCCGGCG
>NZ_JABXFD010000614.1 GCF_013372625.1 Actinomadura sp. BRA 177
GTCGTCCAGCGTCCCGGAGTGCCCGTCGGGCGCGCGGTCGCGGGCGGCGGGCGGCACTCGCTGGCCGTCGTCGGCGGCGGCAAGGTCGTCGCGTGGGGCGCCAACGACCAGGGGCAGCTCGGCAACGGCACCCGGCGTGACAGCCGCGTCCCCGTCCCCGTCCGCGCGCCCGACGGGCACTCCGGGACGCTGGACGACGTCGTCGCGATCAGCGCCAACAACGACTTCTCCATGGCGCTGCGCCGCAACGGCACCGTCGTGACGTGGGGCGCGGGCGGCCACGGGCAGCGCGGCACCGGGAAGCGCACCAGCCCCCGCGTGCCGACGACCGTGCGGGCGCCGAACGGCCGCAGGCCGCTCACGAACGTCACCGCGATCGCCGCCGACGGGCACACCGAGCTGGTGCTGCGCCGCAACGGGCAGGTGCTCGCGTGGGGCGCCAACGACTACGGGATGGTCGGCGACGGCACCCGCCGCGACCGGGCGCTGCCTGTGCCGGTGCGCGGCCTGGACGGCGCCCGGCGGCTCACCGGCGTCACCCGCATCGCGATCGGCGGGCAGCACGGGCTGGCGCTGCTGAAGGACGGGCGGGTCGCGTCCTGGGGCCACAACGACCTCGGCCAGCTCGGCGACGGGTCGCGCCGGGACCGGCTCACCCCCGGCCTCGTGTCCGGCGTGGGCGGCAAGGGCGCCCTCCGCGACGTGACCGGGATCAGCGCTGCGGAGAAGCACAACTACGCGCTCCGCAAGGACGGCACGGTCGTCGCCTGGGGCAACAACACGGCCGGGCAGCTCGGCGACCGGTCCGTGAAGCTCCGCGCCACCCCGGTCGCCGTCGCCGGCAGCCACGGCCCGAAGCTGCGCGGCGTCGCCCAGGTGTTCGCGGGCGAGGCCTACGGCGCCGCGATCCTCACCGACGGGACGCCGCTGACGTGGGGTGCGGGCGGCAGCGGGCAGCTCGGCTCGGGGAACCGGGTGCCGCGCAGCCGCCCCGGCACGGTGGTGATGGCGCACGGCGCCGCGCCAGGGAAGGCCCTGTCGGCGGGCGTCGGTGAACGCCACCTGATCCTGCTGATGGGCGCCTAGGCGTCCTTCGGAGGCTCCGGCTTGGCGTCGTCGGCCTTCGGCGCCTCAGCGGGCGGCTGCGG
>NZ_JABXFD010000450.1 GCF_013372625.1 Actinomadura sp. BRA 177
TTTGTTGGTTTTTTGTTTTCAAGCCGCACGCGGCATACGAGATAGGTGTCCGTCGCGTGGGCTCGGAGATGTGTAGAAGGGACAGGCCGTCAACCGCTCCGGCAGCGGCACCTCGGCGCCGATCGTCGCGCGGGCGGCGGCGCTCGCCGAGGTCGAGTCCCAGGAGCGCGCCCTGCGCGAGGTCGTGGAGCGCAACGCGCGCATCGCCGCGCTCGCCGAGACCCGCGCGAAGATCGGCGCCGAGGTGCCGCTGCCGGAGCGGTTGACGGCGCAGGAGCAGACCCCCGAGGAGCTGACGGCGTGGTGCACGGCCACCGACCGGGCGCTGGACGAGGCGGAGCGGCAGCTGTCCGAGCATCTCGCCGACCAGGTCAGCACGCAGATCTTCGCCGTCCCCGCCGAGGGGCTGACGGCGGACACCGCACAGAGCGCGCCGCCGCCCGCCACCGGCGACGACGTCCGGCGGAACCTCGAGAGGATCATGACGCGGCTGCTGCCGGACGCGGCGGACGCGGAGCGGCGGGCCGTGGCGGAGGCGGCGGCGCTGCTCACCGGGGCCGGGACGGCGGACGAGGCCGAGGGCGTCCTGCAGGAGGTGCGGCTGCGGATCCAGGCCGCCAACCGCCGCACCGAGGAGCGGCGCGCGGAGGAGCGGCGGCGGGCGGCCGAAGCCGACGCCGCCGAGCAGGCCGAGGCCGAGCGCCGCTACGTCCTCGACTCGGTCACCACGGCGTTCGAGGACATGGGGTACGAGGTCCACGCCGGGTTCGAGACGCTGACGGCCGAGGACGGCACCGTGACGCTGACGAAGGGCGCCTGGCCCGACCACAGCGTCCGGATGCGGGTCGACGACGCCGCGCACGTCCGGGCGTCGATGGTGCGCGAGCGGCCCGCCGAGAGCGAGGACGACCGCCGGGTGGACGTCGAGCGGGAGCGCGAGTGGTGCGAGGCGTTCGAGGCGGCACGGACGAAGCTGGCGGACGCGGGAATCCGCTCGGACGTGGCGTGGCGGCTGGACCCCGGCGTGCGTGAGCTGCCGGTTTCGGCGCCGTCACGGCAGACTAGGGGACGTACCGGGCAACGCGAGCGCCACCGCGAGCGTCATAACTGAGATGCGGGGCGACGCGGAATGAAGTGGGGGCCGCCGACAGATGAGCATTGATTCGCCGACTCTCGGGGGGCGGCTGCAGGGGTGGCCGCCGTTCGTCCGGGAGCTGGACGCGACCCTGTCCGTGCACTCCCAGTACGTCCTGTCGGGGAACCTGTACGACAGCTTCCTCACCCCGCCGGCGGAGGGCGGCGCGCCGACCGGGCTGCTGCCGCTGCGCGCCCTGCTGTGGGAGGCGCTGCGCTCCAGCGGCGCGTCGTTCATGGCCGTCTACGACCCGGTGGACGGGCTGCAGATCATCCCCGGCGACGACGACTCGACGCGGGCGGCCGAGCGGCTGCTCGGCAAGATCAAGGCGGAGGAGAAGCCGTCGCTGGAGGCGCTGACGCGGCTGCTGGCGGCGGTGGCCCGGCCGAAGGAGGACGTCCGCGCCGCGTTCGTGATCGACTCGGCGTCCCGGATCGCCCGCACCCCGACCGACCTGGAGCCGGCCGAGCGCGACTTCTTCCGGTTCTGCGCGAAGCTGTCGCGCACCGCGCGCCCGGTCCGGGTGACCGGGGCGCGGCCGAAGCCGCTCTACAACCCGATCCTGTGGCTGGTGGAGCGGCCCGGCGACCTGCCGCCGTGGCTGACGACCGACAACGAGAACATCCGCGAGATCACGATCCCGCGCCCGCATCTCGGCGACCGGCAGGAGACGGCGCGGCTGCTGGCCCGCGCGTTCGGGGTCACCGACGTCGGGGACGACGAGGCGGCCGCGGCGGCGTGCGACGCGTTCGCCGAGCAGGCCGACGGGCTCACCCTGCAGTCGATGATCGAGGTGACCCGGCTGGCGAAGGAGCGGGGCATCGGGCTCACCGACCTGCCGGACGCGGTCCGCACCTACAAGCTCGGCGTGCTCGACAACCCGTGGAGCCGCGGGCATCTGCGCCGCCGGGTGCTGGAGGGCGAGCAGCGCGTCCCCGAGCGGGTGATCGGGCAGCCGCAGGCCGTCACCAAGACCCTGGACATACTGAAGCGGGCCGTGCTCGGGCTGTCCGGCGCGCAGGCGACCAAGTCGGGCAGCCGGCCGCGCGGCGTGCTGTTCTTCGCGGGCCCGACCGGCACCGGCAAGACGGAGCTGGCGAAGGCGATCACCGAGCTGGTTTTCGGGGACGAGTCCGCCTACCTGCGCTTCGACATGAGCGAGTTCTCCGGCGAGGGGTCCGGCGACCGGCTGATCGGGTCGCCGCCCGGCTACGTCGGGCACGAGGCGGGCGGCGAGCTGACCAACGCCGTCCGCGAGGACCCGTTCCGGGTGATCCTCTTCGACGAGATCGAAAAGGCGCACCCGCGGATCCTGGACAAGTTCCTGCAGATCCTGGAGGACGGCCGGCTCACCGACGGGCGCGGCAACACCGTCCACTTCTCCGAGTCGATCCTGATCTTCACGTCCAACCTGGGGATGTACGTCCCGGGACGCGACCTGACGACGCGCGACGCGTCCCCGTACGCGGCGCCCGAACGTGTGCAGAACATCACACCCGGAATGTCGTACGACGAGGTCGAGCAGCGCATCAAGGGCGCGGTCGCCGACCATTTCACCGAGGTCCTCAACCGTCCCGAACTGCTCAACCGGTTCGGCGACAACATCGTCGTGTTCGACTTCATCTCCGGCGAGGCCGCGCACAAGATATTCGACCTGCAGTTCGCGAACATCTGCCGCCGGGTCACCGAGGAGCACCGGCTCTCCCTGGCCGTGAAGGGCGACGCGCTGACGACGCTCCGGGAATGGTGCACCGAGGAACTCGACAAGGGCGGCCGCGGCATCGGCATGGCGCTGGAGTCGCACTTCGTCAACCCGCTGGCGCGCGCCCTGTTCGACCGGGAGCTCGTCCCGGACGAGAAGGTCACCGTCACGGGCATCCGGCGCGAGGGAAGCATCGTCCATCTGGACCTCCAGTGACCGGCGCGGGCGGCACGGGCGGCCCGGACCGCACGGGCGGCGGGGGCGCGGCGCTGCTGCTCGCCAAGGCGCACTACCCGGTGACCACTCTCGGCCCCGGAACCCGCGCCGGAATTTGGACGCAGGGCTGCACGCTGCACTGTCACGGCTGCCTGTCCAAGGACACCTGGGACGCCGACCCGCGCCGCGCGGTGCCCGTCGAGACCGTTTTAGGATGGCTCGCGTCCCTGCCCGGACCGGTGGACGGAGTGACCATTTCCGGTGGTGAGCCGTTCGAGCAGCCGGCCGCGCTGGCGGCCCTGCTGCGCGGTGTCCGCGCGTGGCGGGACACCCCCGGCCGTGAGACGATTGAGTTGGACATATTGGTTTACAGCGGATATGCCTACTCGCGGCTCGCCCGCAGCGGCGAGACGCGCGAGCTACTGGACATGTGCGACGCCGTGATCACGGGACCGTACGTCGACCGGTTGAATCCGGGGGGGCGACACCCCGCGGACGGCTCCCTACTCTGGAGGGGGTCGGCCAACCAGCGTGTCGTGCCGCTGTCCCCGCTGGGGCGCGAACGGTACGGGGCACTGGCCGGTGTCGGGAAGACTGGAGAAGGAACAGGGCCCCGAGTACAGGTGTCCGTGGACGAAGGGCCGGAGGGAAGGCGGGTGTACTACATCGGGATCCCGCGAAGGGGTGACATGGAGCACCTGACGTCGAGGCTCGACCGCGCCGGGGTGCGCTCGGGGGATGTGTCATGGCGACCTTGAACTGTCCTGTCTGCGGTGAGCCGCACCAGCAGGGCGATCTGCTCTGCATGAACTGCGGGGCCAACCTCGCGCGCGGCGGTGGCGGCGCGCACCGGCAGGGGCCGGGCGGATACGACGACCAGCAGCAGCGGGTCCCCCCGCCGCCGGGACCGGGCGGCCAGTACGGCGGCGCCCCGCCCGGGCAGCAGTACGGGCAGCCGCAGCAGCCGCACGACCCGTACGGGCAGCAGGCCCCCCAGCACCAGCAGCCGGGCCAGCCCGGGCAGCAGCAGGACCCGTGGGGCCCGCCGCAGCAGCAGCAGCCGGACGCGTGGGGTCCGCCCATGCCGCAGCAAGGGCAGGACCAGCACGGCCAGCCGCAGCAGGGCCAGTACGGCCAGCCGCAGCACGGGCAGCAGCAGCCGCAGCACGGTGGGCAGCCGCCGATGCAGCACCAGCAGCAGCCGCCCGCCGACCCGTGGGGCCCGCCCCAACAACAGCAGCAGCAGCCCCAGGACCAGTGGGGCGCGCCGCCGCAGCAGCAGCCCGGGGCCGACCAGTACCAGCAGCGCGAGCCGCAGTACCAGCAGCCCCAGGACCAGTACGGCGCGCCGCAGGACCAGTACGGGGCTCCGCCCCAGCAGGACCAGTACGGTGCCCCGCAGGATCAGTACGGCGTCCCCCAGGACCAGTACGGCGCCCCGCCGCAGCAGGACCAGTACGGTGCCCCCCAGGACCAGTACGGGGCTCCGCAGCCGGGCCCGGCGGACCACCAGTTCGGCCCGCCGCCCCAGCAGCACGGCGCACCTCCGCACGGGGGCCCGCAGCACGGGGCACCCCAGCACGGGGGCCCGCAGCACGGCGGGCCGCCGCTGCCGCCGCACGGCCGTGAGGCGACGCTGCTGCCGCACGACCACAACCAGGGCGGGCGTCCCCCGGCCCCCGACAGCACGGCGTTCATGTGCCCGTACTGCGAGGCGGTGCTGAGCAACCCGGGCGCCGCGCAGTGCGACTCCTGCCTGCGTCCCCTGCCGCAGAAGGGCGGCACGCCCGTCCTGCGGGTGCAGTTCCCGACCGGTGAGCTCAAGGTCTCCGTCGGCCAGCACCTCGTGCTCGGCCGGGACGTGGGCCAGTCGCCGGTGGCGTCCACGTTCACGCAGTACGACAACGTGTCGCGGCGCCACTCGACGGTCTGGCTCGACCCGTCCGGCACGGCCTGGGTCCGGGACGAGGGCTCCACCAACGGGACGTTCGTCAACGGCGAGCGCCTCCCCCGCGGCGTGGAGGCGCCCCTCCGCGACGGCGACCAGCTCCGCCTGGCCGCCGACGTGACCGGGACCGTCCAGCTGAAGTGACCCGCACGTGAGAAGGCGGCCCCGAGGTTCTCAGAACCCCGGGGCCGCCTTTTCGCACGGCGGGAGCAGGATCAGCCGGCGCGCTTGGTGCGGGCGCGCATGCGCTCGCGCTCCTTGGCGTCCAGCACGACCTTGCGGATGCGGACGTTCGCCGGCGTCACCTCGACGCACTCGTCCTCGCGGCAGAACTCCAGCGCCTCCTCCAGCGACAGGAGCCGCGGCGGGGTGAGGCGCTCCAGCTCGTCGCCGGTGGACGAGCGCATGTTCGTGAGCTTCTTCTCCTTGGTGATGTTGACGTCCATGTCGTCGGCGCGGGAGTTCTCCCCGACGATCATGCCCTCGTACACCTCGGTGGTCGGCCCGACGAAGAACGTGCCGCGCTCCTGCAGGTTCGTGATCGCGTACGCGGTCGCGGCGCCGGACCGGTCGGCGACCAGCGAGCCGGACGGGCGGGTGCGCAGCTCGCCGAACCAGGGCTCGTAGTCCTCGAAGACGTGGTGCGCCATGCCGGTGCCGCGCGTCTCGGTCATGAACTCGGTGCGGAACCCGATCAGGCCGCGCGCCGGGACGAGGAACTCCATCCGCACCCAGCCGGTGCCGTGGTTCGTCATCTGCTCCATGCGGCCCTTGCGGACCGCCATCAGCTGCGTGACCGAGCCGAGGTACTCCTCGGGGATGTCGATGGTGAGCCGCTCGACCGGCTCGTGCCGCTTGCCGTCGATGTCGCGGGTGACGACCTGCGGCTTGCCGACGGTCAGCTCGTAGCCCTCGCGGCGCATGTTCTCGACGAGGATCGCGAGGGCCAGCTCGCCGCGGCCCTGCACCTCCCACGCGTCCGGACGCTCGGTCGGCAGGACCCGCAGCGACACGTTGCCGACGAGCTCGCGGTCGAGGCGGTCCTTGACCATGCGGGCGGTGACCTTGGTGCCCTTCTCGCGGCCGGCCATCGGCCCGGTGTTGGTGCCGATCGTCATGGAGATCGCGGGCTCGTCCACCGTGATCAGCGGCAGCGGGCGCGGGTCGTCGGCGTCGGCGATGGTGTCGCCGATCATGATGTCGGGGATGCCGGCGATCGCGATGATGTCGCCCGGCCCCGCCTCGTCGGCGGGCTTGCGGGTGAGCGCGTCCGTCATCAGCAGCTCGGTGATCTTGACCCGCTCGACGCTGCCGTCGTGCCGGCACCAGGCGACCGGCTGGCCCTTCTTGATCGTCCCGGCGTGCACCCGGCACAGCGCGATCCGGCCGAGGTAGCTGGAGGCGTCCAGGTTCGTCACGTGCGCCTGCAGCGGCGCGTCCGGGTCGTAGGACGGCGCCGGGATCGTCTCGGTGATCACCTGGAACAGCGGCTCCAGGTCCTCGCTGGCGGGCATCTCGCCGTCGCCGGGCTTGTCGAGCGCGGCGCGCCCGGCGCGGCCGGACGCGTACACGATCGGGAAGTCGATCTGGTCCTCGTCGGCGTCGAGGTCCATGAACAGCTCGTACGTCTCGTCCACGACCTCGTCGATGCGGGCGTCGGGACGGTCGGTCTTGTTCACGACCAGGATCACCGGCAGCCGCGCGGCGAGCGCCTTGCGCAGCACGAACCGGGTCTGCGGGAGCGGGCCCTCGCTGGCGTCCACCAGCAGGACGACGCCGTCCACCATGGACAGCCCGCGCTCGACCTCGCCGCCGAAGTCGGCGTGGCCCGGGGTGTCGATGATGTTGATCGTCAGCCCGTTGTGCTTGACGGCGGTGTTCTTCGCGAGAATGGTGATGCCCTTCTCGCGCTCCAGGTCGTTGGAGTCCATGACCCGGTCATCGACGTCCTGGTTCTCGCGGAAGGCCCCGGACTGCCAGAGCATGGCGTCGACCAGCGTCGTCTTCCCGTGGTCGACATGGGCGACGATCGCGACGTTCCGGAGGTCGTCGCGCGTGGAGATGGGCATGCGGGTTACCTTGCGTGAGGTTTCAGGAGAGTCGCCGCAGAAAAGCGGCAGCAGTCCATTCTACTTGCCCGCGCGGACCACCCACTCCGCGTCGCCCGGACCGTGCCTCACACGAGCCCCCGGCGCCCCTCCCGTCCCACCCCGCACTCCGCCCCGGCAGGTCTCGATTGGCCAACTTTGCTCATCCTTTGTAATCTTCCCCCGTGATCCGGTCGTCCGGAGTCCCACCCCCCGGGGCTGCGACCGGAACGCCGAATCTCCCGCCCGCCGGGAGAACCGGGGACCCACACACTCGGGGTGAATCGACGCGCCGCCGCCACGGCGGCGCGGCGTAGGGCGACTCCTGGCCCGAACCCGTCAGCTAACCCGGTAGGCGCACGAGGAGAGGAGAACACCGGCTTGGCACCGGAACCCCGCAGGCGGCGCGTCACGCCCGCCGCCACCGCCACCCTGCTCCTGCTCGGCCTCGGCGCCACCGCACCCGTCGCCGCCCACGCCGCGCCGCCGTTCCGGCTCGCCGCCGCCGCGACCACGCCGAGCCCAACTCCGACGACGGAGAAGGGCCTGCGCAAGAGCCTGAACGCGCTGAACGAAGAGGCCGAGATCCTCACCGAGAAGTTCAACAAGACCCGCGTGGACTTCAAAGCGGCCCAGAAGGCCGAGCAGGCCGCCACCAAGAAGGCGGAGGCACTGCGCGCCCAGGCCGGCCCGGCCCGCGAGCAGCTCGGGCAGATGGCCGCCGCCAACTACATGGCCGGCGCCCCCGACGCGATCTTCGGCTCGGACGGCTCCCCCGAGGGCCTGTCCGAACGCGCCTACCTCACCCAGAACCAGGCCACCGCCGTCCAGGCGCTGCAGAAGCAGATCAAGCGGGCCGAGGACGCGCAACGCGACGCGGAGGCCAAGACCGCGCAGGTCAAGAAGGCCTGGGACGACGCCAAGAAGGCCCGCGCGGAGGCCAAGGCCAAGGTCACCGAGGTGATGAAGCGCCTCGACAAGCTCAGCACCACGCACGCCCGCGACCCGCGCACCGGCCTCACCGCCACCATCAAGGGCTCCGACCTGCCCGCCAAGATGGCCCGCAAGGCCTACGGCAAGATCGGCTCCCCGTACGTGTGGGCCGCCGCCGGCCCGAGCAGCTTCGACTGCTCCGGCCTCGTCGTCTGGGCCTACGCCCAGGTCGGCAAGCCCGGCCTGCCGCACTACACCGGCGACCTGTACCAGCTCGGCACGAAGGTGTCGCGCGGCCAGCTGCGCTCCGGCGACCTGGTCTACTTCGGCAGCAACCTGCACCACATGGGCATCTACCTCAGCGGCGGCAAGTACCTGCACGCTCCGCAGACCGGCGATGTGGTGAAGATCTCCAAACTGTCGGACCGCTCCGACTACGCCGGCGCCAACCGCATCTCCTGACCCCTCCCCCGGGCCGCACCACGCGGCCACCATGCGTCGGGGGCTTCCTGCGGCGCGGTAGGAAGCCCCCGGTGTTTATTGTATTTTTCTCCTCCTTCGGGCCTGGCGGCCCTCCATCGTCGAAAAACACGGGCGATCGCTGTGTGTATCTGCACTGCCCTCCTCCTTCGGGCCCCGGGGGCCCTCCATCGTCGGGCAATGCGTGCGATTGCTGCATCGCATCCGACTCGCCTAGCGGCTCGCTGCGCGATCAGGTTCTCGCAAGCTCGAACCTGCCTTCGGTCGCAATCGCGACGATTGAGGTTGTTGCGGGGTTTGCTGCGTCGGCTGATGTCGGCGGGCACGTCCAGCCCCGGCCGCTCCGGCCCCTGGACACAGTCCTGGCGGGCGACACGCCTACAGAGGGAGCAGGGCTAGGTCAGGCCCTCTTGGGCGAGGGTGTCTATTACGGGGCGGTCGCCTGGGAGCCAGTCGACTACGTACAGCTCGTTCGGGGCCAGCCAGCGTAGGGCCAGGTGTTCCAGGGGTTGCGGTTCGCCCTCCAGGATTTCGGCTCGCCAGACTCGTAGGAGGGCTTGGTCGCTCAGGGGCCAGTCGGCGCCGACCTGGTGGCCCAGGCGGATTTTGATCGCCAGTTCCTCGTGGCACTCGCGGATCAGGGCTTCCTCGTCCGATTCACCTGGGTCGACCTTGCCGCCCGGCAGCTCCCAGCCGCCCGCCATGTGCGGCGGCTCGGCCCGCTGCGCGCTCAGCAGGCGTCCGCCGACGATGATCGCGGCGCCCACCACAACGAGATCGATGCTGATCAGCCCCTCTTCGATACGGCGGTCGCACGGGCGGATTCGACCTGGCGGGTCGCGGACCGGACGATCTCCTCCAGGTGGCCGCCGTGCGCGCCGCGCCAGTAGAGCTGGCCGCAGTCCGCGCAGCGGCCGTAGACGTCGTAGCTGCGGCGCGTGCCGGCCTCCAGGGCGCCTTCGATCTCGCTCTTGTCGACCGGGACGAGTTCGCCGTTGCAGGCGGTGCAGCGCGTCCACGGGTGGAGCTCCGGCGCGAACCGGTCCAGGAGGTCGTGGAGCTGGTCGTCCGGTTTGGAGCCGCGGACGTAGGCGCCGAACCACAGAGCGCGGCGGCGGAGGAGCCCGCGGTCCTGGGTGAGCAGGACGCGGTGTTCCGCGTTGGCCTGGACGACCAGCGCCGGGTCGTCCATGTCGTTGTGGTAGGCCGTGTCGAGGCCGAGGAGGCGCATCCGCCGCGCGAGCGTGCCCAGGTGGACGTCCAGGAGGAAACGCGGCACGTCCCCCGGGATGGGCTGGGGGCGCGGCACCGCCTCGACGTGCACCTCGTCCCCTGTTCTCGGACGGGTGGACGGCTCGACGGGTTCGCCGCCGATCGTCATCGGGCCCGCCTCGGGCAGCGGCACGCCGAGCGACTCCACGAGATGGCCCAGCGTCGACGTCCCGTCATAGGGCACCCGGTTGACGGCCTCCCGCCTCGTGGCGGGCAGGAACATCAGGAGTTCGCCGGCGACGCGGATGGTTATCTCGGACTCCACGCCGATCAGCATGCCACGCGCCGCCGACGGATCATGGGCGGGTCACGTGCGCGGCGGATTCTGAGAGCGAGGTCAGGGCAGGCCGGACGTCCTGGTTCTGCAACTCTCCCCCGCGTTTGACCACGCGGCCGCCGACCAGGACGGTGTCGACGCTGCGGGTGTCCGCTGAGAGGACCACCGCCGCGATGGGGTCGTGGGCCGCCGCTACGCCGAGCGTGTCGGTGCGCAGGACGAGGATGTCGGCCTGCTTGCCGGGTGTCAGCGATCCGGTGACGTCCGCGAGTCCGGCGACCTCAGCGCCCTCGTTGGTGGCCATCCGCAGGACGTCGGCCGTGGTGAACGCCTGGTTGGGGCGTCCGCGCTCCAGGACGTAGGCGGCGCGCATGATGCTGAACATGTCGCCTGGGCCGCTTGTGACCGTGTCTGCGCTGAGGCCCGTGGGGACACCCGCGTTCCGGGCTCGGCCGGTGGGCGGCGGGCCGATGTTGAGGGCGGCTTCGATGGCGGGTGCGACGGACACCGTCCCGCCATTGGCGGCGATCTGTTTGAGCGCCTCGTCGGTGTAGTAGTTGGCGTGCACGTAGGTCGTCGGGTGCTCCATCAGATCGTTGTCGGCGAGGAACGCCAGGCCGCGTGCGGCGCTCTCGGGGCCGTGTCCGCCCATGTGCACGGTGACCGGCAGACCGAGGTCGCGGGCGAGACGCCATTCGGTCAGGGCGCGTTCCTCGCCTGCGATCTCCGGGCCCAGTGCCGCCAGCGCCATGGTGAGCGTCCCGGTGGGTGTGTCGAAGTGCTCGCGGTGGACGCGGCGGGTTTCGGCTTTGAGGTCGCCGTCGCCGCCGTGGCAGTAGCCGAATACTGCTCTGATGCCGGACGCCAGGAGCGCTTCGATGCTCGCTTCCGTGTGGCCGGGGCTCAGTTGGATGTGCGCCCAGTCGACCAGTGTCGTGATGCCGGAGTCCAGGCATTCCATTGCGCCGGCGAGGGTTCCGGTGAACACGTCGTCCGGGCGGTAGCGGGGCGCCAGTTCGCCCAGGACGCGCTCCAGGTAGGCGGGGAGTGTGGCGTCGGGCAGGATCGCGCGGATTCCCGTCTGCCACGTGTGCCGGTGGGTGTCGACGAAGCCGGGCAGGACGAGCTTTCCCGTCGCGTCGATGATCTCGGTGTTCGCCGGTGTGGACAGGGCGGGGCCCATCGCGGCGATGCGGCCGTCCTCGATCAGCACGTCGGCGTTTCCGAGCACGGTCGGTGCGGGGTCGGTGTCGATGACGATGCCGTTGCGAAGCAGCAGAGCCTTCATGGAAATCAGCTTAAGGAAAAGCTTTTTAGAAAGCAATGTGCGGAGTCAGTATCCTCGGGGACGTGCAGGGAGACGGCGGGGAACGGCGGGACGACGTCGACGTCGTCGCCGGGACGTGGCGGCGGGATGGGCTGTCCGAACCGCTCATCGCGATGCTGGAGGTCGGCAAGCGGGCCGGGCGCATCGCCACGCTCGTCCAGCAGGCCATGCGGCCCGCGCTCGCCGGCCTCGGCCTCACCTACGCCGAGTTCGAGGTGCTGACCGTCCTGCGGCGGGAGGGCGCGCCGTACCGGCTGCGGCCGAGCGAGCTGACGCGGTCGGCGTTCCTGACCTCCGGCGGGACGAGCAACGTCCTGCAGCGCCTGCAGCAGGCCGGCTACGTCGAACGCGAGGCCAACGCGGGCGATGCGCGGAGCCGGTTCGTGCAGCTGACCGAGGACGGGCTGCGGGTCACCGGGCGCGCGCTCGAGGCGGCCGGTGCCGCGCACGAGGACGTCATGGCGCGGGTGCCCGAGCGGGAGGTCCGGGCCGCGGCCGACGCGCTCCGCGAGATCCTGCTCGCCGCCGGCGACCGGCGCTTCCGCTGACCGGTCAGGGCTGCCGTGCCGCCAGTTCGCTGACCTTCTTCTTGAAGTCGGGGCGCGCGAGCGGGCGGGTCACGCCGACCCAGTCCGACCGCTTGTAGGTCTTTACGCCGATCGCGGGCACGCACGTCGAGCAGCTCGCCACGATCATCTTGCCCTTGCCGATGACCATCCCGACGTGGCCGGGGTTGTCCGCCGACGTCCCCGGGCCGGAGTTGAAGAACACCAGGTCGCCGGGCTGCTCCTTGCCCTTGGCGACCTTCACGCCGAACGGCCACTGCTGGAACGTGGTGCGCGGAAGGTTCAGCCCGACCTGCCGGTAGGCGGCCTGGATGAGGCTGGAGCAGTCCCACGCGTCCGGGCCGTTCGCGCCGAACACGTAAGGCTTGCCGCGCTGCGCCATCGCGAACCGGATGATCTGCTCGACGAGGTCGCCGATGTTCGCGGGCAGCTCGTTGTCGTCGCAGTCGATGCCGTTCGCCTGGACGACCTTGAACTCGCCGCCGGCGTAGCGCTTCGCCCAGTCGAGGACGAGGTCGACGTAGTCCGACGAGTGGTTGTACTGGAAGATCGCGGTCTTCATCCGCTGCGGAGCGCCGTTGTGCTTGAGGTAGGCGGCCGCCGAGGGGATCGCGTCCTCCGGGTCGTAGCGGTCCTTCTTGCCGTCCTTGTCGCCGTCGACCCCGAACTCCTTGAACGTCGCGGCCAGGAACTGCATCGGCCCGCCGGCGCCCGCGTAGTTCTCCCCGCTGCCGACGCCGGGGAGCGTGGACCGGCCGTGGTCGGTCTCGACCTTGCCGATGCCGGCCAGCACGTTCCACGGGATGCCGTACTTCTTGCCCGCCTCCTCGTAGAGCTTCAGGTAGTTCGCGGGGACGGCCTTCGCGTCGTTCGCCGCGGCGGGCTGCGCGTCGGCGCCGGCGACGTCCACGCAGTTGCCTCCGCCGCCGATCCCGCCGCCGAACATGAACTGGCTCGCACCGAACAGGATGGGGACGAACACCAGCGCGACGAACACCGTCGCGGCGACGCCGAGGCCGCCGGCGAACAGCAACCGGCGCGGGCTCATCCCGTGTCACCCGCCTGGCCGGCGTCGGCGGGCTGGAACGAGTAGACCTTCAGCGAGCCGCCGTCGCGCGCGACGGTCACCGCGTACTGCTTGCTCTCGCTGCTCTCCTTGCCGCCCTTGGTCAGCTGCTGGCGGCCCGTCACCAGGAAGATGACCGAGTTGTTCTCGATGTTGCGCACCTGGTCGAGGGACGCCGACCCCTGCGCGACGACCTGCTCGCGGCGGCGCTCCTCCAGCAGGCCCGGTGTCGCCGCGTCCCGTCCGAGCTGCTGCTTCAGGTCGTCGGTGGCCAGGCCGGACAGGCGCCCCATGTAGGTCTCGGGGGTCTCGTCGTAGCGGTACGTCTCGTAGGCCGTGACGAACCGCTGGGCCAGGTCCGCCGCCGTGGCGAACTCCTGCCGGGAGAACGGCAGCAGCCGGTAGATGTCGAATTCGCCCGGGTTCACGGCGTTCTGGATGCCGGGTGGCGGGGACTCCGGGCCGGGCGGGCCGGCCGTGGGCGTGGCGCTCGGCCGGGCCTCCTGCCGGTCGTCGCCGCCGTGCTCGGGCGAGGCGACCGTCAGGTAGATGCCGACGGCGGCGAGGACCACTACCAGGCCCGCGAACAGCAGCTTGCGGCGGCGGTCGTTCAGGTTCATCACTCGTCCCCGTCCGGCTCACCGGACGGACGCTCCACCGGGCGCAGCCAGAACGGCATCGACGGGCCCTCCTCGGAGCCGCCGCGGCCCCACAGCGGCGGAGGCTGCCGGCGTCCGCCGGGGCCTTGGGCCGGCGGCTTCCCGTTCCCGTTGGACGAGCCGCCGCCGGAACCACCACGCTGCTTGGGGACGTTCGTCGCGGGCGCCCCGCCACCGGAACCGCCGCCCGAACCGCCGGAGCCGCCGCCCGTGCGGCCGCGTCCGCGATCGGCCGGGCCGGACGACCGGCCGCTGCCGCCGAACCAGCTGCCGCCACCGCCGCCGGACTTTCCGCCGCCGTTGCCACCGCCGCCCGAACCGCCCGAACCTCCGGAACCGCCGCCGCTGACGCCGCCGCCGTTACACCCGCGTCCCGACCAGGTGGTCGGCCGGGCGGTGCCCTCTCCCTGGCCCGCACCGGTCTACGGCTTCCCCTCGCCGCCCGCCTCTCCGGCGCCCCTCCCGCCGCCGCCGTTCTCCACCCGTCCCCTCTACCCCTCTGCCGCCGCCGACCAAGACGACAGGGTACATCTCTGACGTCCTACCACCCTTTACAAACACATCGCAATACCCCAATGAATTCGGTACCGTACTCCTATGCATATCTAAA
>NZ_JABXFD010000615.1 GCF_013372625.1 Actinomadura sp. BRA 177
TTGGGGTGCGGTCCGCGTGTAGTTCTCTTATCTCCTGCGTGGGCAGCGTGAGATGTGTATAGGAGACGGCGGTCTGCCGGGCGGCGGCCAGCTCGATGGCGAGCGGGATGCCGTCGAGCGCCCGGCAGGTCGCGACGGCGTCGGCGGCGGTGCCGGCGTCCACGGCGAGGCCGGGCCGGACGGCGGTGGCCCGGTCGGCGAACAGCCGCACCGACGCGTAGCCGAGGGCGTCGGCCGGGTCGGTGACGTCCTCGTCCGGCAGCGGCAGGGACGGGACGGGGCACAGCGACTCGCCGGTGATGCCGAGCGGTTCGCGGCTCGTCGCGAGGATCCGGATGCCGGGCGCCTGCGCGAGGACGTGGTCGACGAGCCGCGCGACGGCGTCGATGACGTGCTCGCAGTTGTCGAGGACGACGACCATCCGCTTCGCGGCGAGGAAGTCGGTCAGCCGCTCCAGCGGCCGCGGGACCACGCGCGTCTCGCCCGGCCGGACGGTCTCGGGGACGCCGAGCGCCGACAGCACGGCCTGCACGACGTCGCCCGGGTCGCTGACCGGCGCGAGCGGGACGAACCAGGCGCCGTCCGGCATCTCCTCGACGAGCGCGGCGGCGCTCTCCCCCGCCAGCCGCGTCTTGCCGGCGCCGCCGGGGCCGGTGAGGGTGACGAGCCGGGTCTCGCGCAGCAGCTTGCCGACCCGCCGCGACTCCTCCTCGCGTCCGACGAAGCTGGTGAGCTGCGCGGGCAGGTTGGTGCGCGGCGAGGACGGAACCGGGGGCGCCGGGGCGGGGGCCGAATTCTCCCGGCGCAGGATCGACAGATGGACGGCGGCCAGCTCCGGGGAGGGATCGACGCCGAGCCGGTCGGCGAGCGCACGGCGCGTCTCCTCGTACACCTCCAGCGCCTCGGCCTGCCGTCCCGCCGCGTACAGGGCGCGCATGAGCTGCCCGCGCAGCCGTTCGCGGAGCGGGTTCGCGGCGGCGAGCGGCTCCAGCTCGGCGACCGGCGGGACGGGCCGCCCGAGGGCGAGCTCCGCCTCGACGCGGTCCTCGACGGCGGCGAGGCGCAGCTCCTCCAGCCGGGTGACGATCCCGTACGCGAAGTCGGCGTCGGCGACGTCGCGTACGGGATCGTCACCCGGCTGGAGGA
>NZ_JABXFD010000616.1 GCF_013372625.1 Actinomadura sp. BRA 177
GAGAGGTGTATAAGGGACAGGGCCAGCCGGGCGCCCCCCCCGCCGACCCCTGGGCCACCGGCGGCGGTGGCGGCGGCTACTCCGACGACCCGCCGTTCTAGTCCGGCCGGCTCCGGCGCGACCACGGCAACACCAAGTACACGTCCATTCCCGCGTGAGCGGGGCTCTCCCAAAGGAGCACCACGATGGCGAAGCCACCTCCCCGCAAGCCCAAGAAGAAGGTTTGCGTTTTCTGCCAGGAGAAGATCTCCTACGTCGACTACAAGGACACGGGCCTGCTGCGGAAGTTCATCTCCGACCGCGGCAAGATCCGTGCCCGGCGGGTGACCGGCAACTGCACCCAGCACCAGCGGGACGTCGCCACGGCGATCAAGAACGCCCGCGAGATGGCGCTGCTGCCGTACACCAGCACCGCGCGCTGAGGCAGGGGGTTATAGATCATGAAGCTCATCCTGACCCAGCAGGTCTCCGGGCTCGGCGAGCCCGGTGACGTCATCGAGGTCCGCGACGGCTACGGCCGCAACTACCTCGTCCCCCGCGGGTTCGCGATCCAGTGGACCCGGGGTGGCGAGAAGCAGATCGACTCGATCAAGAAGGCGCGTTCGGCCCGCGAGATCGCGACCGTCGAGCACGCCAAGGAGGTCGCCGACCAGCTCGGCGGCCTGCGCGTCACGCTGCGCACCCGCACCGGCAGCAACGGCCGCCTGTTCGGCGCCGTGACCGCCGCCGACATCGCCGAGGCGGTCAAGGCCGCCGACGGCCCTGACCTGGACCGCCGCCGCATCGAGATCGGCAACCCGATCAAGACCGTCGGCACCCACCGGGTCAGCGTCCGCCTGCACAGCGACGTCAACGCCACCATCGACGTCAACGTCGTCGAGGCCTGACACCGCCGCACCGGCCGATCGGCCCCCGAGCCCCCAGGGCCCGGGGGCCGTTCCATACCCACCTCCCCGACCAACGCACCACTCTCTTATACCCATCCGACGCTGCCGACGAAAAGGAAAGTGTAGACCTCGGCGGCGGCCGTCACCATAACACAAAAAGAACAGAAACGCAG
>NZ_JABXFD010000622.1 GCF_013372625.1 Actinomadura sp. BRA 177
GCTGGGGCTTGCGTAGCCGGACCCGCGCCCGGATACCGCCCAGGTCTTCCAGGGCGATGCCGTGCGTGGTGCGTTGAGCCTCGGTCACGATCTGCTTGGAGATGCGGTGGTTGGTGTCGGCCGCGAACCGCGCCTCACGGCCCGACAAATGGCGCAGCAGCCGCTTGGCCGACTTGGTGCCCTTGGCCTGAAGTTTGCTGCGCAGCCGGCGGTTCCGGTGCCGGACCTGGTTGATGTGCTTGCCGGTGTGGACGGTGCCGTCGCAGGTGGTGGCGATGTTGGCGATACCGAGGTCCACCCCGGTGAATCCGTCCGGGACGTACTGGGGTGCTTGGGGGACGTCGCAAGTGGCGTAGAGGTAGAAACAGCCACCGCGCCACACCAGGTCCGACTCGCCTCGTCGGCAGGCGGCCAGCAGCGCCGCCTGTTCGGCCGAACAGGCAAAAGGGATGCTCTTGCGTCTGCCGCGCACCGTCCAGATGCTGACGGTGCGGGCGTCGATCCGCCAGGAAAGGGACCGGTCGTCGAAGGGCTGGGCGGCGTCCTTGCGGAAACGGACCGGTGCACCCTCCACCCGCGCGCGGCGGGCGGATCCGACAGGCCCGTAGTTGCCCGCCTTCAGGTTCCCGGAGAACTTGGCGTAGGCCCCAGCGACTTTGCGGACGCAGTGGATCGCCGGCTGGGCCGACAGGCCCATCGCCTTCAACTCGTCGTAGACCAGCCGCTGCAGCGCGGTCTTGCCCTTGATGCCGGTGGCGTGCGCGCGGCGGGAGGCGTGGCAGGCGGCCTGGTTGCACAACTTCAGGGTCTCCCGCAGCGCGGCCTCTGTGGCGGCGTCGGGGAGCAGCTTCACCTGCACCACCAGCTTCACACCAGCATCATAGCATTCTGTGTCCATATCGTGACGGTAAGTTTGCAGGCGGTGTGTCAGGTGACATCGGGCAGGAGTCGCACCAACGGCAACTCTTGCCAAGATCAGTCGCGCTTCTGGGGGCGCGGGCGCGGACCGGTCAGGGCGGCGGCCCGTTCGATCGCCTGGAGCGCGAACTCCTGGGTGCGGGTGAGCCCGCGCGGCCCGACCGGGGACGAGCCCGGCTCGGCCTCCTTCGGCGCGCCCGCGAGCTGGGCCTTGGCGCTGAGCCCGTAGGACACGAACAGCAGCACGACGAACGCCGCCAGGTAGAGCAGGTGCTCGATCAGGCCGCCCCACCGGCCCTTGAACACGTCGAGGACGGCGAACATCGCGAACCCGGCCATCCAGCCCGCCAGCGGCGGCACGAACAGCATGTCGCGGCGGAGCACCACGCCCGCCACCGCGCTGAGGACGAGCAGCGCCTCGACCACCTTGGCGAAGACGAGCACGCCGGTCGCGGGGCCGGAGCCGAAGTAGCCCTCGATCTCGTCCAGCCGGTCGCCCCACAGCAGCACCGCGCTGACCAGGCCCGTCACCCCGTAGGCGATGATGAACACGCCGACCGCGTAGTGGAACCGGTGCCAGGTCCGCACGCCCGCGGCCGGCCGGACGTCCGCGCCCACCGTCATCTTCGTCCCCCTGTTCCCGTTCCATGTGCTACGCGCAAGATATCCCGGATAGGGTCCCGTGGACCTGTGAACGCGGGCCGTCCGCGCCCACCGGGCCGGTGGCGCACCGCGCTGACCTGCCGATGTGCTTGCACCCGGGCCGGTGAAGCGGGAGGGTGAAGACACGTCGGGCCGCGCGGAGTCCATGAGGGAACAAGGATGACGGCTGACGATACGGGAACGGCCGCGCCGTCGAAGACGCGGATCGAATATCTGGAAGAGCTCGGCGGTGAGCTGGTCAAGCGCGGCCTCCGGGTGCGCCTCACCCTGCCCCGCGGGCAGTCGCCGAGCCTGCACGTGCTGAACCCGGACGCCGCCGTGCTCACCGAGAACATCCTCGCGGAGCAGGGCGCGGACGGCTGGTGGTACTGGTGGTCGTGGGCCGAGCGCATCGCCGCCGCCGACGACGTCACGGGCGCCGCCGACCGCATCGCGGCGGTCCTCGCCGTGCGCTGACCGCCCGGCTTCTCTCCGGGGGACGATCCGAGCCCCGCACCGCCCGGTCCCGGGGGACGGACGGGCGGCCCGGCGGCTCGGGATGAATGTTGAGCCGCGAAACATTTTCGCCGGCGCGGCCCGGCGCGAGCGTGCCCGGGGCGCCGCGGCGGCGCCCCGCCGCGAGGTCCCGGCCATCCCGCCGATCACCCTAGTTGATCTCGCGTTACGTGATTGTTACCGCCGACAACAAATCAACGTGCCGTCAGGTCTGGCGCGACGGACAAGTGCGACATAAGTTGCGGGACACAACATTCACCCCGGTGGACGTGTGATCTCGCTCACCGGGCCCAAGCAGACCCCGGCCGCGCCACGGCGGCCGCCCCCAGAAAGGACCCGGGCAATGCGCAAGGGGATCCTCAGCCTGATGGCCCTCACGACGGCCGCGGCGCTCAGCCTCACCGCGTGCGGGGACGACGGCAACGACTCCGGCGGTGAAGCGGCCAAGGGCAAGGTCGGCGTGATCCTGCCCGACACGGCCTCGTCGCCGCGCTGGGAGAACTTCGACCGCCCCTACCTCGAGCAGGCCTTCAAGGCGGCCGGCATCGAGAGCGACATCCAGAACGCCGAGGGCTCGGCCCAGCGGTTCCAGACCATCGCCGACCAGATGCTGACCAGCGGCGTCACCGTCATGCTGATCACCGGCCTGGACTCCAACTCCGCCGCCGCCGTGCAGCGCAAGGCGCAGGCGCAGGGCGTCAAGACCATCGACTACGACCGGCTCACCCTCGGCGGCGTCGCCGACTACTACGTCTCCTTCGACAACGTGAAGGTCGGCGAGACGATGGGCGCCGGCCTGCAGAAGTGCCTGGGCGACAAGGACGCCAACATCGTCTACCTGAACGGCGCCCCGACCGACAACAACGCGACCCTGTTCGCCAAGGGCGCGCACAACGTCCTCGACAAGGTCTCCAACTACAAGAAGGTCGCCGAGCAGCCCGTCCCGGACTGGGAGGCCGAGAAGGCCGCGACGATCTTCGAGCAGATGTGGACCGAGCAGCACGGCAAGATCGACGGTGTGGTCGCCGCGAACGACAACCTCGGCAACGCGGTCATCTCGATCCTGAAGAAGAACAAGCGGGCCGGCGACGTCCCGGTCACCGGGCAGGACGCCACCGTGCAGGGCCTGCAGAACATCCTCGACGGCAACCAGTGCATGACGGTCTACAAGCCGACCAAGCAGGAGGCCGACGCGGCGGCCAAGCTCGCCATCTCGCTGATCAAGGGTGAGAAGGGCGAGACCACCGCCACCGAGCACGACCCGGTCGGCAAGCGGGACGTCCCGTCGGTGCTGCTGGAGCCGGTCAGCGTCACCAAGGAGAACGTCAAGCGGGTCGTCGACGACGGCGCCGTCAAGGCGGCCGACCTCTGCAAGGGGGCGTACGCGGCCAAGTGCGAGGCCGCCGGCATCAAGGTCCAGTAACGACCCCCGCCGACCTCGTGGCGGGCCCCATACCGCTGAGGGCGTCCCGGGCACCCGGAAGCCCGGGACGCCGGGGGCCCGCCACGGGCGTGCGGCAGCAACACCGGAAGGAAACTCGTGGCTGAAAACGGAGACCCCGTCCTCCGCCTGACCGGGCTCAACAAGAGCTTCGGCGCCGTCCACGTCCTGCACGACGTGGACTTCACGCTGCGGCTGGGCGAGGTGATGGCCCTCGTCGGCGACAACGGAGCGGGCAAGTCGACGCTGATCAAGTGCATCGCCGGCATCCACCCGATCGACTCGGGCCGGATCGAGTTCGACGGCCGCCCGGTCGCGATCGACGGGCCGCGCGCCGCGGCCGACCTCGGCATCGAGGTCGTGTACCAGGACCTCGCGCTCGCCGACAACCTCGACATCGTGCAGAACATGTTCCTCGGCCGCGAGCGCCGCTCCGGCCTCGTGCTGGACGAGGCGTCGATGGAGGAGTCCGCCCGGGAGGTCCTCGCCCGGCTGTCGGTCCGCACCGTCAAGTCCGTCCGCCAGCAGGTGTCGAGCCTGTCCGGCGGGCAGCGGCAGACGGTCGCCATCGCCAAGGCCGCGCTGTGGGAGTCCAAGGTCGTGATCCTGGACGAGCCCACCGCCGCGCTCGGCGTCGCGCAGACCCAGCAGGTGCTCAACCTCGTCCGGCGCCTCGCCGACAGCGGCCACGCCGTCGTGCTGATCTCGCACAACATGAACGACGTCTTCGAAGTGGCGGACCGCATCACCGCGCTGTACCTCGGCCGCGTCGCCGCGGACGTCGCCCGCTCCGAGGTCACCCACGGCCAGGTCGTGGAACTCATCACCGCCGGCCGTTCCGGTGATCTCGGCCTCGCGCCGACGACCGCCGCCGAAAGCATCTGAGGGGGGACCGCGTGTCCACCGACATCCCTAAGGAAACCGCCGTGAAACTGGCGGACTCCGACTTCGCGACCGACCGGCGCGATCACGACATGAGGTCGGCGGCGCTGGACTACTGGAACAAGATCAAGTCCGGTGAGCTGGGCGCGCTCCCCGCCATCCTCGGGCTGATCTCCCTGGTCATCCTGTTCACCGCGCTGAAGCCCGACACGTTCCTCAGCAAGGCGAACCTCGCCAACCTGTCCACCCAGGCGCTGCCGATCACGATCCTGGCGATGGGCCTGGTGTTCGTGCTGCTGGTCGGCGAGATCGACCTGTCGGCCGGCGTGGCGAGCGGGCTCAGCGCGGCCGTCATGGCCAAGCTCCTCGTGGACGGGGGCCAGCCCTGGTACGTCACGATGGCGAGCGCGGTGGTGACCGGCGTCGTCATCGGCGTCGTCATCGGCTGGCTCGTCGCCGTATTGCGCATTCCATCATTCGTCGTCACGCTCGCGTTCTTCCTCGGGCTGCAGGGCATCACGCTGCGGCTCATCGGCGAGGGCGGCACGGTGCCCGTCCGCGACGACGTCATCGTCGCGATCGCCACCAAGAACATGCCGATCTGGCTCGGCTGGGCGCTCGCCGTCGCCTGCTCCGTCGGCTACACCGCGACGCTGGTGCTGCGCTGGCGCCGCCAGCACGTCCGCGGCCTGCACTCCAAGCCGCTGCAGTTCGTGCTCGCCCAGTCCGCCGTCGTCGCCGCCGCACTGCTGATCAGCACCTACGTGCTCAGCCAGGACCGCGCGCCCAGCCCGCTGATCACGCTCGGCGGCATCCCCTGGGGCGTCCTGGTGGTCGGCGTCCTGCTGATCGCCTGCACGTTCGTGCTCGGCCGCACCGCCTACGGGCGGCACATCTACGCCGTCGGCGGCAACGCCGAGGCCGCGCGCCGGGCCGGCATCAACGTCACCCGCATCCGGATCTCCGTGTTCATGATCGGGTCCGGGCTGGCGGCGGTGAGCGGCATCGTGGCCGCGTCCCGGCTCAACTCGGTCGCCGTCGACGCGGGCGGCGGCAACACGCTGCTGTACGCGGTCGGCGCCGCCGTCATCGGCGGGACGAGCCTGTTCGGCGGGCGCGGCAAGGCCCGCGACGCCATCCTCGGCGGCCTCGTCATCGCCATCATCGAGAACGGCCTGGGACTGCTCGGTACCAAGGCGTACCTGAGCTTCCTCATCACCGGGGTGGTGCTCCTGCTCGCCGCCACCATGGACGCGCTGGCCCGGCGCCGGCGTTCGTCCGCCGGTCGATGAGGCCGCGGACGCGGTGATCCCGTGAACGCGGCCGGGGACGCCTGGGAGCCGGTGGCCCGCACCATCGGCTCCCAGGCGTGGCCGGACCCCGATTCCGGCGGTTCCGGCGCCGCGAGCGCGGCTGATACGCTCACGGACCACGACCGCCTGGCGCACGGCGGCGGTGCGGCACGGTGGGAGCCCCTCGGCATGTCAGTGACGCCGGCCTTGGACCTGCGCGGCATCGACAAGAGCTTCGGGTCCGTCAAGGTCCTGGACGACGTCTCGTTCTCGGCCTACCCCGGCGAGATCACCGCGCTCGTCGGCGACAACGGCGCCGGCAAGACCACGCTCGTGAACTGCATCGGCGGCGTCCACTCCCTCGACCGGGGCGTGTACCGGTTCGAGGGGCGGCCGGTGAAGGTCGCCAGCCCGCGCGCCGCCACCCGGCTCGGCATCGAGATCGTCCACCAGAACCTCGCGCTCTGCGAGAACCTCGACGTCGTCCAGAACCTCTTCCTCGGCCGGGAGCGGCGCAGCGGCCTCACCCTGGACGAGGACGACATGGAGGAGACGGCGCGCACCGCGCTGTCGGGGCTCGCGGTCCGCACGCTCGGCTCGGTCCGGCGGCGGGTCGCCACGCTGTCCGGCGGGCAGCGGCAGATCGTCGCGATCGCCCGCGCCGTCCTGCTGGAGGCCAAGGTCGTCGTGCTGGACGAGCCGTCCGCCGCGCTCGGCATCGCGCAGAGCCAGCAGGTCCTGGAGTTCGTCCGGCGGCTCGCCGACAAGGGCCTCGCCGTCGTGCTCATCTCGCACAACATGAACGACGTCTTCGCGGTCTCCGACCGGATCGCCGCGCTGTACCTCGGCCGGATGGTCGCCCAGGTCAGGACCGCCGACGTCACCCACCGCCAGGTGGTCGAGCTGATCACCTCGGGCACCGGGGGAGAGCTGGGGCTGCGCCGATGATGAAGGCGGGCCCATCTCAAGAGGACGTCCGGCGGCACAACCTCGGAACACTGCTGCGCTTCGTGCACCTGCGCGGCCCGGCGTCCCGGGCGACGCTCGCCGAGTCGCTCGGCCTCAACCGCAGCACGATCATGGCGCTGACGTCCGACCTCACCGCCGCCGGCCTGGTCCGCGAGGAGCTGCCGCGCGGCCCCGGGCGCCGCGCCGGGCGGCCGTCCCTCGTCGTCCGGCCCGAGTCCACCCGCGTGTACGTGCTGGCGTTCGAGGTCGGCGTCGACCGGCTCGTCGTCGCCCGCGTCGGCCTCGGCGGCGTCGTGCTGGACCGCCGCGAGGGCGTGCGGGCCCGCGACTCCGACCCTGCCGAACTGATCGGCGTGCTCGTCGCGGGCGCCCGGTCCCTGGTCCGCAAGGCCGAGCGCGACGCCGTCTGCGTCGGCGCCGCGCTGGGCTTCCCCGGCACCGTCCGCCGCGCCGACGACACCATCATGTTCGGGCCCAACCTGGACGTCGGCGACCTGCGGCTCGGCGACCTGCTGTCGCGCCGCCTCGGCCTCGGCATCCCCGTCTCGGTCTGCAACGACGCCAATCTCGGCGCCCTCGCCGAGCACGAGCGCGGCGCCGGGGTGAGCTGCGACAACCTCATCTACCTGCACGGCGACGTCGGCGTCGGCGGCGGCATCATCGCGCACGGCCGGCTGCTCGGCGGCGACGAGGGCTTCGGCGGCGAGATCGGCCACATGATCATCAACCCGGGGGGCCGGCGCTGCGCGTGCGGCTCGAAGGGCTGCCTGGAGGCCGAGGTGGGGGAGCGGGCCCTGCTGGACCACGCCGGCCGCGCGGAGACGCCCGGCCGGGCGGGACGCGACGCCGTCCGCGACGTCCTCGCGTCCGCCGACGCCGGCGACATCGTGGCGCGGGAGGCGCTGCACCGCGTCGGCACCTGGCTCGGCCTCGGCGTCGCCAACCTCGTCAACGTGTTCAACCCCGGCATGGTCGTCTTCGGCGGGACGCTCCGCGACATCTACCTCGGCGCCGCCGCGCAGATCCGCAGCGTCCTCGCCACCGGCGCCCTCGCCGCCCCCCGCGAGAAGGTCAAACTCCGCACCGCCGCCCTGGGCGACGACACCACCCTCGTGGGCGCCGCCGAATTCGCCTTCGCCGAGGTCCTCGCCGACCCCGTCCAGGTCCTGACCAGGCTCCGCGCCCCCGAAGACAGCCCGGTCTGAGCGCCGCTACGGGCGCCGGGCCTCCGGGGCCTGCAGCGGGACGGTGGTGTAGGGGGTGACGAACGCGAAGGCGGTCAGGCCGTCCATCAGGAAGTTGCCGACGGCGGTGAGGCGCGACCTGATCCGGGCGGGTTCGTGCAGGGTGGCCCAGGCCAGCCAGCCGACGGCTACGACGGCCCAGTAGGAGACCAGGCGGTAGACGCCCACGGCCGCCGCGGCGGGGGACAGGGTCGCGCCGAACGCGACCAGGGAGGCGGCCATGCTGCCCTCGATCGCGCCGAGCCCGCCCGGCAGCAGCGGCAGCATGCTGCCCGCCGCCTGCGCGGCGAAGTAGGCGATGGCGACGCCGTTCGGCGCGACGTCGATGCCGACCGCGTGCGCCGCCGACAGCAGCGCCAGGATGTCGAACACCCAGTTCAGCAGGGCGAGCGAGACGAGCGCCGCCCAGTCGCGGGCGGTCGGGCGCAGCACGTCGCGGACGCCGGCCAGCCGCTCGGCGTACGGGGCGATCCTGGGGTGGGCGAGCGCGAACCCGTGGGCGCGGCGCAGCGGTGCCGTGAGCCGGGCGCGCAGCCGCGGCCGGCGCAGGGCGGGGACGAGCGGGACCGCGAGGACCAGCGGGACCGACAGCGCGATCAGCGCGGGGCCGCGGGCGTGCGGGTCGGCGAGCAGCGCCAGCAGGCCGACCAGCGAGTAGGCGGTGGTGGTGATGACGCCGCCGGCGAGGATCACCGCCGTGGCGAGCCGCGCCGACGCCCCGCCGCGGCGGAACTGCCGGAACGTGTAGACGACGCTGACCGCCGGGCCCGCCGGCAGCGTCGTGGACAGCGCGTTGCCCGCGTAGGTGATCGCGAACGCGCGGCGCAGCGTCATCCGCAGGCCGCCGACGCGCAGCAGCCGGCGCTGCAGCCGGGCGAACGCGCCCATCGACCCCGCCACGGCCAGCACGACCATGGTGAGCCAGCCGGGATCGGCGTGCGATGCGGCCGTCCAGACGGCGCCGAGGTCGGGCAGCTCGTCGCGGTAGAGCGGGACGGCGGCGAGCGCCGCCAGGACCAGCGCCCACTGGGTGATAAGCCCCGCTTTGCGCCGCCACCACGGGCGCTGCGCCGCGTCGTCGTCAGACCCGCCGGACGGTGGGAACGGTGATTCGGCGTCGGCCGGGGGATGAGCCGGTGCCGCGACTGTCTCGTGCATGTCCCGGTCACCTCGCAAGCTCGCCCGCACTGCGCAACCTACGGCCCGCCTATGACATTCCCTTCGGTAGGGAAACGAACCGCAAAGGGGCCCCTGCCACACGCGTCACCGGAGGCCGCGCGCCACGGGCCGATCGGCGGGCGCCCGCACCCGGTTCCGGTGCGGGCGCCCGGCGCGGTCAGGGCCGCCGAGTGGGGTTGATCGCGTCGTCCTCGGCGGGGGTGATGGGGGAGGGGCGCTCCTCGTCGCCCTCCCGGGCCTCCTGCTCCTCGTACTCGGTGATGCCCAGCCCGTCCGGGCTCTGCTCGGGTTCCCCGATCACCAGGTCCCGGGGCGGGTCGTTCACGTACTCCTCGGTCAGGGCGATCTCCGAGTCCTGATCGTTGTCGCCCATGTCGTCCATGTCCTGGCGGAAGTCGCGGGTCTCACCGGGCTCGCGTGCCCTCATGGTTCCTCCCGATTCGCCTCGATTTTCCTGATCGAACCGGTATCCCCACTGACCGCGTCCCTACTCACGGTCCCGGACGGCGACGAGCCCGCCGACCACACCGACGTACGCGGAGCCGTCCGGGCCGATGTTGATGGGTGCCCAGTTGTTGTCGAACCACTTGCCCATGCCGGTGAGGACCTTGTAGACGGTCCGGCCTGTGTGGACGTCCACGGCGGTCAGGTACCAGGCGTCGAGGAGGTCCTTGCGAAGCTCCTTGGTGTAGAGGTACAGCAGCCCGGCCGGGACGGAGACCTTGGCCACGGTGGACGGCGAACGCTCCTTGCTCGTCCAGACGGTCTCGCAGCCCGTTCCGCCCGGCTTCACGTCCACGCGGCTCACCCCGCCCACAGACGACCCCCCGGGCGGAAGGTCGAAGAAGTTGCGGTAGCCGTAGTTGTTCTCGACGAACAGGCTGTTGCCGTAGCCGATGAGCGAGTTGTCCGTCGCGCTGGCCCCGCTGTTGAACACGGGGATCTGGCAGACGAGCTCACCGTCGTCCCGGCGGCGGACTATCACGTGCATGCGGTCGTCGGCGTTGTCGGTGATGGCCACATAGCCGTCACCGAAGAACGTGGGAGTCGTCCCCGAGCCCTGGTCGATCTGGCCGGACTTGCGTCCGGTCCCCCGGTCGTAGGGCTGACGCCACACGACCTTCGGCATGCCGCTCGCGTCGGCGCGCATCTGGTAGAGCGCATGGTCGGAGACGATCGAGAGACCGTTCTCGGCGGCGGCGAACGAGTTCTGGATGCTCTCACCGTCGAGCCGCGTCATCCGGACGGTGCCGGACTCGGGATTGACCGTGCCGACACGTCCGTTCCGCGTGATCCACCAGATCAGGCCGTCCCAGTCAGGGCCGACCGCGGTGATGGGGTCGCACTCGCCCTTCGGCCACGGATTCGTCCATGCGGGGCAGTCGTGGGGGAGGTACCCGCTCAGGTCCCAGTCGTCGGTCACCGTGAAGCGCCACTTGCCGTCCGGCCCCTTGTCGTGCGCGAAACGGCGCAGATGGAACGCCGAGTCCGCCAGCACGGCGCGGTCCTGCGGGTCCAGGTAGAGATACGCCCCGCCCGAGGTGTCGGTCATCACCTTGTCGAGGCTCAGCGAGAACACCGCCTGGACGGTGGACGGCCTGGGCGGCAGGTCGTACGTCGCGAGGTCCTTCAGCGTCTTCGGGTCGATCAGCCGCAGGACGAAGTTCTGCCCGCGCGTGCACTGCGCGACGATCAAACCCGTCCGGCGGGCGAACGTCACCGTCGAGCACAGCCCCGGCAGACCGCCGCCCTTGGCCTCGTTGAGCACCTCGGGATCGCGGCCCAGCGGACCGAGGAACGGGTACGTGTCGGACGCGTAGCTGTCGGCGTGCATGGACGACGTCCCCACCGGCCCCTGGTGCGGGTTGGCCGGAACAGGCCGTCCGGCCAGCGGATTCGGCGTCGCCGGCCCGCCGATGTACGCCGGTACGAAGCCCCTCCCCGGCCCGTCGGGGATCGGATCCGCCGCCGCCGGCGCGGCAGCGCCGGCCAAGGGGCCCGCGAGGGCGACGGTGAGGAGGGCGGCCAGCACGGGTCTGCGCATGGTGGGCTCCTAGACGGGACGTGGGGTGGCCCGGTCGCGCCCTCCGGGAAGATCCATCGCGTAACAGTACGATCCGGGGCATGGGCGTACAAGCTGTGATCTTCGATTGGGGCGGCACGCTGACCCCGTGGCACGACCTCGAACTGGCCGACATGTGGCGCGCGATCTGCTCCGCGCACCTGCCGCCGGACGCCGTCGAGAAGTCCGTCGCGGCGCTCTGCGAGGCGGAGGACGAACTGTGGCGCCGCGGCACCGAGGAGCACCGCAGCGCGACGCTCGCCGAGGCGTTCGCGATGGCGGGCGTGCAGCCCACCGAGGAACTCCTCCTGACGCACTTCGAGACCTGGACCCCGCACACCCACACCGACCCCGCCGTCCCCGGCCTGTTCCACGCCCTCCGCGAGCGCGGCATCAAGATCGGCGTCCTGTCCAACACCATCTGGACCCGCGAGTGGCACGAGCGCGTCTTCGCCCGCGACGACGTCCTCGGCCTGCTCGACGGCGCCGTCTACTCCAGCGAGATCCCCTGGACCAAGCCGCACGCCGAGGCGTTCCAGGCCGCCATGGACGCGGTCGGCGCCACCGACCCCGCGTCCTGCGTCTTCGTCGGCGACCGCCCGTACGACGACATCCACGGTGCCAAGTCGGCCGGTCTGCGCGCCGTCCAGATCTGGCACCAGACCACCCACGCCTTCGACCGCCCCGGCCTCACACCCCCGGACGCCCTCATCCACGGCCTGGACGAACTGCTCCCGCACGTGGAGCAGTGGGATTCAGCCAGATGACCGGCTTGCCACGATGAGGTCTCGGGAGATGGCCTGGTCCACGCGGTGGCGGAAGCCCCGGTAGGCGTCGGAGTCCTGAACCTCCAGGCCGGCCGCCGCGAGGATCTCCGCGAGCTGCTCGCGGCGGCCGACGAAGGTGTTCCAGGAGATGCCGATGGCGCCGCCCGGACGCAGCAGCCGCGCCCACTCGGGGACGGCGGCGGCCAGCAGCTCGACGGGACTGCGCGACAGTTGCGGCTTTCCCTTGCGTCCGGGCTGGGAGCCTTTGGGGCGGCTGCCGTGCTGGACGCCGTATGGCGCGTCCGTCACGATCAGGTCGAACGAGGCGGGGCGGAAGAACTTCCCGGCCCCGACGGAGTCGGCGTTCACGACGGTGATCTCCATCGTCTCGCCGCTCTTGTACCGCTCCTTGGACGCCCCCAGCGTCACGTGGAGGCGGCGCCCGAGGACGGCCTTCTCCCGCCGGATGCCGGCGACCTCGGCCTGGTGCTTGACCCGGTTGTTCTTCAGCCAGGTCTTGATGAAGGCCGCGTAGGCGTCGAAGTCCTTGCCGTCGATGTCGATCCCGGCGGCGTCCAGCCCGTACATCATGGCCTGGTTGAGGGTCGTGCCCCGCCCGCACATGGGGTCGAGGACGCGCGGACGGCCGGTCACCAGGTCCATGGGCGAATCCGTCGCCATCGCCGTGACGTTCAGCAGCAGCTTGGTGAAGTACTCGTTCGTCTTACCGGAGTACTTCTGGATGGTCAGCAGATCGCTGCCGAACACGTCGAGGGGCCGGAGCATGACCGGGCGCAGCAGTTCGCCCTCGATCTGGAACAGCGCATACAGCGACGACAGGTTCGACAGGAGACGGACGTCCTGATCCGTCAGCTCGTCGGCGGAGAACGTCACGTACGGGACGCCGCCGATATCCGTCTTTTGAACGTCGCGGACGCGTCCGCCGAGGGCGCGTTCACTGAACACGGTCAGCTCCGCCTTCACCAGGTCGGCGGCGGCTTGGGCGTAGACGCGGTTGTGCGAGGGAGAGACGAGAAGGCCGTACGCGGTCATTCGCAGAACCCTATGGGACGCCAAGAGCAGAGACCGCCGGGACAGATTCCCGGCGGCCCCCGCACGGCCCTTGGGTGGGCCGTTCCTCCCCGGTCAGGCCGCCCGCGCGGAACGTTCGGGCCGGTCGTCCGGATGCGCCGAGTCGTGCTCGGGAGCGTCCGGGGCGGCGGGCAGGGCCCGCGCGTCGCCGGCCGGAAGCTCCGCCTGGGCGGGACCCTCCACGGCCGGCAGGTCGGGAAGGTGCCGCGCGGCGGCGGTCAGCAGTTCCTGGACGCGGCTCTGCAGGCTCGCGAGGTCGGCGCGCGCCACGTCCGCCTGCGCCTGCGCCCTGCGGGCATGGCGCCGCGCGGCGTCGCGCTCGGCGGCGAGCCGGTTCAGCTGTTCACGGTAGGCGTCCCGCAGCTCGTCGAGGGCGCTGCGCCCGCTGTCCTGCGGAGTCGTGGTCACGTCTGGGCTCCTCCCCCGAGTAAGTCCCTCTGCAGAGACCAACGCGATCGATCCCGCGCATCGTTCCCGCCGTGCGGAAGATCACTCACCCGGTTCCGGACGCGGTGACAGCGCCGCCTGCGGCAGCCCCGGGAACGCGTCCCGCGGCACCGCGACGCCCGCCTTCTGCCGCCACCTGGCCGCCCGCGCCGCCGCCCGCTGCGCGCTGTCGGCGGCGAACGCCCGCAGGTCGGGGGAGGAGAGCCCGGCGAGGCCGACGTAGGCGGCGACGAGGTCGTCCTCCAGCGCCGCCGCGAGCCGGGCGGCGCTGCGGGCGTCGGTCACCCTGACGGGCAGCCGGTACGCGGGCGCCGCCGGAACCGGCTCGCCCGACAGGATCGACTCCAGCTCGTCGCGCTGGGCGCGGTGGCCGTCCCACATCTCCTTCGCGGTCTCCCGCAGCGACCCGCTCAGCCGGGCGCCGAGCACCCCGTACCCGTACAGGGCCGCGTGCTCGGCGGCCAGCGCCGTCCGCACCGGCCGGGCGCCGAGCACGCGGCCCTGTACGGGCTGTCTCTTATACCCATCCC
>NZ_JABXFD010000198.1 GCF_013372625.1 Actinomadura sp. BRA 177
TCACGCGACATCTCCTCCAGGCCGGACACACCAAGATCACATCACAGCCCACCATCGATGATCAAAGCAACGGACCGTCACCCGAAGCAGCCGCCCATCACACTGCGCGTCTGACGTGAATGCTTACCGCACTGAGTGAAGGCCAGCAAGTGCGTGCCAGTGGCGGTGACGGCGGCGCTGACCGTGCCCGCGACCTCGTCGAGCCGCCCGGCGAGCATCCCCATCAACGCGAGTGAGTCCAGTAGTTCCCTGAAGTCCGGCCCCGGGCCGAGGGCCACCGATCCGGTGGACGTACGGGAGTGGGTGTGCGCGAGAAGCAGTTGGCACTGCTCGTCCGGGACACTGGCAGCGGAATCCCAGCGGCCGATCGTACGCCGGATGCTACTCAGTTGCGCCGCGCACCGGCCTTGCGCGGCCCGTCCATTCCACAAGTACACCCACCGCAGCTTAGACCGGCATTACCCAAGCGCGGTTTGTCATGGTTTGCCGCATAGTCGAGTGTGGACCAGGTACCGCTGGCATTCGTCCCCGCCGCGGGAAACCGATGAGAAAACCACTGCGGTCGATTATTCAGCGGTTGCGGGCGAAGTAACCCGTCGTCTCGAGCGGCCCACCAAGTTCGACCAGCCCGGCAAGGCGGCCTGATTCCCGGATGGTCGCGATCGCATCACGGGCGTCGGCCGGCTGATCGGCGAGCTTGGCCGGGACGGCGACCATGAGTTCCGTTTCGGTCTCATCGGCCAGCCAGACCAGGGCAAGTGACTCGACGCCGGACGCCCCACCGAGGTGGAAGCGGACGTCGGGCAGCTCAAACTGGACGAGATATTCCTCGAATATCGCGTGATAGTCGGCGATGGCGCGGTGCGCCGTCGAGCGCGTGCCGGTGATCGTCACGGCCTGCAGCCACGAGCCCAGTTCACTCGATTACATGGAAGGACTCACCAGCTTGCCATTCTTCTCCGAGTATGCGGGCCACCAACAAAGACGGTGCAGCCTTCCGTCCCAAAAAAACAGAGAAGAGCGGCCCCGGACGGCGCTGCAACGCCGCTCCCCGGGCTTTAGCGGGTCTATACGATCAACGGTGTAACTCCGGAGACGTGAGGGACTGATGTTCCTCTCGGAAGGAGACACCCCCGATGAGTGAGACGAGGATCGACGTGGCCGCCGAGGTGGTCGAGCCGGAGACGGTGCCCGAGGCCGGGACCGAGGCGACCGGCGGGGCGGCCGAGGTCAGCACGCTGGATGTGCAGATGCTGCGGCGGCTGGCCGACCAGGCCCGCGACCAGGGCCTGGAGTTGACCGGTGAGGGCGGGCTGCTGCAGCAGCTGACCAAGGTGTTCCTGGAGTCGGCGCTGGAGGGCGAGATGGACGCCCACCTGGGCTATGCCAAGCACGACGCGGCCGGCGACAACTCGGGCAACTCCCGTAATGGCCGTCGGGCCAAGACAGTGGTCACCGAGGTCGGGCCCGTGGAGATCTCGGTGCCCCGCGACCGGGACGCCTCGTTCGAGCCGCAGCTGGTCCGGAAGCGTCAACGTCGTCTGTCGGGCGTGGATGAGATGGTGCTGTCGCTGAGCGCGAAGGGCCTCACCCACGGCGAGATCAGCGCACATCTGGCCGAGGTCTACGGCGCGAACGTGTCCAAGACGACAATCACCGCCATCACCGACCGGGTGATGGACGGCATGACCGAGTGGCAGAACCGGCCACTGGACCCCGTCTACCCCGTGATCTTCATCGACGCGATCAACGTCAAGATCCGCGACGGGCACGTCGCCAACCGTCCCATCTACGTCGCCCTGGCCGTCACGGTCGACGGCAAGCGCGACATCCTGGGGCTATGGGCCGGCGACGGCGGCGAGGGCGCCAAGTACTGGCTGCAGGTCCTCACCGAGATCCGCAACCGCGGTGTCGAGGACGTGTGCATGGTCGTCTGCGACGGTCTCAAGGGACTGCCCGAGGCGATCGAGACCGTCTGGCCGCAGGCCCTCACCCAGACGTGCATCATCCACCTGCTGCGCAACACCTTCAAATACGCCGCCCGCCAGCACTGGGACGCGGTCGCCAAGGCACTCAAGCCCGTCTACACCGCACCCACCGCCGAGGCCGCCGAAGACCGGTTCCTGGAGTTCGCCGAGACCTGGGGCGAACGCTATCCGGCGATCGTGCGGCTGTGGGAGAACTCCTGGGCCGAGTTCGTTCCGTTCCTGCAGTTCGACGCCGAAATCAGGCGAGTCGTGTGCTCCACGAACGCGATCGAAAGCGTCAACGCCCGCATCCGCAGGGCCGTCCGCGCCCGCGGCCACTTCCCCAACGAGCAGGCCGCCCTCAAGTGCATCTACCTCGCGGTGATGAGCCTGGACCCCACCGGCAAGGGCCAGAAACGCTGGATCAGCCGATGGAAGCCCGCACTCAACGCCTTCGAGATCGCCTTCGAAGGCCGCCTGTCCGCCGCCCGCAAGTAGAACCATCAAGATCGAGTTACACCGTTATCTTGACGGACCCGCTTTAGCCCGACGATGGAGGTCGGACTCATGGGAGATGTTACGGGCGAGCCGCTGGAGGCGTTGGCGATGCAGCTCACGCGGCGAGGGTGCCGGACGGAGGTGTACGGGGGACGGTGATCGTTGCGCTGGGGCGCGGGGTGAGCGGGTAATCGCGTGCGATGGACGGCAGTTTCGGTGGGGTGGTGAGCGCGGGCACGTGCTCGGCGACGTCGGGGCCGTGTCGGTGGCGGCGGAGCGGGCGGTGCTCGTGCTGAGGCAGATCGCGCGGTGGTCGTGATGGATGGCGGCGTGAGGGCGCTGAATGTGGCGTCTTCGGCGGCTGCGGGCGAGGTGCGTTCGGAGGTTAAGCTCCGGCTTGCCGAGTTGGGGCTGTCCGGGATCAGCGACGATGTGGTGCTGATCATCAGCGAGCTGGTCACCAACGCGACGCAGTACGGGTCGGGGCGGGAGATCCCCTGAAGGGCCGTGGGCTGCATGCGACTGGGAGCCCGGCTGCAAGGTCACTCAGTATGGCGAGCGCCGGCTTTGGGACGAGTTGGAGGACGCGTTCGAGTGGTGGGTTCGGCATGGTGGGCCCGGGGTCGAGCGGTTCGGGCTAACGGTCGCGCCTGAGGGCGACAGGGTGTGGCTGGACGAGCCGGCTCGCCGGATCTGAGGGGTCAGCGGCCGGTTGTGCTGTCTATTAGTTCGCGGAGGATGTCGGCGTGGCCCGCGTGGCGGCCGGTTTCCTCGATCATGTGGGTGAGCGCCCAGCGGACGCTGGGGGCGGGACGGCCCGGGATCGGGGCGGCTAGGTCGGTGCATGCGTCGAGCACCTTGTTCGCGCGTTCGACCGTCTTCCGGTAGTGGGCGACGATCTCGGCCACGCTGTCGTTTGGTGACGCCTTGAATGTCGCCTGCCAGGTGGTGACGTCCTCCCCTAGGAACAGGGATCGTTCGACGGACGTCAGGTGGTTGAGCAGGCCGAGCAGGTTCGTGCCGGACGGCACCATGGCCGTTCGCACCTGCGGTTCGGAGGCGCCGTCGACCTTTGCGGCGATCGAGGTGCGGAGGTAGTCGAGGAAGCCGCGCAGGACCTCGGCCTCGCTGTTTCCCGTCCGGGGCGGCGGGGTGTCGGTACGGCGCTTTGCGGGCATCGTGTCTTCCTCTCGGCGGACGAGCATCGCCCTCCAGCCTTGCCAGGAAGGCGTCACGAGGCACGCGGTCGTGCGGTTTCGGCAAACGCGGACGAGCCCCGGGCCTGGACGGTCCGGGGCTCGTTCGCGGGTGGGGTCAGATGAGGCCGAGCTTGCGGACGGCGTCGCGCTCCTCCGACAGCTCGTTCACCGAGGCGTCGATGCGGGTGCGGGAGAAGTCGTTGATGTCCAGGCCCTGGACGATCTCCCACTTGCCGTCCTTCGTGGTGACCGGGAAGGACGAGATGAGGTCCTCAGGGACGCCGTAGGAGCCGTCCGACACGACCGCCATGGACGTCCAGGTGCCGTCGGCGGTGCCGTTCACCCAGGTGTGGACGTGGTCGATGGCGGCGGACGCGGCCGACGCGGCGGAGGAGGCGCCGCGCGCCTCGATGATCGCGGCGCCGCGCTTGGCGACGGTCGGGATGAAGTCGTTCTCCAGCCAGGCCTGGTCGTTGACCGTCTCGGCGGCGTTCTTGCCGGCGATCTCGGCGTGGAAGATGTCCGGGTACTGGGTCGCGGAGTGGTTGCCCCAGATCGTCATCTTCTTGATGTCGGCGACGGAGACGCCCGCCTTCTTGGAGAGCTGGGCGAGGGCGCGGTTGTGGTCCAGGCGCGTCATCGCGGTGAAGCGGTCGGCCGGGACGTCCGGGGCGTGCTGCTGCGCGATCAGGGCGTTGGTGTTGGCCGGGTTGCCGACCACCAGGACCTTGACGTCGTCGGCCGCGCCCGCGTTGATGGCCTCGCCCTGCGGCTTGAAGATGCCGCCGTTGGCCTCCAGCAGGTCGCCGCGCTCCATGCCCTTCGTGCGCGGGCGGGCGCCGACGAGCAGCGCGACGTTCGTCCCCGCGAAAGCCTTCGTGGCGTCGTCGAAGATGTCGATGCCGGACAGCAGCGGGAACGCGCAGTCGTCCAGCTCCATCGCGGTGCCCTCGGCGGCCTTCACCGCCTGCGGGATCTCCAGCAGGCGCAGGCGTACGGGTACGTCCGCGCCGAGGAGGTGCCCGGACGCGATGCGGAACAGCAGCGCGTAGCCGATCTGGCCTGCGGCGCCGGTAACGGTAACGGTGACTGGGGTGCGAGTCATGCGTCCTTCTCCTGCTGTGACCTGACGGGGCTCAGGCGGCCATCCTTCGTCGAACCCGACCGCCGAAGAGCCGCGCCGCCGCGGTTTCTCTCGCCGTCGAGATACTTCCGACGTCAGGCTATCGCGCGCCCCCTACCCGCCGCCGCCCAGGTGCACCCACCGGCATGGCGCCCAGTCCCCGAGCACGCGAAAGGCCGCCCCGGATCGCTCCGGGACGGCCTCGGCGGAAGTCTCGGCGGTCAGCCGTTGATCTTCTTCTGGAGGTTGGTGTCGAGCGCTGCCAGGAATTCCTGCGTAGTCAAGAAGGGGGTGTCCTTACCGACGAGCAGCGCCAGGTCCTTGGTCATCTGGCCGTGTTCGACCGTCTCGACGCAGACCTGCTCCAGCTTGCGGGCGAAGTCGATGACCTCGGGCTGGTTGTCGAGCTTGCCGCGGTGCTCAAGGCCGCGTGTCCAGGCGAAGATGGACGCGATCGGGTTGGTCGACGTCGGCTTGCCCTGCTGGTGCTGCCGGTAGTGCCGGGTCACCGTGCCGTGCGCGGCCTCGGCCTCGACGGTCTTGCCGTCCGGCGTCATGAGGACGGACGTCATCAGGCCCAGGGAGCCGTAACCCTGCGCGAGGGTGTCGGACTGGACGTCGCCGTCGTAGTTCTTGGCGGCCCAGACGAACCCGCCCTCCCACTTCAGCGCCGCCGCGACCATGTCGTCGATGAGGCGGTGCTCGTACTCCAGGCCCTTGGCCTCGAAGTCGGACTTGAACTCGGTCTCGTAGATCTCCTGGAAGAGGTCCTTGAACCGGCCGTCGTAGGCCTTGAGGATCGTGTTCTTCGTCGACAGGTACAGCGGCATCTCGCGGCTCAGCGCGTACCGCATGCTCGTCCGGGCGAAGTCGCGGATGGAGTCGTCGTAGTTGTACATCCCCATGGCGACGCCGCCGCCGGGGAAGTCCGCGACTTCCATCTCCATCGGCTCGGAGCCGTCCTGCGGCGTGTAGGTGATCGTCACCTTGCCGGGGCCGGGGACGACGAAGTCGGTGGCCTTGTACTGGTCGCCGTGGGCGTGCCGGCCGATGATGATCGGCTTCGTCCAGCCGGGGACCAGGCGGGGGATGTTGGACGTGACGATCGGCTCGCGGAAGATCACGCCGCCCAGGATGTTGCGGATCGTCCCGTTCGGGGACCGCCACATCTTCTTCAGGCCGAACTCTTCGACGCGCGCCTCGTCGGGGGTGATGGTCGCGCACTTGACGCCGACGCCGTGCTCCTGGATGGCCTTGGCGGCGTCGACGGTGACCTGGTCGTCCGTGGCGTCACGGTGCTCGATCCCCAGGTCGTAGTACTTCAGGTCCACATCGAGGTAGGGCAGGATCAGCTGGTCCTTGATGAATTTCCAGATGATCCGCGTCATTTCGTCGCCGTCGAGTTCGACGACCGGGCCCGCTACTTTGATCTTGGGCATGCTGTTGCTGTCCCTTTCCTACACCTGGCCAGCGGTGAGGTCCCTCCGGCCGCGGCGGGTATGGGCGGTGTCGGGGCCGCCGGGATCGCCGGGCGAAGGGAACCTCAAGTCCTTGTAAGGCTCAACTGGCAAGGCTAGCCGAGCCGGTCACGCGGTCTAGACCTGGCCCGGCCCGGAACGGCTCTACCTGGGACGACGTGCTAGCCCGGCGGCCCGTTCCCGGGCGGTTCGGCCCCGGCGGAGCGGCGTCCCTTGATCAGCAGCCGGATCCCGCGGGCGACCGCGGTGAGCGCGATCAGCACACCGAACGCGCCCGCGAGGACGAGGCCGGTCTTGTTCATCGGCGGGACGCTCAGCGACACGAACGCGACCATCTCGCCCGTGATCACGAGCGTCCAGCAGTCGACGGACCGGCTGCGGACGGCGAGCGGGCCGAGCTGCGACTCCGGCAGCAGCAGCCGGGCGAGCGCGCCGATCAGCAGCGCGGCGCAGATCAGGCCGGAGCCCTTGCGGAAGTAGTTGAAGGCGGCCAGCGTCAGGCCGGCGCCGACCCCGCTGAGCACGAGCAGATACGGCAGCTGCGCCAGCCAGTGCGGCGCGGCGCCCCTGCGGCGCGGCGCCTTCCGCCTGCGCCGGTGCACCTGAGTGCTCATGGTCCTCACGGTATCGCCGATCGCGGCGGGGGACGACATCGCCGCGATGGAACGGTCCGGCTTGTCGCGCATCGCCGGGAAAAGGGGTGTGACAGACGGTGCCCGGGTGATGCCCGAGAGGCCGGAATCCCTTGCACCATCGGTGCTACTCGCCAGTAGGAGGGTGTGACGGCACGGCGCCCGGGTAACCCGGCAGACAGGGGTCGCTAACTAGCTGGGAGGACTGCCGTGGAGGGGCCGTTCATGCGGATCGAGGACAGCGGGCTGGTGATGCCGCTGCGCCCCGACGTTACGACGGTCGGGAGAGGGAGAGGAGTCGACGTACGCCTCGACGACCCGAGTGTGTCCCGTTTGCACGCAGAAATCGTCCGACGCGGTCCGTACGTCTACGTGGTGGACATGGGCCTGTCCCGCAATGGGACCCGAGTCAACGGCAGGCCGATCGCCCGCCGCGTCCTGGAGGACGGTGACGTCGTCAGCTTCGGCACGGCGCGCTGCCGGTTGGGGGGCATCCCCCGTGAGGAGGTCGACCCGGACGTCGAACTGCGGCGCGCCGTCGCGCCCGAGCTCACCCGCCGCGAGGTCGACGTGCTGACCTCGCTGTGCAGGCCCGCCCTGTCCGACGAGGCGTTCGTGGCCCCCGCCACGGCGCGCGACATCGCCGGCGAGCTGGTCGTCACGGAGGCGGCCGTCAAGCAGCACCTGCTGCGCCTCTACCAGAAGTTCCGCATCCCCGAGGGCGCCAACCGGCGCACCCGGCTCGCCAACGAGGTCATCGCGATGGGCCTCGTCCGTCCGCTGCCGCCGGTGCACGTCCCGCACCAGGGCCGTCCGCCGATGGACGGCCGGGTCCCCGGGGTCCGGGGCACGGCGGAGACGCGCAGGCCGGGCAGCCCCGGCCACGCCCACGGGCCGGGCCGTCCGGCCCCTAGCGCCGCCGGACGGAGGGCCAGCTGATGTGAACCTGCGGTCGCCCTCCCGGCAGCGCGTGCACGAGGGCGATCGCTGAACCTCCCGGACAGGGCGGCGCAGGTGACGGCGCGGCCCGGCCAGGAGCAACGTGTGCGGGGCCGCCATCTCGGTGCTGAGTGGCGGCCCCGGCCGCGTGTCAGCGGTTCTCGGCCGCTTCGACGACGTTCGCCAGCAGCATGGCGCGGGTCATCGGGCCGACGCCGCCGGGGTTGGGCGCGACCCACCCGGCGACCTCGCGGACGTCGGCGGCGACGTCGCCGGCGGGCTTGCCGTCCACCCGGGAGACGCCCACGTCGAGGACGGCGGCGCCCGGCTTCACCATGTCGGCGGTGATGAGCCCGGGGACGCCGGCGGCGGCCACGATGATGTCGGCGGCGCGGGTGTGCGCGGCCAGGTCGCGGGTCGCGGTGTGGCAGAGCGTGACGGTCGCGTTCTCGCTGCGCCGGGTCAGCAGCAGGCCGAGCGAGCGCCCGACCGTGATGCCGCGGCCGACGACGGTGACCTCGGCGCCCTTGATCGGGACGTCGAAGCGGCGCAGCAGTTCGACGATGCCCTTCGGAGTGCAGGGCAGCGGGCCCGGCTGCATGAGGACGAGCCGCCCAAGGTTCGTCGGGTGCAGGCCGTCGGCGTCCTTCAGCGGGTCGATGCGCTCCAGCACGCGCTGCTCGTCCAGGCCCTTCGGCAGCGGCAGCTGGACGATGTAGCCGGTGCACGCGGGGTCGGCGTTCAGCTCGGCGACGGCCCGCTCCACGTCGTCCTGCGAGGCGGTGGCGGGCAGGTCGCGGCGGATGCTCTCGATGCCGACCTCGGCGCAGTCGCGGTGCTTCATGTTGACGTAGGAGTGGCTGCCCGGGTCGTCGCCGACCAGCACGGTGCCGAGCCCGACGGTCACGCCGCGCTCGCGGAGCGCCTCGACGCGGCCCTTGAGGTTCGAGCGGATCTCGGCGGCCGTGGCCTTGCCGTCCAGAATCTGTGCCGTCATGCGTTCCTCCGCGTGGATCTCGCCGGTTCGCGCACGGCCGCGCAGGACCGAGCCCGGCTCGAGGTCCCGTCCACCCAGGCGCGCGGTGTCCGGACTGTCGTTCGCTCCCCGGTGGTGATCCACCTTGCCGCGCCAGTCGCGTGAAAACCCATGGTAACGGCGGGGCGGGTCAGTCCTCGGAGCGCTGCCGCCGGGCGAGGATGCGGTCGGTGCCGTGCCAGCCGAGCTGCGCGGCCAGGACGGCGGCGAGGAAGGCCGCGACCAGCCCGATCACCTGCCGGGAGTCCATCAGCAGGGAGTCGACCAGGTAGACCGATCTCAGGGCGAGGGCCAGTAGCACGTCCATTTCGCGCCTCCATCACGGAACGCCCGCGCCGGGGTCAAGGGAGGGTCATGAGGGCGCGGTCCGGGCCGAGGCTACCCGCAGGGAAAAGTAAAGGGATCCAGAGGTAAACCCGGTGTGGCGGTGTTACGCGCCACACCGGGTTCGCCGCCGGTCAGTGGTAGAAGTGCCGGACGCCGGTGAAGTACAGGGCGATTCCGGCCTTCTGCGCCGCCTCGATGACCTTGTCGTCGTTGACGGAGCCGCCGGGCTCGACGATCGCCTTCACGCCCGCCTCGGTCAGCACTTCAAGGCCGTCCGGGAAGGGGAAGAACGCGTCGGAGGCGCCCACGGCGGACGCGGTGCGCTCGGCGCCGGCCCGCGCGACCGCGAGCTTGGCCGAGTCGACCCGGTTGACCTGGCCCATGCCGACGCCCACGGTCGCGCCGTCGGCGGCCAGCAGGATCGCGTTCGACTTGACCGAGCGGATCGCCCGCCACGCGAACGCCAGGTCGCGGAGGGTGGCCTCGTCCACGGCCTCGCCGGTCTTCAGCTCCCAGGTGGTCGGGTCGTCGCCGGACGCGTTCACTTGGTCGACGCCCTGCAGCAGGACGCCGCCGTCGATGCGCCGGTACTCGGTCGCGCCGGCCGGGGCGTCCGGGCAGACCAGCAGCCGGACGTTCTTGAACCGGTTCTTCAGGACGGTGACGGCCTCGTCGTCGAAGGACGGGGCGATGACCACCTCGGCGAAGCTCTCGGTGACCTGCCGCGCCATGTCGGCGGTGACCGGACGGTTCGCCGCGATCACGCCGCCGTAGGCGGAGACGGGGTCGCAGGCGTGCGCCTTGCGGTGCGCCTCGGCGATGTCGGCGCCGACCGCGATGCCGCACGGGTTGGCGTGCTTGATGATCGCGACGCAGGGCTCGGTGAAGTCGTAGGCGGCGCGGCGGGCGGCGTCGGTGTCCACGTAGTTGTTGTAGGACATCTCCTTGCCGTACAGCTGCTCGGCGCCGGCCAGACCGGTCTCGCCGGGCGAGCGGTACAGGGCGGCGCGCTGGTGCGGGTTCTCGCCGTACCGGAGGGTGTTCGACCGCTCCCAGGTGGCGCCGAGGAAATCGGGCCACTGCGTCTCGGCGGCGGTCTCGTCGGGGGCGTAGCCGCTCGCGAACCAGGAGGCCACGGCCACGTCGTAGGACGCGGTGTGCGCGAACGCCTGCGCGGCGAGGCGGCGCCGCTCCTCCAGCGTGAAACCGCCGGCCGTCACGGCGTCCAGGACCGTCCCGTAGGCGGACGGGTCGACGACGACGGAGACGCTCGCGTGGTTCTTCGCGGCGGCGCGCACCATCGTGGGGCCGCCGATGTCGATCTGCTCGACGCACTCGTCCGGCTTGGCGCCCGAGTCGACCGTGTCCGCGAACGGGTACAGGTTCGCGACGACCAGGTCGAACGGCTCGACGGCGAGGTCTTCGAGCTGCTGGAGGTGGTCCTCTTTGCGGCGGTCGGCGAGCAGGCCCGCGTGCACCCTGGGGTGCAGGGTCTTGACCCGTCCGTCCAGGCACTCGGGGAAGCCGGTGAGCTTCTCCACCTTCATCACCGGAACGCCGGCGGCGGAGATCCGGCCCGCCGTGGACCCGGTCGAGACGATCTCCACTCCCGCCTCGTGCAGGCCGCGGGCCAGCTCCTCCAGCCCGGTCTTGTCGTACACGCTGATCAGCGCGCGCTTAATCGCCACCCGACTCACCGGCCGAGCTCCCCTCATGGTCGTCGGAAGATTCACCACAGGTCCTGCACTTCATCGAGACCCGCCTGCCGCGCGTGGTCCAGCCGTCGCGGGCCAGCCGTCCGACGACGTCGACGAGGAGCCGGCGCTCCACCTGCTTGATCCGCTCGTGCAGGGAGTCTTCGTCGTCATGCCAGCCCACGGGGACGGTCTCCTGGGCGATGACGGGTCCGGTGTCCACGCCTTCGTCGACGAAGTGAACGGTACAGCCCGTGACCTTCACGCCGTACGCCAGGGCGTCCCGGACGGCGTGGGCGCCGGGGAACGAGGGCAGCAGCGCCGGATGGGTGTTGACCGTCCGGCCGCCGAACCGCGCCAGGAAGCGCGGGCCGAGGATCTTCATGAAGCCGGCGGAGACGACGAGGTCGGGTTCGTGCGCCGCGATGGCCTCGGTCAGCGCCGCGTCCCAGCCGTCCCGGGACGGGAAATCCGGGATACAGACCGTAAAAGTGGGCAAACCCACACGCTTCGCCCGCTCGGTTCCCCCGATATCGGGGCGGTCCGCGCCCACGGCCACGACGTTCGCCCCGTAGGCTGGATCCGCGCACGCGTCGAGCAGCGCTTGTAGGTTGGTCCCCGCGCCGGAGACGAGGACGACGAGCCGGGCGGACACCATGACTCCCCGGTGGACGTTGCTGGGACAGCACGCAGCCTATCGGGCGGGCTCGGCGCCGCTCCACGGCAGATACCGCACATCCACCACCGCACCATCCACCACCGGCCAGGAGGAAACGAACGTGAGCGAGCAGCAGGGCCGCGAGGTCCGTCCCGATGACCGCCCCGACGGGCGGCCGGCGGGAGAGCCGCCCGCGGGACCGTCCGAGGCGCGGCAGACCGGCGTGCGGGCCCTGTGGCTCGGCGGCATCGCGCTGGTGACCTCCCTGTTCTTCTACCCGCTGGGCCTCGTGCTGGGCATCGCCTCGCTCGTCGTCGGGATCAAGGCCCGGCGGCAGGTGCGCGGCACCTCCGACGCCGTGCCCGGCGCCGTCCCCGGCATGGTCATGGGCGCGATCGGCCTGGCGATGTCGGTGGTGATGGTCGGCATGGCCGTCTTCCTGCGCACCGAGTTCAGCGGCTACTGGGACTGCGTCAACGCGTCCAACACCCACATCGACCAGCAGGCGTGCCGCGACGAGTTCTACCCGAAGATCGAGGACAAGCTCGACCTGCCCCCCGGCTGGATGGACAAGTACGGCCACCTGCTCTAGGCGCCCGCTCTAGTCGTCGCGGTCGGGCTCTTCGCGGAGGACGTAGATGGCGCCGCCGCGGTTCTCGGTGCGGTTCGGGTCCGCGCGGGGCGGCGGGACGGGGCGGGCCGGTTCCTCGGGCTCGGGCTCTGGGTCGTCCACGATGTGGCCTTCGACGACGATCGTGCCGTCACTCGGCAGCGGCGGTGGTGGCGCTGGTTTCGGCTCGGGACGTTCTTCGGCGAGGTCGGGCAGCGGATCGCTCCGGCGGCGGGGGCGGCGCGGAGCGAGGACGGGCTCGGCCTCCTCGAACTGCACCGGATCCGGTGCGTGCGGGGCCTTGGGCGCCTTCGCCGCGGGCAGGTCGTAGTCGCCGGGGATGGGGGCCGACAGCGGCACCGTCGCGGGCTTCGGCTGGACGCGCTTCTTCGCCGCCTTCTTCGGCGCCTTCTTGGGCTTGCTCTTCTTGGTGGCCTCGCGCGCCGGGCGGCGCAGCACCATCCAGTTCGCCACCCACGCCGCGATCGCCGCCGAGATGCCCACCTCAAGGGCCGCCAGCAGCCCCACCTGCCAGGCGGACGGGCCCACGGTCGCCATCCGTCCACCGCCCAAGGGGCCGCCGGACAGCGCGCTGAGCAGGGCCGCGACCGCGCCCGTCAGCGCGCCCGACACGAAGCCCCACAGCGGCGCGCCCTCCGCCACCGGGCTCGGCAGCGACCTGATCGTGAGGACGCCGCCGACCGCGCCCGCGGCGAACGGCGCGGCCAGCGCGATCAGCGACAGCGCGGGCGCCGGGCCGGGCTGCGGCAGCGCGGCGAGCGGCGGGAAAGCAGGCACGATGTCCAGGAACACGCCGGTCGGGGAGACGCTCGTCCCGGCGCCGACCGAGAAGCCCGGCCCGACCGCGTACGCCATGCCCCAGATCACCGCGTTCGGCAGGAACGCCAGTTCGACGAGCAGGAGCAGCACGCCGCCGACGACACCGGGGGCGAGCATGCCGTACAGGTCGTCGGCGGCCGCCATGTTCATCGCGAGCGCGACGGCCACGAGCACCGCGCCGGACGCGAGGAGCACGCCGAGCGCGCCCGCCACGCCGATCACCAGCGAACGGGGCCGTTCCGGCAGCAGCCGCAGCAGCGCGCCCAGCCCGGACCGGACCCGCCGTCCCTTCGCCTCGGCCGCGACCTGCGCGGCGACCACCGCCCGCGCGGCGCCGAGGCCGCCCGCGATGACGGCGACGAGGAAGCACCCGACGAGCGCCTGCCACGCCGACGGCCGCACCTCCTTGGACGAGGCCGCGAGCGCGAGCAGCGCGGCCAGCCCCGCGTAGGGCGCGGCCTGCGCGACCGCCACGTGCACGACCGCGATGCGGGGACGCTGCCGCAGCCCCGCGACCCGGATCATCCAGCCGCCGCCCCGGTACAGCAGCACGCCGGGCAGGACGATGACGCCGAGCGGCAGCAGCCCGACCCGTCCCTGCCCGTAGGAGAAGCCCGCGTGGTGGGCCACGAGCCAGAAGTTCACGGCCGTCCGGAACACCCCGGACAGGCCGTGGCCCATCGCGGTCTTCGGCGCCGCGATCCACCCGATGAGCGTGATCGTGGTGAGGACGGCGAGCCCGATCCCGACGCACCACAGCGCCGCGACCAGCCCCGTCACGTACAGCGGCCGCGCGACCTGTGCGGGCGGACGCCCCCTGGCCGCCTCGGCTCGCGGCCGTCCCGCCTCACCCTTCGCCGGGGCGGGTCTGGACGGCTCCCGCTTCGCACGCTGCCCGGGCGTCCTGTCGCTCACCGCTCCATGCTGGCACCACCCCCGCCCCCGGAAGGCTCGCCCGCCCGGCGTGTCGCCTTTGTCGTCCCCCCACACC
>NZ_JABXFD010000618.1 GCF_013372625.1 Actinomadura sp. BRA 177
GTGCCGCCGAAGCGCCACACCCAGCACAGGAATGGCGAGGAGCGGCTCTTCTTCGAGGAACTGATGGGCGAGGAGGGGTTCTCGTCCGATTCGTCCCTGCTGTACCACCGGGAGATCCCGTCGGCGATCACCGACTCCCAGACCTGGGACGTCCCGGACCTGTCGACGACGCCCAACCACCCCCTCAAGCCGCGTCATCTGAAGCTGCACGAGCTGTTCCCCAAGGAGACCTGGGGCGAGACCGACGTCGTCACCGGGCGGCGGGTGATCCTGGCCAACAGCGACGTGCGCCTGTCCTATGTGGTGTCGGCGGCCGACTCGCCGTTGTACCGCAACGCGATCGGCGATGAGATCGTCTACATCGAGTCGGGCACCGCCACGGTCGAGACGATCTTCGGTTCGCTGTCCGCCGAGCAGGGCGATTACGTCATCATCCCGACCTCCACCACGCACCGGTGGCTGCCGACCGGCGACCAGCCGCTGCGCGCCTACGCGATCGAGGCGACCGGCCACATCGCGCCGCCCAAGCGCTACCTGTCGCGCTACGGGCAGTTCCTGGAGAACGCCCCGTACTGCGAACGCGACCTGCACGGCCCCGGCGACCCGCTGGTCTCGGACGAGACCGATGTCGAGGTCTACGTCAAGCACCGCACCTCGCGCGGCATCGTCGGCACCCGGATGACCTACGCGCGGCACCCGTTCGACGTCGTCGGCTGGGACGGCTGCCTGTACCCGTTCACCTTCAGCGTCCACGACTTCGAACCGATCACCGGCCGCGTCCACCAGCCGCCACCCGTCCACCAGGTGTTCGAAGGGCACAACTTCGTGGTGTGCAACTTCGTGCCGCGCAAGGTCGACTACCACCCGCTGTCGATCCCGGTGCCCTACTACCACTCCAACGTCGACTCCGACGAGATCATGTTCTACTGCGGCGGGAACTACGAGGCGCGCAAGGGCTCCGGGATCGGGCAGGGCTCGGTGTCGGTCCACCCCGGCGGGCTGGCGCACGGCCCGCAGCCCGGCGCCTACGAACGCAGCATCGGCGTCGAGTTCTTCGACGAACTGGCCGTCATGGTCGACACCTTCCACCCCCTCGAACTCGGCGAAGGCGGCCTGGCCAGCGAAG
>NZ_JABXFD010000439.1 GCF_013372625.1 Actinomadura sp. BRA 177
GGCTCGTCCATCCACTTCTCGTGCAGCTCGGTCATCGCGGCCTCGTCGACCAGCAGCACCGACAGCTCGGCGAGGGGGTGGACGCGCAGCCCGTCCAGGCCGAGCCGGGCCAGCGCCGCGATCGCGTCGCTGGCCCGGCTCGGCGACGCCGCGCACGGCGCGGCCGGGACGGTCGTGGAGGCGCCGCCCCGGGTAGAGACCGAGTCGACCACAGCAGCTGAGGAGCGATGACGTGCCCGATCCGATCGAAGTCCGCAAGATCCCCATCGAGTCCGTGACCGACGCGTCCGGGCTGGCCCGGCTGATCGACGACGGCGTCCTGGCGGCCGACCGGGTCCTCGCCGTCGTCGGCAAGACCGAGGGCAACGGCGGTGTGAACGACTACACGCGGCTGCTGGCCGACCGGGCGTTCCGCGAGGTGCTCCTCGCGAAGGGCACCCGGAGCGCGGACGAGGTGGCGCGGGTCCCGCTGGTGTGGTCGGGCGGCACCGACGGCGTCCTCAGCCCGCACGCCACCGTGTTCGCCACCGTCGACCCGGCGGAGGCGCCCGCGTCGGACGAGCCGCGCGTGTCGGTCGGCGTCGCGATGAGCGAGATCATCCTGCCCGAGGACATCGGTCGGCCCGCGATGGTCGAGACCGTCGCCGCCGGCGTCCGCGAGGCCATGAAGATCGCCGGGATCGACGACCCGGCCGACGTCCACTACGTCCAGACGAAGACGCCGCTGCTCACCCTCGACACGATCAACGACGCGAAGTCCCGCGGCCGCGACGTCGTCACCGAGGACACGCTCAAGTCGATGGACATCTCCAACTCGACCACCGCGCTCGGCATCGCCGTCGCGCTCGGCGAGATCGAGATGCCGTCGGCGGAGCAGATCCACAAGGACCTGTCGCTGTACTCGTCGGTGGCGTCGTGCTCGTCCGGCGTCGAACTCGACCGGGCGCAGATCGTCGTGGTCGGCAACGTGCGCGGCATCGGCGGACGGTACCGGGCCGGGCACGGTGTGATGAAGGACGCACTGGACGCCGACGGCATCTGGGACGCCGTCCGGACCACCGGCCTGGACCTGCCCGGCCGGCCCCGGACGTCCGACCTCGGCGACCGGCTCGTCAACGTGTTCATCAAGTGCGAGGCCGACCCGAGCGGCTCGGTCCGGGGCCGCCGCAACATCATGCTGGACGACTCCGACGTGCACTGGCACCGGCAGATCAAGGCGTGCGTCGGGGGCGTCGCGGCGTCCGTCACCGGCGACCCGGCGGTGTTCGTGTCGGTCGCCGCCGTCCACCAGGGGCCGTCGGGCGGCGGCACCGTGGCCGCCATCGCCGACCTCGGGTGACAGAATGGGCACGGACAGTATCCGAATAGATACGCGCGGCGGTCGCCGGAGGTTATAGCCTGCCTGGCGTGTCCGGACTGACCATTCCCGAACCACTGATCCCCGGGGACGACGGGAGCGCCGACCCGCGGCTGTGCGAAGCGCTCGCCGGGTACGCGGCCGGGCGCGTCGGCGCGCACGCGGTGCTGCGGCGGCTGCAGGGCGCCCGGCTGCTGGTCCCGATCGTCGCCGTGCTCACCGAGGAGGAAGAGGTGGCGCCCGGCGAGCTGCGGCGCGAGAAATCCAGCGACATGGCGCTGCCGACGCTGATCGGCGACGACGGCCGGCGCGGCGTGCTCGCGTTCACCTGCGCGGAGACGATGAAGGCGTGGCGCGCCGACGCCCGCCCCGTGACGGTGCGCGGCGGCGACGCGTGCCGCGCCGCCCTCGACGAGGGCGCCGACGCCCTGGTCGTGGACGTGGCGGGCCCGGTCCCGTTCGCCGTGGACGGGCTGCGCCTGCACCTGCTCGCCGAGGGCCGCCCCGTCCCGCCGCCGCACGAGGACCCGGACGTGCTCGCCGCCGTCGAGGCCGCGTTCGGCTCCGACCCGTCGGTGACCGGCGTCCGGGTGGCCGAGGGGACGTCCGCCGAGGTTGCGGTGCGGTTCGCGGTCGTCGCGGGGCACGACGAGCGCGCCACCGACCCGCGGCTGTGCGAAGGGCTCGCCGAAGTGCTCCGCGGGCGCATCGTCGGCGGCGTCGAACTGAACCTCCTGCGCCGGTAGGCCGCCTCCCGCGCGGGTCGCGATCCGGTGCGGTCCCGGGCGCTTCTAGGCTTGTCCTTTCCGCGCCATAGGAGACTCCCGTGCTGACGATGCAGGACGCCCTGATCCGGCTCACCGACTACTGGGCGGGGCGCGGCTGCCTCGTCGCGCAGCCGATGAACACCGAGGTGGGGGCGGGCACGCTCAACCCGGCGACGGCGCTGCGCGTCCTCGGCCCGGAGCCGTGGCGCGTCGCCTACACCGAGCCGAGCGTCCGCCCCGACGACTCCCGGTACGGCGACAACCCGAACCGGCTGCAGACGCACACCCAGTTCCAGGTGATCCTCAAGCCGGAGCCGGGCGACGCGCAGGAGCAGTACCTCGGCAGCCTCGCCGCGCTCGGCATCGACCTGCGCGCCCACGACGTCCGGTTCGTCGAGGACGACTGGGCGTCGCCGGCGCTCGGCGCGTGGGGGCTCGGCTGGGAGGTGTGGCTGGACGGCCTGGAGATCACCCAGTTCACCTACTTCCAGCAGTCCGGCGGGCTGACCCTCGACCCCGTCTCGGTCGAGATCACCTACGGGATGGAACGCATCCTGATGGCGCTGCAGGGCGTCTCCCACTTCAAGGACATCGCGTACGCGCCCGGAATCACCTACGGGGAGGCGTTCGGGCAGGCCGAGTACGAGATGAGCCGGTACTACCTGGACGACGCCGACATCGCGGCGAACCGGGAGCTGTTCGAGGCGTACGCGGCGGAGGCCCGGCGGATGCTGGACGCGCGGCTGCCCGTCCCCGCCCACTCCTACGTGCTGAAGTGCTCGCACGCGTTCAACGTGCTGGACGCGCGGGGAGCGGTCGGCACGACGGAGCGGGCGCGCGCGTTCGCGCGGATGCGCGGCCTCGCCCACGAGGTCGCCGAGCTGTGGGTCGAGCGCCGTGCCGAGCTGGGGCATCCGCTCGGTGACGCCACGGTGCGGGCCGCCGCCGTTGAGCCGGGCGCTCTGCCGGACGTCGTCTCGGCGGGCACGTTCGCGCTGGAGATCGGGGTGGAGGAGCTGCCGCCGGGCGAGGTCGCCCGGACGGCCGAGCACGTGGCGGGACGGCTGCGGGACGGGCTGGCGGAGGCCGGGCTGTTCACCGGCGCGTCTTCGCTCGACACGTGCGCGACGCCCCGGCGGATCATCGTGCTCGTCCAGGATCTGGAGCCCCGCGAACCGGACACCGAGCAGGTCGTGAAGGGGCCCCGCCTCGCCGCCGCCTACGACGCGTCCGGGGAGCCGACGCGGGCGCTGCAGGGGTTCGCGCGCGGGCACGGCATCGAGGTCTCGGACGTCGGCAAGATCACCGTCGGGGGCGGGGAGTACGCCGGATACACCCGGAAGGTGGTGGGACGTTCCGCCGCCGAAGTCCTCGCCGAGCTGCTCCCGGACATCGTCGCCGGGCTCCGCGCCGGGAAGAACATGCGCTGGAACGCGCCCGGCCTGTCGTTCGCCCGGCCCATCCGCTGGCTGCTCGCCCTGCTGGACGGTCACGAGATCCCGTTCACGGTCGCCGATCTCGCGGCCGGGCGCTCGACCCGCGTGCACCGGACGTCCGACGCGGGGCCCGTTGCGGTGCCGGACGCCGCGTCGCTGGTCGGCGTCTTGCGCGAGCACGGGATCGAGCCGGTGCCGTCCCGCCGCCGGGCCCGCATCGTCTCGGACGCGGAGGCTCTCGCGCAGGGGCGCGAAGGAACGATCGACCTCGGCGCCGAGCACGCCCTCATCGAGGAGATCGTCAACCTGGTCGAGGAGCCCGTTGCCATCCTCGGATCGTTTGACGAGAAGTACCTGGAGCTTCCGGAGGAAATCCTCACGACGGTCATGCGCAAGCACCAGCGCTATCTGCCGGTGCGCGGATCGTCGAACCGTCTCCTCCCGCACTTCGTCACGGTCGCCAACGGTGAATGCGACCACGACGCCGTCCGGGTCGGGAACGAAGCGGTGCTCCGCGCGCGCTACGAGGACGCGTCGTTCTTCTTCCGGCAGGACCTAAGGAGCACGCCCGAGCAGATCAAGGAGGGGCTCGGCAGGCTCACGTTCACCGAGCGGCTCGGATCGATGGCCGACCGGTCGTCCCGCATCGCCGCGCTCGCCGCCGACCTCGCCGGCCGTCTCGGCCTCACCGACGAGGAGGGCGCCGCGCTGGGCCGCGCCGCCGCGCTCGCGAAGTTCGACCTGGCCTCGTCCATGGTCATCGAGCTGCCCAGCCTCGCCGGGACGATGGCCCGCGAGTACGCCCGCCGCGCCGGCGAGGACGAGGCCGTCGCGCGGGCCCTGCACGAGATGGAGCTGCCCCGCTCGGCCGGGGGCGCGCTGCCCGGCACGGTCGCCGGGGCCGTCCTCGCCGCCGCCGACCGGCTCGACCTGCTGACCGGGCTGTTCGCCGTCGGGTCGGCGCCGACCGGAAGCTCCGACCCGTTCGGGCTTCGCCGCGCCGCGCTCGCGCTGACCGCGATCCTGCGGGACGTCCCGCGCCTCGCGCCGATCACGGTCGGGGACGGCCTGGCCCTCGCCGCCCGGCACCAGCCCGTGGCCGTCGCCCCCGACGCGCTCGCGGAGGCCGAACGGTTCATCGCGCGGCGCCTGGAGCAGCACCTTCTGGACGAGGGGCGTCCGGTGAACGTCGTCCGGGCCGTGCTGCCGCTCGCGGGCGCGCCCGCGCACGCCGCCCAGGCCGCCGACGACCTGGCGAGGCTCCTCCAGTCGTCGCGGTTCGAGCAGCTCACGACGGCGTTGCAGCGCGTCCTGCGCATCGTGCCGGAGTCCACTGACGCGGGCTACGACCCGTCGCTCTTCACCGATACCGCCGAGCGCGACCTGCACGAGGCGTTCACCCAGGTCAAGGCGGAGCTGACCGCCCGGCCGTCGCTGCCGGAGTTCACCGCGGCCGCGACCGCCCTCATCGCGCCCATCGACGCCTACTTCGACGACGTGATGGTCATGGACGAGGATCCGGGCGTGCGCGCCAACCGGCTCGGCCTCCTCGCCGCCATCCGGGACGTGGTCGCCCCCGTCCTCGACTGGCGCGAGATCGCCTGACCGGTCAGAACCAGGTCGTCGGCAGGCCGTGCGAGCGGCCCTCGCCGAGGATCGTGCGCTCCCCGCCCGGCCACAGGCGCAACGCCACCACCTGGACGGCGTCGAGGCGGGCGGCGTCGCGTCCCTCGAACGTCAGATGCGCCACGGGGGCGTCCTCGGTGGCCGCCGCGCCGGCGTTCTCGATGTGCCGGTCGACGCGCGCGGCCTCGTCGTCCGACAGGTACGGGCGCATCGTCGAATGCCACACGACCGTGGTGACGCCCTGCCGCGGCGCGAGCCCGTCCAGGAAGTCGGCCGCGCCCGCCCGCACGACCGTCGCCGGGACCCGCGCGGCCACCTCGAACGCCGCCCGCAGCCGCGCGACCCGCCCGGCCTGGTCGGGCCAGACGTAGGACAGCAGCCGCCGCTGAGCGTCGGGTGACGTCGCGTCCAGCGGGTTCGGGTCGCATCCCCGCCGCTCCGCGACGGCGAGCGGGGCGTCCACCGGCGGAAGGCCCCGCCATGCGCCGGCCAGCACGACCGGGGACTCTGGCCCGTACGCGCCGCCCTCGTGCAGGAGCCGGAAATGGTCGGCGCGCAGGTTCAGGCCCGCGCTCGCGCCGGCCTCCAGCAGCCGGACCGGCAGGCCGCCCGTCGCCTCGGCGACCGTGAGGAGCCCGCCGACCGGCGGGGCGGCCCGGCCGACCTCGTTGGTCTGCGGCGTGTCGGTGAGCCCGTCCCGGATCTCGGCCGCGTGCTCGATCAGCACGTCCCGGAACGCGGGCCAGGCGTCCAGGGGGTCCTCCGTCCCGCCGGCGGTCGGATAGTGCGCGGCCAGTTCCGGTACCCGCCCCTCCAGGACGAGCCGGTGCACCGCCCCCAGCATCCCGAGGATGAAGCCGGGCCTCGTGCGGTCCCCGAGGACCGCCGCGACCGCCCCGGGATCGTCCGCGGCGCGCGTGAGCAGCTCCACGTACATCGGCGAGCCCAGCTGCGCGCAGCCCCGCGCCTGGGCGAGCAGCGCCCTCCGCATGCACCCACCTCCGGCGACGAGCCTCTCAGATGGTGGACGCCGTCACGGGCGGGCGCGCGGAGTCAATAGGATCGTGGTCATGCTGCGCTGGTTGACCGCGGGGGAGTCCCACGGCCCGGCCCTCACCGCGATCGTGGAGGGGCTGCCGGCCGGTGTGCGCGTGACCTCGGGGGAGATCGCCGAGGAACTGCGCCGCCGCCGGCTCGGGCACGGGCGGGGCGCCCGGATGAAGTTCGAGCAGGACCAGGTGACGATCCTCGGCGGCGTCCGGCACGGGGTGACGCTCGGCGGGCCGGTCGCGATCGAGGTCGGCAACACCGAGTGGCCGAAATGGGAGACGGTCATGTCGGCCGACCCCGTGGACGCCGACGTGCTCGCCGCCCAGGCGCGGAACGCCCCGCTGTCGCAGCCGCGGCCCGGGCACGCCGACCTCGTCGGCATGCAGAAGTACGGGTTCGACGACGCGCGTCCCGTGCTGGAGCGGGCGAGCGCCCGGGAGACCGCCGCCCGGGTCGCGCTGGGCACGGTCGCCAAGGTGTTCCTCAAGCAGGCCCTCGGCGTGGACGTCCTCAGCCACGTGATCGCGCTCGGCGAGGTCGAGGCGCCCGCGGACGTCCTGCCCGAGCCCGGCGACCTCGCCCGCGTGGACGACAGCCCGGTCCGCTGCTTCGACGACGCGACCTCCGCCGCGATGGTCGCGCACATCGACGAGACGAAGAAGGCCGGCGACACGCTCGGCGGCGTCGTGGAGGTCCTCGCCTACGGGCTCCCGCCGGGCCTCGGCAGCCACGTCCACTGGGACCGGCGGCTCGACTCGCGGCTCGCCGGCGTCCTGATGGGCATCCAGGCGATCAAGGGCGTGGAGCTCGGCGACGGGTTCACCACCGCGCGGCGGCCCGGGTCGCGGGCGCACGACGAGATCGACGGCACGCCCGAGGGCGTCCGCCGCCGGACGAACCGGGCGGGCGGCGTCGAGGGCGGCATGACGACCGGCGAGCCGCTGCGGGTGCGCGCCGCGATGAAGCCGATCTCGACCGTCCCGCGGCGGCTCGACACCATCGACGTGAAGACCGGCGAACCCGCCAAGGCGATCAACCAGCGCAGCGACGTCACCGCCGTCCCGGCGGCCGGGGTGGTCGCCGAGGCGATGGTCGCGCTCGTCCTCGCGGACGCGGCGCTGGAGAAGTTCGGCGGCGACTCCGCCGAGGAGACCGCGCGCAACCTGCGCGGCTACCTGTCCTCCCTGACGATCAAGTGAACGGGACCATGCGACCGAAGGCAGTCATCATCGGGCCGCCCGGCTCGGGCAAGAGCACCATCGGCGGCGCGCTCGCCGAGCGCCTCGGCGTCGCGCTGCGCGACACCGACGCCGACGTCGAGTCCGCCGCGGGCAAGCCGATCGGCGAGATCTTCATCGACGACGGCGAGGAGCGGTTCCGCGAACTGGAACGCGCCGCCGTCGACGCGGCCCTCGCCGAACACGAGGGCGTCGTCGCGCTCGGCGGCGGCGCCATCCTCGCGGAAGAGACGCAGGACCTCCTCGCCGGCCACACGGTCGTCTACCTGAAGGTCGGCCTCTCCGAGGCGATCAAGCGGGTCGGCCTCGCGTCCGCGCGGCCGCTGCTCGTCCTGAACCCGCGCAGCCAGATGCGCAAACTCCTGGAAGAGCGCCTGCCCATCTACGAGCGCCTCGGCACGCTGAGCGTCGACACCGACGGCCGCGACCCCGCCGAAGTCGTCGAAGAGATCGCCAAGGCCATGGAAGGCGCCGCGTGACGCAGGCCAGAGTCCACGTCGGAGGCGCCGACCCGTACGACGTCGTCATCGGGACGGGCGTCCTCGGCGAGCTGCCCGCCATGGTGGGGGAGCGCGCCCGCACGGTCGCCGTCGTCCACGCCGAGGGGCTGCCGGAGATCGCGCGTCCCGTCTGCGGGGCGCTCGAACAGGCCGGATACAGCGTCCACGCGCTGCCCGTCCCGGACGGCGAGGCCGCCAAGGAAGCGGGCGTGCTCGCGGGGCTCTGGTCGTCGTTCGCCCGGTTCGGCATGACCCGCACGGACGTCGTCGTCGGCGTCGGCGGCGGCGCCACCACCGACCTCGCCGGGTTCGCGGCGGCGTCGTGGCTGCGCGGGGTCCGGGCCGTGCTCGTCCCGACGACCCTCCTCGGCATGGTGGACGCGGCGGTCGGCGGCAAGACCGGCATCAACGTCCCCGAGGGCAAGAACCTCGTCGGCGCGTTCCACCCGCCCGCCGGCGTCCTGTGCGACCTGGCCACGCTGATGACGATGCCGCACGAGGACTACATCAGCGGCCTCGCCGAGATCATCAAGGCCGGCTTCATCGCCGACCCGACGATCCTCGACCTGGTCGAGGACGACCCGAAGGGCGCCGCGTCCCCCGACGGCCCGCACACCCGCGAACTGGTCGAACGCGCGATCCAGGTCAAGGCCGACGTGGTCTCCGCCGACCTGAGGGAGAGCGGGCTCCGCGAGATCCTCAACTACGGCCACACCCTCGCGCACGCCATCGAGAAGGCCGAGGACTACAAGTTCCGGCACGGCCACGCCGTCGCGATCGGCATGGTCTACGCCGCCGAACTCGCCCGCCTCGCCGGCCGCCTGCCCGCCGAGACCGTCCGGCGGCACCGCGACGTCCTCACCTCGGTCGGGCTGCCGATCTCCTACGCCGCCGACTGGCCCGGCCTGCGCACCACCATGACCATCGACAAGAAGTCGCGCGGCACGACGCTCCGCTTCGTCGTCCTGGACGGCATCGCCGAGCCCGGCCGCCTCGAAGGCCCCGACGAGGACCTGCTCGCCGCCGCCTACCGGGAGCTCACCCCATGACCAACCGCGTGCTCGTCCTGAACGGTCCGAACCTGCGGCGCCTCGGCGTCCGCGAGCCCGACAAGTACGGGACGACCAGCTTCGACGAGCTCGCCGCCCTCTGCCGCGACACCGGCCGCCGCCTCGACCTCAGCGTGGAGGTCCGGCAGACCGACGACGAGGCCGAGATGGTGCACTGGGTGCACGAGGCCGCCGACGAGCGCGTCCCCATCGTCCTGAACCCGGCCGCGTTCACCCACTACTCCTACAGCCTCCGCGACGCGCTCGCCCAGCGCACCGCCCCCCTTATCGAGGTCCACATCACCAACCCCGCGACCCGCGAGGAGTTCCGCCACACCTCCGTGGTCGCCGGCGTGGCCACCGGCACCATCGCCGGCTTCGGCCCCATGTCCTACGTCCTGGCCCTCCAGGCGATAGCCGAACTCCTCGCCGAGCAGTCCGCCCCTTAGCACATGCGGAGCCGGTGCCGTTAACCCCCCTGAACGGCTGTTCGCGTCAGCTCCTTGAGTTCGCCGACCACGTCGTCCAGGGGGGCCACGTCGCGGTGGGCGCGGCAGAGGATGGTGGCGCCCTCCACGGCGGCGACGATGAGGCGGGCCAGGCGGGCGGCGCGGTCGTCGGGGACGCCGGCGTTGCCGAGGCCGGTGGCCAGGGTGTCCTGCCAGCGGCCGAACACCGCCGCGGCGGCCGCGGCGAGCTGCGGGGCGTCGTCGTGGGACTCCACGGTGACCGCGACGACGGGGCAGCCCGCCCGGAACTCGCTCTTGATCAGGACCTGCCGCCACCAGCCGACGAAGGCGTCCACCGCGGAGGCGGCGTCACCACCCTCGGTGGCGGCCAGGATGCCGGCGTTGAGGAACTCGCCGGCGTAGCGGACGGCCTCCTCGGCGAGCTGCGCCTTGCCGTCCGGGAAGTGGTGGTAGATCGACCCGCGCGGGGCGCCGCTGTGCGCGATGACGTCGCGGAACCCGGTGCCGCTGTAGCCGCGCTCGCGGAAGAGGTAGGCGGCGCTGCGCACCATGCGTTCCCGGCTGTCGGTTCCCATGACCCGATTATGACATTCATCATAGGGTTGGCGCTTTGACTATGACGAGCATCATGGGACAGGCTCTTTATGACGGACGTCATACAGGGAGGCGGCATGGCGAGCACGGCGGGGCTGGAGCAGCTGAAGGAGCTGCTCAACATGGGGGTCGAGAAGGGGTACGGGATCGGCGCCCTGCTCGGCATGACGGCCGAGAGCCTGGAGCCCGGACGGGTCGTGTTCGCCCTGACGCCGCGCACCGACTTCAGCAATCCGCTCGGGACCGTCCACGGCGGGATCATGTCCACGCTGCTGGACTCGGCGATGGGGTGCGCGGTGCACACGTCGTTGCCCGAGGGCGCGAGTTACACGACGCTGGAGCTGAAGGTGAACTTCGTCCGGGCGGTGCCGCTGGAGGGCGGGCGGCTCGTGTGCGAGGGGACGACCGTCCACATGGGACGCAAGGTCGCGACGGCCGAGGGGCGGATCATGAACGCCGACGGCAAGCTCGTCGCGCACGGCACGACGACCTGCATGGTCTTCCCGCCGGCTACTGACGAGTAGGGTTCCGCTCAGGCACGGATGAAGGAGAGCCTCGTGATCGACCTCCAGCGCGACGGAGACGTGTACGTCCTGCGGTTCGACGCCGGTGAGAACCGGTTCAGCCCCGACTTCCTCGGCGCGGTCGAAGGGGCGCTCGACACCGTGGCGAAGAACGACGGGCCGGGCGCGCTGGTCACCGTGGGCACCGGCAAGTTCTACTCCAACGGCCTCGACCTGGACTGGCTCGGCGCGAACGGGGACAAGTTCGCGGAGTACCTGGGGCGGGTGCACGGGCTGTTCGCGCGCGTCCTGGAGCTGCCGATGCCGACGATCGCGGCGCTCAACGGGCACGCGTTCGCGGGCGGCGGGATGCTCGCTCTCGCCCACGACTTCGCCGTCATGCGGACCGGCCGCGGCTACTTCTGCCTCCCCGAGGTCGATCTGGGGATGAGCTTCACGCCCGGGATGAACCTGCTGATCAAGGAGCGGCTGCCGAAGGCGGCCGCGCACGAGGCCATGCTCACCGGCCGCCGGTACACCGCCGAGCAGGCGCTGGCGGCCGGGATCGTCCAGCGCACCGCCGCCGAGGACGAGGTGCTCCCCGCCGCCGTCGAGTGGGCGGCGTCGCTGGCGGGCAAGAACGGAAAGACCCTCGCGAAGATCCGCACCGACCTGTACCGGCCGGCGCTGGACGCGCTGCACGGTCCCGCGCTGCCCTGACCCTCGTCCCGGACGGGCCGCCGGAGTAGGTTACGTTCACTGGAATCGGATTCGGTTTACGGAAGGGATGGCGCGATGCGCATCGGGATGGCGCTCAGCTACTCCGGCGGTTTCAAGGAGACCGTCGAGGAGCTGGCCGACTACGAGAAGGCCGGCCTCGACATCGTGTACGTCGCGGAGGCGTACAGCTTCGACGCGGTGAGCCAGATGGGCTACATCGCCGCCAAGACCGAGCGGGTGGAGATCGCCTCCGGCATCCTGAACATCTACTCGCGGACGCCGACGGCGACGGCGCAGACCGCCGCCGGCCTGGACTACGTGTCGGACGGCCGGTTCACGCTCGGCATCGGCGCGTCCGGCCCGCAGGTCATCGAGGGCTTCCACGGCGTCCCCTACACCGCGCCCCTCGGCCGCACCCGCGAGGTCATCGAGATCTGCCGCAAGGTGTGGCGCCGGGAGCGGCTCCAGCACGACGGGAAGTACTACAAGCTGCCGCTGCCCCCGGAGCAGGGCACCGGCCTCGGCAAGCCGCTGAAGCTCATCAACCACCCGGTGCGCGCCGACATCCCGATCCTGGTCGCCGCGATCGGGCCGAAGAACGTCGAGCAGACCGCCGAGATCGCCAACGGGTGGGAGCCGATCTTCTACATGCCGGAGAAGGCCGCGGACGTGTGGGGCGCCTCCCTCGCCGCCGGCAAGGCCAAGCGCGACCCCGCGCTCGGCGAGCTGGACGTGGTCGGGCAGGCCCCGCTCGCCATCGGCGACGACGTGCGGGGCTTCCTGGAGTTCGGCCGGCCGATGGCGGCGCTCTACATCGGCGGCATGGGCGCCAAGGGCAAGAACTTCTACAACGACCTCGCCCGCCGGTACGGCTTCGAGAAGGAGGCCGAGGAGATCCAGGACCTGTACCTGGACGGCAAGAAGGACGAGGCCGCCGCCAAGGTCCCGCAGGAGCTGCTGGAGAAGATGTCGCTCATCGGCTCCGAGGGCCACGTCCGCGAGCGGCTCGCCGCGATGAAGGAGTCCGGCGTCACGACGCTGAACGTCGCCCCGATCGCCGGCGACCACAAGAGCCGCCTCGCCCTGATCGAGAAGGTCAAGGAGATGGCCGCCGCCCTGTAGCCCCGCTTCGTTGACTTGCGGCGTGTTGCCCTTATCGATGCCGTCATAAGGGCAACACGCCGCAAGTCAACGGTCAGAGGGCCGCGTGGACCTCCTTGGCGACGCGTTCGCCGGAGCGGACGGCGCCGTCCATGTAGCCCGTCCAGTAGTCGGACGTCTCGGTGCCCGCCCAGTGGATCGGGCCGCACGCGGCGCGCAGCGCGGGGCCGAACGCGGTGAGCGCGCCGGGCGGGGCGATGCCGACCGGGCCGCCGCCGCTCCACATCTCGTTGTCCCAGCGCTGGAACGCCGTGATCTTCGGGTCGGCGGCCTTGTCGCCGAACAGCTTGGTGAACGAGTCGAGGCCCGCCGCGCGCACCTCGGCACCGGACGCGCCGTCCAGCTTGCGGATGTTCGCCTGGTTCATGAAGCCCATCAGGATGCCGCGCGACCCGTCCGGCGGGCTGTTGTCGAACGTCGCGTCGATCGCGCCGCTGTCGGCGACCGCCTGCCCGGTCAGGCCGTCCGCCCGCCAGAACGGCGTGTCGTAGACGCCGACGAACTTGGCGATCGAGCCCATCGGGTAGCGCTGCATCAGCTGCGCCCGGCTCGCGGGCAGCGCCGGCGAGTAGTCGATCTTGTTCGCGATCGCGGGGGACATCGCCACGATGACCCGCTTCGCCGACACCGTGATCCCGTCCGCCGTGACGGTGACGCCGCCCGAGCCGGTCGCGATCGACCGCACCGGCGCGTTGTAGCGGATGATGTCGCCCAGCCGGGCCGCCAGCCGGACGGGCACCTCCTGCGAGCCGCCCACGAACCGGGACTCCTGCGCGCCGTCCTTGGTGTTGATCAGCCGGTCGATCGTCCCCGGGGTGCTCTCGTTGCCCGCCGAGGCCGCGTAGTTCAGCAGGTACAGCAGCGAGATCTCCTGCGAGCGCATCGACAGCGTGGACGAGGCGAACGCGTCCATCAGGAACCGCGCGCCGCTGCTCAGCGAGTTGGACCGCGACCAGGTGTAGAACGTCTGGGCGTCCCACTCCTCGGCCTTCGCCGCCTTCCACGGCTCGCCGACCGGCACGTCCTTGATCATGTTGCCGAGCTTGAGCAGCGCCAGCTCCAGGTCGATCACGCCCCAGTCCGGCGGGACCGCGCCGAGCAGCCCGTCGGTGGCGTACAGGGACCGCTTGCCGTTGCGGTAGTAGACGTTCTTGCCCTCGTTGTAGGTCTTGAAGGTGGCCACGCCCATGTCCTGCGCGAGTGCGGCGATGCGGTCCTGCGTCGGGCCGATGAACTCGGCGCCGCCCTCGCTGGTGGTGCCGTCGCCGAGCGGCAGCCCGTACACGCGGCCGCCGGGCCGCTCCCGGGCCTCCAGGACGAGCACGGACCGCCCGGCGGCGGCGAGGTCGCGGGCGGCGGTCAGGCCGGACAGCCCGGCCCCGACGATCACCACGGCGGTGCTGAGCGGGGCGGTGCGGGCGGCGGCGGGCGGTGCCGCGGCGGGGGAGGCGACGGCGCCCGCCACTGGCGCTTATACACATCGGACCCTCCCCACGAAAACGGAAGGATCTAC
>NZ_JABXFD010000489.1 GCF_013372625.1 Actinomadura sp. BRA 177
TTTGTGTGGTGGTGTGTGGTGGTGTGGTGTATGGTGTTGTGGTTGTTGTGTTAGTGGCGGCGTGGCGCACCGAGATTGCGACTCGCCGCTTCGTGGGCGGGTTCAGAGTGTTTTAGGAGACGGCCCCGGGGGCCGGGGCGGGCCAGGCGGCGAGCGGGAACAGCGCGGCGAGCGCGACGGCGCCCGCCGACAGGGCGTGGACGCCGCGCGCCTCCCAGTCCTGGCCGTAGGTCTTGCGGGCGGTGCGTTCCAGTTCGTCCACGAAGAGGGCCGCACCTGCCGGCCGGTCCTCCGGCGCCCTGGCCATGCCGCGCAGGACGAGCGGCCGCAGCGCCTCCGGCACCGCCTCAACGGGGACCTCGCCGCTGAGGTGGGCGTTCATCAACTCGGCGCGATTGCCCGTGTAGGGCCGCCGCCCCGTCACGCACTCCACGAAGACACAGGTGGCCGCGTACACATCGGTGGACGGCGTGGCGACGTGCCGGCTCCACTGCTCGGGCGCCATGTAGTACGGGGTGCCGGCGCCGCCCGCCTCCTGCCCGGCCGGGGTAGCGATGCCGAAGTCGACAAGGCGGCTGCGCCCGTCCGCGGGGACGACGACGTTCGCGGGCTTGTAGTCGCGGTGCACGACACCGACCGCGTGCGCCGCGGCCAGACCCAGCAGCGAACCCTTGAGGACGGCCAGCGACGCCTCCGGCCCGAGCGCGCCGTGCCGTTCCAGCAGCTCCTTCAGGGAGACGCCGTCGACGGCCTCCATGACGATGGCGGACGTCTCCGGCCCTTCGACGAGCCGGAAGAGGCGCGCCACGTGCGGGCTGCCGGCCCGCCCGAGCATCAGGGCCTCGTGGCGGAGCCGCTCGCGGTCCGCCTCGTCCGCCCGGGTCGCCAGGTACTTGATCGCCACGAGCGTCCCGGACCGGTCGTGCCGGGCCAGTGCCACCCGCCCCTGCGCGCCCGCGCCGAGCTCGCGCACCTCGGTGTACCCGTCGACCCGCCACTCCCCGTCCACGCCGCCCCTCCGCAAGTCCATGATCGCGACGAACCTACCGAACGGCGATCATTCGCGGCGAGCCGGACGGAACAGGTCAGACCGGTACGGGGGTGACCGCGGGGACGCCGGCCGGGACGGCGGCGCGCAGCGCGGTGACGGCCGCGCGGATCGCCGGGCGCCGCGCCGCCTCCTCCCGCCACACCGCGTACACCCGGCGCGACAGCGGCGCGGACAGCGGCACGACGGCCACGCCCGGCGGGACGTCACAGCGGCCGAGGCGCGGCAGGATCACGTTGCCGAGCCCGGCGGCGACCAGGGACAGCTGCGTGGCGAACTCGTAGGCCATGTGGTCGATGCGGGGCTCGCTGTCGACGGCGCGGAGGGTGCGCAGCAGCCAGTCGCAGCAGATGCTGTCCGGCACGGAGCTGATCCAGGGGTCGCCGGCCAGTTCCTTGAGGTCGATCGTGTCGCGCCCGGCGAGCGGGTGGTCGGCGGGCAGCGCCACGTCCGCGACGTCGTCGCAGATGACGCCCTTGTGCAGGCCGTCGTGGAAGGGCAGCGGCTCGTTGTTCCAGTCCTGGACGACGGCCATGTCGATGTCGCCGCGCGAGACGAGCGGCATGCTGCGCATCGGGTCCTCCTCGCGGAGCAGGACGCGCAGCTCGGGGTGGTCGACGCGGAGCGCGCACAGCGCCGAGGGCATCAGCCCGCGGACGGCGGTCGGGAAGGCGGCGACGGTGAGCTGGCCGACGACGGAGCCGCGGTGCGCCTCCAGGTCGGCCTGCGCCTGCTCGACGAGCGACAGGATCCGCTCGGCGTGCGCGACGAGTAGTTCTGCGGCGTCGGTCAGCCGGACGCCGCGGCCGTTGCGCTCCAGGAGCTTCTGCCCGGTCTCCCGCTCCAGCTTCGCGAGCTGCTGGGACACGGCGGACGTGGTGACGTGCAGGACGTCGGCGGCGGCGCTGACCGAGCCGTAGGTCGCGACCGAGTGGAGGGCGCGCAGCCGTTCCAGATCAAGCATGAAGCAATACTAAAACGAGGTGTCAAGCATTACTCGCTTGTCCTAAATAAAATGCGCGCGCACGATCGGGGGATGAGATCGCGCCACGTCCTGCTGGCCACCGTGATCGCGGCGCTGTGGGGGCTCAACTTCGTCCCGATCAAGGTGGCCCTGGACGACTTCCCGCCGCTGCTGATGGCCGCGCTCCGGTTCACGGCCGCGGCACTGCCGGCGGTCTTCTTCGTCCGCCGGCCGCCCGTCGCCGCGCGCTGGTTCGTGCTGATCGGCGTGCCGCTCGGCGTCGGGCAGTTCGGGCTGCTGTTCATCGGGATGAACATGGGCATGCCGGCGGGTCTCGCGTCGGTCGTGCTCCAGGTCCAGGCGGTCTTCACGGCGCTGTTCGCGGGCCTGCTGCTGGGCGAGCGGCTCGGCGCCCGGCAGGTCGCCGGGATGGTCGTCGCGTTCGCCGGCGTCTCGCTGCTCGGCGTGGCGCAGGCCGAGGGCGGCTCCCCGGTGGCGGCGTTCCTGATCTGCCTCGGCGGTGCGGCCGGCTGGGGGCTGGCGAACGTCGGGATGCGGCGGATGAACCAGGTCACCGAGCAGCCGGTCGACGCGTTCGGGTTCATGGTGTGGATGTCGCTGGTGCCGCCCGTCCCACTGTTCGTGTTGTCGCTGATCTTCGAGGGGCCGGGTGCGTTGCCGGACTCCGCGCGGCACCTGTCGGTCGCCGGCGTCGCGTCGCTCGCGTTCATCGCCTACGTCGCCACGCTGTTCGGCTTCGGCGCGTGGGGGTGGCTGATACGCCGGTACGAGGCGGGCACCGTCGCCATGTACTCGCTGCTCGTCCCGCCGTTCGGGCTCGTGTCGGCGGCCCTCCTGCTCGGCGAGCACGTGAACGCGACGCGGCTGGCCGGGGCCGCGCTGATCATCGCGGGGGTCGCCGCCGGGAGCGTCCGGCTGCCGTCGCGGTGGCGCATCGCCCCGGCTCCGACCAACGAGGTGACCTGACATGCACGGAATCCACGCTTCGCTCGTCACGCCGTTCACCCGCTCCGGCGAGGTGGACGCGAAGTCGCTCGAACGGCTCGCCGTCCACTGCCTGCAGAACGGCGTGGACGGCCTCGTCGCGCTCGGCACGACCGGCGAGGCCGCCATGCTGACCCCGGACGAGCAGCGGACGGCGCTGGAGGTGTGCCGCGCCGTCAGCGACGAGCACGGGACGCCGCTCATTGTCGGCGCCGGGACGATGGGCACCGCCGACTCGATCCGGCAAGCCCGCGAGAGGGCCGCGTTCGCCGACGCGCTGCTCGTCGTCGTCCCGTACTACCTGCGCCCGTCGGACGAGGCCGTCGTCGAGCACTTCGCCGCCATCGGCGCGGCGGTGGACGTCCCGCTCGTCCCGTACAACATCCCGTACCGGACGGGGAAGCATCTCAGCGCCGACACCCTCCTCAAGATCCTCGCGCTCGACTGCGTCGTCGGGATGAAGCACTGCGCGGGCGGCATCGACGCCGACACCCTCACCATGCTGGCGTCCAACCCCGGCAAGGCCGTGCTCTGCGGGGACGACGCGTACATCTACCCGATGCTGCGACTCGGCGCGGCCGGGGGCATCGCCGCGTGCGCGTGCCTCGCGCCGTCCGCCTACGCGACGATGCACACCCTCGGAGGCGACGCGCTGGCCACGCACAACAGGCTGCTGCCGATGGTGGAGGCGCTGTTCAGCGAACCGGCGCCGGCCGTCCTCAAGGCGTGCCTGGCCGAGATCGGGCTGATCGACGACCCGGCGGTGCGCGCTCCCCTGCGCGCACCGCGTCCCGAGTCGGTCGCCGCCGCGATGAGGGCTTTCCAGGCCCTCTAGGACGCCTGGGCGGCGGCGCGGGCGGCGTGCGGGAGGGCGTCCAGGATGCGTCCCAGCGCCTCCTCGTCGTGCGCGGCCGACAGGAACCACACCTCGTACGCCGATGGCGGCAGGTAGACGCCGTGCTCCAGCGCGGCGTGGAAGAACGCCGCGTACGCCTTGGAGTTCTGGCGCTGCGCGGCGGCGAAGTCGCCCACCGGCGCCTCGCTGAAGAAGATCGAGAACAGGTTGCCGGCGTTCTGCAGCGAGTGCGGGACGCCCTCCCGCTCCAGCGCCTCCGACGCCGCCTTCGACACGGTCTCCGCCGATCGGTCGATCGCCGCGTACACCTCGTCGGTGGCGTTGCGCAGCGTGGCGAGCCCGGCGGCGGTCGCGAGCGGGTTCCCCGAGAGCGTGCCCGCCTGGTAGACGGGGCCGGCCGGGGCGAGGTGGTCCATGACGTCGGCGCGGCCGCCGAACGCGGCGGCGGGCAGCCCGCCGCCCATCACCTTCCCGAACGTCATCAGGTCGCCGGCCACGCCCTCGATTCCGAACCACCCGGACCGGGACGCGCGGAACCCGGTGAGGACCTCGTCGATGACGAGCAGCGCCCCGTACCGCTCGCACAGCCGCTTCAGCAGCGCGTTGAAGTTGTCGAGCGGCGGCACCACGCCCATGTTGCACGGGACGGCCTCGGTGATGACGCACGCGATGTCGGTGCCGTGCTCGTCGAACGCCATCTCGGCGGCGGTGACGTCGTTGTACGGGAGGATCAGCGTGTCGGCGGTGGTCGCGCCGGTCACGCCCGGCGTGTCGGGCAGCCCGAACGTCGCGACGCCGGACCCTGCCGCGGCGAGCAGCGAGTCGACGTGCCCGTGGTAGCAGCCCGCGAACTTCACGATCTTGGTGCGTCCGGTGAAGCCGCGCGCCAGCCGGATCGCCGACATCGTCGCCTCGGTCCCCGAGTTGACGAGGCGGACCTTGCCCACCGGCGTCCGCGACACGATCTCCTCGGCGAGCTCCACCTCGCCCTGCGTCGGCGCGCCGTAGGACGTGCCGCGGCCCGCCGCGTCCCGCACCGCCTCGAGCACGGCCGGGTGCGCGTGCCCGAGGATCATCGGGCCCCACGAGCACACCAGGTCGACGTAGGTGTTCCCGTCGGCGTCCGTCAGGTACGGGCCGCGCGCGGACGCCATGAAGCGGGGCGTCCCGCCGACGGCTCCGAAGGCCCGCACCGGGGAGTTGACGCCGCCGGGGACGACTCCGGCGGCACGGTCGAACAGCTGCTGGGAACGGTCGAAATCAGTCACGGTTGCAGTCTCTCAGTTGCAGTTCGGCGACTTGCCTTGACCTCGCGGCGTACGGGCCGATATTCCACCAAGTACGACATCGGAGGGATGGGCTTTCAACGTGGTTGACGGCTGGACGGTCCCGGGGTTCACCCACGAGCGGGAGCTGGGCGGCGGAGCCTCGGGCCGGGTGGTGCTGGCGGTCGACGACCAGACCGGCACGAAGGTAGCGATCAGATACCTCGACGGCGCGCTCGCGGCCGACGAGGCGTTTCTGGCGCGCTTCCGGGCGGCCGCGCGCCCCCTGTCCCAGCTCGAGGACCCCAACGTGGTCGACTTCTACGACTTCGTGGAGTCCGCGGACGGCGCCGCGATCGTGATGCAGTGGGTCGAGGGCGTCAGCCTGCGGCGGGTGCTCGCCGCGCAGGGCCCCGCCGGGCCGCTCGCGGCGCTGTCGGTGCTGGGCGGCGTGCTGCTCGGCCTCGCCGCCGCGCACGAGCGCGGCGTCGTGCACGGCGCGCTCCGCCCGGCGAACATCCTGCTGGACGCGGACGGCAACGCGCAGCTGACCGACTTCGCGACCGCGCCCGCCGGCACCGAGGTGCGGTTCGGCGCGCAGTACGCGGCACCGGAGCTGTGGGACGGCGAGCCCGCCACCGCGGCCACCGACGTGTACGCCGCCACCGCGATCTTCTACGAGGCGCTCACCGGCCGGCCCGCGTACGCGGGCCGCAACATGGCGCGGCTGCACCGCGAGGCGCCGATCCCCGCGGATGAGGTGCCGGGGCCGCTGCGCGCCCTCGTCCACCAGGGCCTCGCGAAGGAGCCGCAGGAGCGGCCGAAGTCCGCCGCCGACTTCCTCGGCGCGCTGGAGGACGCGGCCGTGTCCGCCTACGGGCCGTCGTGGGAGGCGCAGGGCCGCGGCCGGCTCACCGAGCTCGCCGCGCAGGCCGCGCTGCAGCCCGAGCCGCCGAAGCCGAAGCCGGCCCGCAGCAGCGGCCGCAACCCGGTCGTCGCCGGCAAGCAGCCCGGCGGCGCGTCCCGGCTGCGCTGGCTCGCCGTGGCCGCCGCCGTCGTGGTCGTCGCCGGAGGCGGCGCGGGCGCGGTGATGCTGCTGCAGAAGGACCAGGCGAAGACGCCGCCGCCCGAGCCGACCCCGGCGCAGAGCAGCACCCCGCAGCCGACGCTGCCCGTCGGCGGCGTCAACCCGGCGCCGCTCATCGCGCAGATCGACCAGGCCGTCGTGCAGGCCCCCGGCGCCGCGTTCAGCTACCGGCAGACGGGCTGCTGCGGCTTCCCGGTGACCAGCCGGGGCACGTTCGCGGTGCAGGGCGGGCAGGTGTCCTTCTCGATGTCGCTCGCCGGTTCCGGGTCGGCCCGCAAGGCGCTGCCCGCCGTCCTCGTCCAGGACCGGCTCTACGTGCGCGTGGGCAAGAAGTGGAAGTCGTCCGCGCTCGGCGGGCGCGGCTACCCTGCGGCGGCCGACCAGGTCCGGCAGGGCAGCTCCGTCACGAACCTGACGACGCTGCTGCGGTCGGCGACGAAGCTGACGCTGGCGAAGGGCATCTACGAGGGCGAGGCCCCGGCGGCGACGCTGGCGCAGGCGCCCGAGCTCGGCCCCATGTACGGGCGGATGGCGCAGGCGACCGGCGCCCAGCAGATCGCCTTCGCCATCAAGCTGGACGCGGGCCACCGGCCCGTCGCGTTCTGGGTCCGCGCCGGGCCGGAGAAGGGCCGCAACCAGATGCAGCGCGGCACCTACTCCAAGTGGGGCGCCAAGCCCGCCATCAAGGCGCCGCGCTCGGCGGCGTAGGCGTCCCGGCTCAGGCGTCCTCGCAGGCGTCCGCGAGGACCTCCAGGAGCCGCAGCGGGTCGGGCAGTGCGTCCCGGCCCGGCGGCCGCAGCCAGGCGACCTCGCGCCCGTACGGCAGGACGGACGGCGGTGCGACGACGTAGCTGTCGCGGCAGTGCCACCGCATCCCCGGCGTCTCGGCGACGTCCTCCGGCAGCGTGTCGAGGTGGCACGACCACCACTCGTCCTCGTCGGCGGGCGCGCCGCGCGTCGCGACGAAGAACAGGTGCCGCTCGCCCCCGAACGAGGCGACCGGACCGACGGGACGTTCCTCCCGCTCGATCCGGTCGAGTGCGATGGCGCCTGCGGCGGCCGGGACGTCGAAGACATCGAAGACCCGGCCCGTCGGCAGGATGATGTTCGCCTCCGGGCGTTTCCCCCACCAGCGTTCGATCACCTCGGGGTCGACGGTGGCCTGGTGCGCCCAGGCCGCCGATACCGGATGCGCGCCCGGGTCGGGACACCCGATCCGGTCGCACGAACACGCCCGGACGGCGCCGGCGTGCGCCCCCGGATAGCACGGCCACCCGAGATCGGCGTACTCCCGCGCCACCGCGGCCATCCGGTTCCGTGCCGCCTTCTGCCGCCTGTGCCCCGTGACCGCCAGCATCTCGCCCCCCAATAGCCCAAGGTCGCGCGTGGTTCCCTGGCTACCGATGATGCCCGCCCGTGTCACGCCCAGACACGCCACCCCCCGTAAAACGACCCTAAGTAACTAGAGGCGTCCTAGGACAGCCGGCGGGCCGCTTCCGTCGCCCAGTAGGTGAGGACGATGTCGGCGCCGGCGCGGCGGATGGAGGTGAGGGACTCCATGATGGTGCGGTCGCGGTCGATCCAGCCCTTCTCGGCGGCGGCCTCGATCATCGCGTACTCGCCGCTCACCTGGTAGGCGGCCACGGGCACGTCGACGGCGTCGCGGACGCGGCGGACGATGTCGAGGTAGGCGCCGGCCGGCTTCACCATGACCATGTCGGCCCCCTCGTCGAGGTCGAGGAAGACCTCGCGGAGCGACTCGTCGGCGTTCGCCGGGTCCTGCTGGTGGGTGGAGCGGTCGCCGAACTGGGGCGCGCACTCGGCGGCGTCGCGGAACGGGCCGTAGTAGGCGGACGCGTACTTCACCGAGTACCCGAGGATCGCCGTGTCGGCGAAGCCGGCCGTGTCGAGGGCCCGGCGGATCGCGGCGACCTGTCCGTCCATCATCCCGGACGGGCCGACGACCGCCGAGCCCGCCTCAGCCTGCGCGACCGCGATGGACGCGTACCGCTCCAGCGTGGCGTCGTTTTCGATCTCGCCGGCGCCGGTGACGATGCCGCAGTGCCCGTGGTCGGTGTACTCGTCCAGGCACAGGTCCGTCATGACCACGGCCGCGTCGCCGAGGTCGGACGCCAGGTCGCGCAGCGCGAGCTGGACGATGCCGTCCGGGTCGTCGGCGGCGGACCCGGTGCCGTCCTTCACCGCCGGGATCCCGAACAGGATGATGCCGCCGACGCCGGCCTCGGCCGCCTCGTGCGCGGCCTTGCGCAGGCTGTCGCGGGTGTGCTGGAACACGCCCGGCATGGACGCGACGGGCTGCGGCTCGGCGATGCCCTCCTTGACGAACATCGGCAGGACGAGGTCGGCCGGCGCGAGCCGCGTCTCGGCGACCATCCGGCGCAGCGCGGGCGTGCGGCGCAGCCGCCGCGGGCGTGCGACGGGGAACTGTGCGGACATGGATTCCCTCTGTACGGATCTACTTCCGGCGCCGGGCCCCCCGGCGCATCTGGCTGGGCTTGCGGAGCGGGTCTCCCGCCTCGATCTGGGCCGCCCTCCGCTTCGCACCGTACTCCGCGAGCGCCTCGGCGAGGGCCGATACGGACGGCTTGTCCGCCATGACGTCGACGCGCAGCCCGTACTCCTCGGCGGTCTTCGCCGTCTGCGGGCCGATCACGGCGATCACCGTCACGTTGTGCGGCTTGCCGGCGATCCCGATCAGGTTCTTCACCGTGGAGGACGAGGTGAACAGCACGGCGTCGAACCCGCCGCCCTTGATCGCCTCGCGGATCGGCGCGGGCGGCGGCGCGGCCCGGACCGTCCGGTAGGCGGTCACGTCCTCGCACTCCCAGCCCAGCTCGGTCAGCCGGGCGATCAGCACGTCGGTGGCGATGTCGGCGCGCGGCAGCAGTACCCGGTTGATCGGGTCGAGGTCCTCGTCGTAGGGCGGCCACTCGGCCGCGAGGCCCTCCCCGGACTGCTCCCCGGCCGGGACGAGGTCGGGCTGCACGCCGAACTCGACCAGCGCGGCGGCGGTCTGCTCGCCGACGGCGGCGACCTTCAGCCCGGCGAACGCGCGGGCGTCGAGGCCGTAGTCGGTGAACTTCTCCCGGACGGCCTTCACCGCGTTGGTGGAGGTGAACACCACCCACGAGTAGCGTCCGGTGACGAGGCCCTTCACGGCGCGGTCCATCTGCTGCGGGGTGCGCGGCGGCTCGACGGAGATCGTCGGGACCTCGTCCGGGACGGCCCCGTACCCGCGCAGCTGGTCCGACAGCGACGCGGCCTGCTCCTTGGTGCGCGGCACGAGGACGCGCCAGCCGAACAGCTGCTTGGTCTCGAACCAGGACAACTTGTCACGCCATTTCACGACGTTCCCGACGATGATCAGCGCGGGCGACTCCATGCCCTTGGTGTCGGACGCCAGCTTGCCCAGCGTCGACACGACGGTCTCCTGCTCGGTGGTCGTGCCGAGGCTCGTCATCGCGGCGGGGGTGGAGTCGGCGCGTCCGGCCGCGACCAGGCCCTTGGCGACCTCGGCGACCGCGCCCTCCGCGCCGGCGATCACGAGCGTGGCGCCGGACGTCGCGAACCGCTCCCAGTCGACGCCGCCCGCCGAGGCGTCCACGAACCGGAACTCGCGGTGCTCGGGGTCGGTGAGCGGGATGCCCGCGTACCCGGGCACACCGGTCACGGCGGACACGCCCGGGACGACCTCGAACGGCACGCCCGCCTTGTGCAGCGCGGCGCCCTCGGCGGCCAGGCCGCAGGCGACGCCCGGGTCGCCGGCGAACATCCGGACGACGCGGCGGCCGGCCTTCGCGGCGCGGACGGCGAGCTTGACCGGGTCGCCCTCGGCGGTGTCGATGATCTCGGCGTCCGCGCGGCAGTGCGCGAGGACGTCGGCGGGGCAGTGCGCGCGGCTCACGATGACCGTGTCGGCGCGTTCCAACTCGGCGGCGGCGCGCAGCGTCAGCAGCCCCGGATCGCCCGGGCCCATGCCGACGATCGCGACCGTCCCCGGGTCGGTGGTCCGGCTCAGCGCCGTGCTCTTCTCGGTCTCAGCGGTCTTGCTCGCCGCGATGCTCTTCGCGGCGGGGCTCAATCGCGCTCCCCCATCAACTGGTCGGCCCCCTGCGCGAGCAGCCGGGCCGCGAGGTCGCGGCCGATCTGCTCGGCGGCATCCGGGTGGCCGCTTGCGGACATCCTGATCTGCCGGCTTCCGTCGATCGCCGCGACGGTCGCCGTCAGATGCAGCTCTTCATCTACTTCGGCAGCGTATGTTCCCACGGGCGCGGAGCAACCCGCCTCCAGCACCGCGAGGATCGTCCGCTCGGCGGTGACCGCGCGCCGGGTCGCGGCGTCGTCGACCTCCGCGAGCAGCTCGCGCAGGTCGTCGCGGTCGGCGCGGCATTCGAGGGCGAGCGAGCCCTGGCCCGGCGCGGGCAGCATCTGGTCGGTGTCGAAGACCTCGCCGACCTCGGCCAGCCGGCCGATCCGCTTCAGGCCCGCGTGCGCCAGCACGATCGCGTCCAGCTCACCGTCGGCGATCTTGCGCAGCCGGGTGTCGGCGTTCCCGCGGATCGGGACGATCTCCAGGTCCGGGCGGAGCGCGCGCAGCTGCGCGACCCGGCGCGGCGAGCCCGTGCCGACGCGGGCGCCGCGCGGCAGGTCGGCCAGCTTGCTCGGCCCGCACAGCGCGTCCCGGGGGTCGTCGCGCAGCGGCGTCGCGGCCAGCGCGATCCCCGGCGTCTCGGACGTGGGCAGGTCCTTCAGCGAGTGCACGGCGAAGTCCACCTCACCGGACAGGACCTTGTCGCGGAGCGCGTTGACGAACACGCCCGTTCCGCCGATCTGGGCGAGCAGGGCCTTGGAGACATCACCCTGCGTGGTTACCCCGACCAGCTCGACGGCATGCCCCGTCAGCCGCGTCAACGCGTCCGCGACGCCCTGCGACTGCGTGGTCGCCATCAGGCTCTTGCGGGTGCCGAGCCGCAGCGGGCCCTTGCCAGTACTCACGTCTCGTCTCCTTCACGCGCCGGGACCGCGTCCCGGGCACTGACCGCCCGGGCGCTCGCGGCCCGGGCGTTCACCGTCTCCACGTTCACATCGGCGCGGGCCACGGCCTCGGGCGCCTTCGGGTCCAGGTCGAACAGCTCGCGCAGCGCGTCGGCGTAGGAGTCGCCGCCCGGCGCCGACGCCAGCTCCTTGACCCGGACGGTCGGCGCGTGCAGCAGCTTGTCCACCACGCGCCGTACGGTCTGCTCGATCTCCCTGCGGTCCCGGTCGTCCATCTCGGGCAGCCGGCCCGTCAGCCGGGACAGTTCCGCGTCCACCACCTCGGCGGCCATGCTGCGCAGCGCGACGACGGTCGGCGCCACGGCGGCGGCACGGGCCGCGCTGAGGAACGCCTCGACCTCCTCGCACACGATCCGCCGGGCCGCGTCCACCGCCGCCGGGCCGATCGCCTTCGCCGCCTCCTGCTCGGTGCGCAGATCGTCCAGCCCGGCCAGCTCGACGCCGTCGAGGTCGCGGACGGTCAGCTCGATGTCGTGCGGCAGCGCCAGGTCGAGGAAGAACCGGCGGCGCCCGTCGTCCCCGACGCCGCGCGCGGTCAGCTGGCCGGCGGTCACCACCAGGCCGGCGGCGCCGGTGCACGACACCACCAGGTCGGCGTCGGCCATCGCCGTGTCCAGCGCGGACAGCTCGACCGCGCGGGACGGGACGTCCAGCGACTCGGCGAGGCGGACGGCCCGCTCATGGGTGCGGTTGGCGACCACCACCTCGCGCGCTCCCGCGCGGCTCAGCGTGGCCGCGGCCAGCGAGCTCATCGAACCGGCGCCGACCACCAGCGCGCGGACGCCGTCCAGCGGGCCCAGATGCCGGACGGCGACGTCCAGCCCCACGCTGACCAGCGACGCGCCGGCCTTGTCGATGCCGGTCTCATGGTGGGCGCGCTTGCCCACCCGCAGCGACTGCTGCAGGACGTCGTGCAGGTCGCGGCCCAGCGTGCCCTCGTCCTGCGCGAGCTTGAACGCCTGCCGGATCTGGCCGAGGATCTGCCCCTCGCCGACGACCATCGACTCCAGCCCGCACGCCACCGCGAACACGTGCTGGACGGCCCGCTCCTCGTAGTGGACGTACAGGTGCCGCGACAGGTCGTCCAGCGGGACGCCGGAGTGCAGCGCCAGCAGCTCGGAGATCGCCGAGACGCCGCCGTGGAACTTGTCGACCACCGCGTAGATCTCGACCCGGTTGCACGTCGAGACGATCGCGGACTCGGCGATGTTCGGCGCGTCGTGCACCGCGTGCAGCAGCTTGGCCAGGTCGTCCCCGGCCACCGCCGCCCGCTCCAGCACCGCCACGGGCGCGCTGCGGTGACTGAGCCCCACCACCAGAATGCTCATGCCGCTTCCTCGCTCATCGTCACCCGACTCACGCCTCCACCGGTTCTACGTACTGCGACGTCCCCGGCGGCGTGTCGCCGGCGGCGAGCGGGGCGGCCCCGTCCGGCCCGCCGGCCTTGCGCCGCTCGTGGAACGCGAGGATCTGCAGCTCGATGGACAGGTCGACCTTGCGGACGTCGACGCCGTCGGGCACCGACAGGACCACCGGGGCGAAGTTCAGCACGCTCGTCACGCCCGCGGCGACCACGCGATCGCATACCCCCTGGGCCGCGCCCGCGGGGGTCGCGATCACGGCGATGGACACGCCGTGGCCCGCGATGATGTCCTCCAGCCGGTCGATGTGCTGCACCGTCATGCCGGAGATCTCCTGGCCGACGATGGATTCGTCCGCGTCGAGCAGGCCGGCCACGCGGAAGCCGCGGGACGCGAAGCCGCCGTAGCCGGCCAGTGCACGGCCCAGGTTACCGACCCCGATGATCGCGACCACCCAGTCCTGGGTGAGGCCCAGCTCGCGGGAGATCTGGTAGACGAGGTACTCGACCTCGTAGCCGACGCCGCGCGTCCCGTAGGAGCCGAGGTGGGACAGGTCCTTGCGGAGCTTGGCCGAGTTCACCCCGGCCGCCGCCGCCAGTTCCTCGGAGGAGACGGTGGCGACGCCGCGCTCCTGCAGCCCGGTCAGGGCGCGCAGGTACACCGGGAGCCGCGCCACGGTGGCTTCGGGGATGCCGCGGCCGCCGCGCTCGCGGTGCCGGTTCTGTCGAGATGTCACGGCCTGCTCTTCGGGCTCGACGCTGGGGACGGGGCGCTCGGTGAGCCCCTCGCCCCGGTGCGCGCGGCTCGGTAACGGCCTGACGACCGCGGCTCGACCGCCCCCAGGGCTGGCCACCAGGTTAAGCCTTTGTGAACACGCGCACAAAGTCACCCCCCGGTCGCATGGGCCGGACGGCGCCGCGGAAAGCCCGTCCAACAGGGACTTGCAGCCTACGCCGCGGCAACCCGAATGTCGTTCGGATGTGACCGACCCGACACCCGCCCCTCCGTTGACTTGCGGCGTGTTGCCCTTATCCGCAGCCGCATAAGGGCAACACGCCGCAAGTCAACGGGTCTGGAGGTCGGTGACGGCCTCGCGGAGGCGGGGCTCGTCTACGCGCCAGAAGTCGTGCTGGACGCCGTTGATCAGCGTTACCGGGATCTGCTCCCAGTACCGCTCGTAGTCGTCCGCCGATTGCGTGATGTCACGTTCGTTCCAGGACACGCCTAGGTCGGCGGCTACTCGCTCGATCACCGCGCGGGCGTCGTCGCACAGGTGGCAGCCCGGCTTGCCGAGCAGCGTGATCATGATCTCGTCCGGCATGTCACCGCCCGGGGAAGTCCGGGGCCGGCAGCGGCACCTTGGCGGGGCCGAGCTTCAGCTCGATCACGTTCGTGGCCAGCACGTGCGTGCGGGAATCCGCCAGGAAGCGGCGCAGGTGCGCCTGCCCGCGGTGCGCGGCGAACGCCGCCTCGTCCTTGAACAGCTGGTAGAAGATCCGCTGCGTGGGGCCGCCGACCACCTCGTGGCACGCGAAGATCACCGTGTCCGGCTCGGCGGCGAGCGCCGCCTTCACCAGGTCGGTGGCGAGCCGGTCGAACGCCTCCTCGCGTCCGTCCAGCAGCGTGTAGACGGTGATCTGGCCGCACGCGTTCGCCAGCTCCCGGGCGGCGGGCGCGGGCACGCGGGACGGGCCGCCGAGCGGATCGACGGCGGTGGGCCCGGCCGGGTTGTCGGACGGGAAGCGCAGCTCCTCGGCGGCCGGCTCGGGGAACCGCAGCTCGCCGCGCCGCGGCTCGGGCGACGGGGTCGGCGCCGGGACCGGCTCGGCCTTCGCCGCGAACGCCGGCTCCTCGTAGCCGGTCGCGGGCTCGTCCCCGTAACCGTCGTAGTCGTCGTAGCCCTCGTCCTCGTCGTAGACGGGGATCGTGCGCATCGCGCCGTACCAGACCAGGCCCGCGGCGGCGCCGACCGCGATCACCGCGAGCGGCGCGGGCAGGAACCCGCGGGTGCCGCTGACCACGAGCACGCCCGCGAGCGCGATCAGCGCGATCGGGATCAGCAGCTCGGCGGCCTCCTGGTCCTGCTTGCTCGCCAGCCACGCGGTCACACCGGTGCAGGCGGCCAGGCAGATCACCGCGATGACGTGCGCGCCGTCGATCAGCAGCAGCGGCAGCGCGTCGTAGGTGGCGCTCGGCTTGGGCAGGCTCTTGGACAGCGAGCCCTTGAGCGGGTCCAGGAGCAGGATGACGATCGCGACGACCGTGTAGGAGATCGCGAACAGCCACGCGGCGAACCGCACCTGCACGTACCGCGCGATCAGCTCGACCATGCCGAGCGCGAGCCAGACCGGCCCGATCAGCGCGGCGCCGAGTTCCATGACGCGGAACAGCGGGCCGTTGAACCCCGCCATGAACCCGACCGTCATGCACAGCAGCGCGAGCGTCAGCCCGACCTGGGTGAACGACCAGGCGATGAGGTAGAGCAGCCGGTCCTTTTGGGCGCGCTGGACCAGCAACCCGGTGGCCGTTAAGGCACCAAGGGTCGCCAGGAGCGCGAGAAGAGCATCGACCATCGCGCCTAATGGTGCCCGATGCCGCGAGCGGACGGGTAACCGCACCGTGGAAGACGGGGCATCGCGGCATGGAACGGCCATTGCCTCTCGTACCTTCCGGTATCTAGAGTGGCAGATCACGCCGGAGGTCGCGTACGCCCCGAGGAGAACTGCATGAGCAGCTTGACCCTCGATGCCGGGGTCATCCCGCTTCCTCGGCCTTCCCGCACCCGCTCCGGCGAGCCGGGGGCCGACCGGGCGGAGGTCCTCAAGGCGCTGGTGCTCCGCGCCCGGGACGGCGACGCCGACGCGTTCGGCTCCCTCTACGACCACTACGTCGAGCTCGTCTACCGGTACATCTACTACCGGGTCGGGACGCACTCCCTCAGCGAGGACCTGACGAGCGAGACGTTCCTGCGCGCGCTCCGCCGGATCTGCGACTTCCACTGGCAGGGCAAGGACTTCGGCGCCTGGCTGGTGACGATCGCCCGGAACCTCGTCGCCGACCACTTCAAGTCCGGCCGCTACCGGCTGGAGGTCTGCACCGCCGAGCTGGTCGAGCCGGACCGCCACCACGAGGGGCCGGAGCGGACCGTCCTGGACGCCATGACCAACCGCACGCTGCTGCTGGCCGTCCGGCGGCTCGGCTCGGAGCAGCAGGAGTGCGTCGTCCTGCGCTTCCTGCACGGCCTGTCCGTCGCCGAGACCGCACTGGTCATGGACAAGAAACCGGGCGCGATCAAGGCACTGCAGTATCGTGCCGTCCGGTCGCTGGGCCGCATGCTCCCGGCCGACCTGCGCCACTGACCAATTGATCCCCGGGCCGTAACCCGCCGCGCCACCCGCTCGTTTTGCGGGTCAGAGGCGCCCTACGCGCCGGGACCCGCAAGGGAGCGGCCAATGAGAACCGGGCTTTGACTTCCTCCCCTCCCCGGATGGAAGGGATTCCTACGGCTCGCGCCGTGGGGGTTTCTGCTTCGCAGCCGACTGCGGAAGGGAAGGCCCTTGCCGTCTGACATCGGCTCCACAGACATCGCCGGGGCCTGCCCCGGCTACGGCTCGACCAGCCGCAAGGATGTTCTTGGCCGCGTTGTGGTCCCGGTCGTGCCGGGTGCGGCAGCCCGGACACGTCCAGTGCCGGGTGGACAAACTCAGCTTGGTGAGCAGGTGCCCGCAGGCCGAGCAGGTCTTGGACGAGGGGTACCACCGGTCGATGACGATCAAAACGCGTCCGGCACGTCCGGCCTTGTACTCCAGTTGGCGGCGGAACTCGCCCCACCCGCAGTCGGAGATCGCGCGGGCCAGGCTGCGGTTCTTGACCATGTTGGCGACCGCGAGGTCTTCGATCACGATGATGTCCGCTTGGCGGACGAGGTTGGTGCTGGTGCGGTGCAGGAAGTCGTGGCGGGCGTTGCGGACCTTGCGGCAGGCGCGGGCGACCTTGGTCTTGGCCTTGCGCCGGTTGTTGCTGCCGGGCTGCTTGCGGGCCATGCGCCGCTGGTATCGGGCCAGGTTGGCGGCCTTGCGGTCCAGATGCCGGGGATTGGCGACCCGGTCCCCGTCGGAGGTGACAGCGAAATCCTTCACCCCCAGGTCGATGCCGATGGCGTGCCCGGTGGCGGGCAGGGGTTCGGGGACGTCGGCGTCGATGGCGAAGGTCACATACCAGCGGCCGTCCGGCTCGCGGGAGATCACGACCATGGTGGGGTTCAGCCCGGCCGGGTCCACGTCCTGGAAGGACCAGATGAACGCAAGCGGCGCGGTGGTCCTGGCCATCCACAGATGCCCGTCCTTCATCCGGAACGCCGAGCGGGTGTAGTGCGCGGACTGGCGGCCGGTGCGGCTTTTGAAGCGGGGGTGGCGGGCGCGTCCGGCGAAGAAGTTGGCGAACGCGGTGTGCTGGTGGCGCAGCGCCTGCTGCAGCGGAACGCTGGAGACCTCGTTCAGGAATGCCAGGTCTTGGGTCTTCTTCCAGGCGGTGAGCGCGGCGTCGGTCTGCTTGTAGGTGGTGGGCGTGCGGTCGGTCTGCCAGGCGCGGCGGCGTTCGGCGAGGGTCTTGTTCCACACCAGGCGGACGCAGCCGAACGTGCGGGCGAAGATCGCCGCCTGCTCGGGGTCGGGGTAGGCCCGGCACTTGTACGCGGTCCGCATGACCGTCACTTTACCTACACTCAGTATCCATGTGATGACTTTCCGATGTCATGGGGCTCGGTTCCTGGAGGGTCCTGGCCGCGCCGCGCCGCGCCGTTCCCCGGCGGAATCCGAATTCCTCCCCGGCCTGAAGACCGGGACATCCTTCGGAGGATCAGGTGAAGACGAGGCGAGGACGGATCAGCGAGCAGAGTGACGTGCTCACCCGGCTGCGGGCGAGCGGGACGGGGCCGGATCCGCGGTTCCGCGAGGTCCTGCGTGAACGGCTGGTGGCGGCCGCGAACGACAGGAGTGAAGAGTGTCGCAATCATCGCCGGGGCGATGGCCGCGGGGAGGCGGTTGACTAGGCTTCTGCCTCATGCGGCGATTCTGGCAGCGCGACGTGGACCACAAGACCGCCGGGGAGGCCGCCGCCGCGGCCGCGGCCCCGCCCGGTCCGCTCCCCGTGCCCGACCCCGCCGCGGCGGCGTTCTTCGACGTCGACAACACGATGATGCGCGGCGCGTCCATCTACTACTTCGCGCGCGGGCTCGCCGCGCGCAAGCTGTTCACCATGCGCGACCTCGCGATGTTCGCGTGGGGGCAGGCCCTGTTCCGGATGCGCGGCACCGAGAACTCCGAGCACATCGGCAGCGCCAAGGAGGCCGCGCTCGCGTTCGTCGCCGGCCAGAAGGTCGCCAACATCGTCAAGCTCAGCGAGGAGATCTACGACGAGGTGATGGCGGACCGCATCTGGCACGGCACCCGCACCCTCGCCCTCCAGCACCTGGACGCCGGCCAGCAGGTGTGGCTCGTCACCGCCACGCCCGTCGAGGTCGCCCGGACGATCGCGCACCGCCTCGGCCTCACCGGCGCACTCGGCACCGTCGCCGAGACCCGCGAGGGCCTCTACACCGGCCGCCTCGTCGGCAACCTGCTGCACGGCCCGGCGAAGGCGGAGGCCGTCCGCGCCCTCGCCAACCGCGAGGGCCTCGACCTCGCCCGCTGCTCCGCCTACAGCGACTCCATCAACGACCTGCCGATGCTGACCGCCGTCGGCCACCCGCACGCCGTCAACCCCGACGCCGAGTTGCGCGCCCACGCCAAGGAGCACGGCTGGCCGATCCACGACTTCCGCACCGGCCGCAAGGTAACGATGGTCGCCCTACCAGCCGCCGCCGGCGCCGGCGCCCTGGCAGGCGGCGTAGCCGCCGGAATAGCCCTCCGCCGCCACTACCGCACCAACTGACCCACCCCCGCAACGCGACCGACTTCCACGCGACCCCGATCCTCAGGCGGGGCGGGGAAGTCGAGATCTATCGTGTTTGTGGGGCTTCGTCCTACCCTGTCTCCTGTGGAGCTGACCTTGCTGTCGCGGGTCGCGTGCCGTGGGCGGGACGTTACGAGTCCGCGCGTGCGTGATCTTCTCGCGCTGCTCTCGGGCGAGCCGCGCGGGGGTGTGTCCGTCGTGGGGCTGGTCGAGGGGTTGTGGGCGGACGGTCGTCCGGAGAACCCGGCCAAGGCGCTCCAGGTCGTCGTGTCGCGGGCCCGGTCTCAGCTGGGTGCGGACGTCATCGCGAGTACGCCGACCGGATACCGGCTGGGGTTGGACGAGTCCGAGGTGGACGCGTGCGCGGTGGTGCTCGCCGCGTCCGCGAGTGCGCGATGCGCCCGCGACGGTGACCATGCCGGGGCGCTGTCGCATGCCGAGGAGGGGCTTGCGCTGTGGGTCGGGCCGCCGAAGCCGGATGAAGGGGACGATGCCCTCTCCGTCCTGCGCGCGGAGCGGGCCTCGACGTACTGGACGTTGCGCCGGGCCCGTGGGCTGGCCCTGGCCCGGCTCGGGCGGCACGCCGAGGGGTTCGAGGCGCTCACTTCCGTGGCCGGCGAGTGTCCACGGGACGAGGAGGTCCTCGCCGAACTGCTGCGCTGCGAGGCGGCGACGGCCGGGCCGTCCGCCGCGCTGGGCCGGTACGAGTCCTACCGGCGTTCGCTGCGCGACTCGCTGGGGACGGATCCGGGCGCGGTCTTGCAGGGCGTCCAGCAAGAGCTTCTGCGGGACGAGGCGCCGGCCGTGCGGCGGGGTGTCGCGCATGAGCCGAACCCGCTGCTCGGCCGCGCCGATGACCTCGCCGCCGTCCTGGACCTGCTGCGGGCGTCCCGCGTGACCTCGATCGTCGGGCCAGGCGGGCTCGGCAAGACGCGGCTGGCGAACGCGGTCGCGCGGGACGTGCCGCAGCGGGCCGTGCACGTCGTCGCGCTGGCCGGCGTCGCGCGGGACGGGGACGTGGAGGGCGAGGTCGCGTCGGTGCTCGGCGTGGGCGAGGCCCGGCAGGCGCCGCGCCGCCCCGGCGGGACGCTCCCCGGGATCGTGGACGCGCTCGGCCCCGGCCCGGTCCTGCTCGTCCTGGACAACTGCGAGCACGTCGTCGACGGCGTCGCCGGCCTCGTCGGCGCCCTGGTGTCGATGACGCGGGACGTGCGGGTGCTGACCACGAGCCGCGCGCCGCTGGGCCTGACGTCGGAGTCGGTGTATCCGCTGCCCGCGCTCGCTCTGGAGGCGGCGGCCGAGCTGTTCCGGCAGCGGGCGCTCGCGGCGCGTCCCGGGGTGGGCCTGCCGGCCGTTACGGTCGCGGAGCTGTGCCGGCACCTGGACGGGCTGCCGCTCGCGGTGGAGCTGGCGGCGGCGCGCGTCCGCGTGATGTCGGTGCCGGAGATCGCGCGCGGGCTGGACGACCGGTTCGCGCTGCTGCGCGGCAACGCCCGCGACGCGCCGTCCCGGCACCGGACGATGCACGCCGTCGTCGACTGGAGCTGGAACCTGCTGACGCCGTCCGGCCGGGCCGCCATGCGTGCGCTGTCGATCTTCTCCGGCGGCTTCACCCTGGACGCGGCACGCCACCTGCTGGACGGCGACGCGCTGGACGTCCTGGAAGACCTCGTCGGCCAGTCACTGCTCACCATGACCGAGGACGGCACGGGCACGCGGTTCCTGATGCTGGAGAGCGTCCGCGAGTTCAGCGCGTCCCACCGCGATGCCGAAGGGGAGACGGAACGCGCGGTGGACGGGCTGCTCTCCTGGGCGCGCGAGTTCGGGGCGGCGCACCACGAGGCGCTGTTCGGGGCCGATCCCGTCGCGCCGCTGGAACGCGTCCGGGCCGAGCAGGACAACCTCCTCCAGTCGCTCCGGCACGGGCTCGCCCGGCGGGACGGTCCCGCGGTCGCCGCGGCCACGGCGGTGCTCGGCGGGCTGTGGACACTGGAGTCCGCCTTCACCCGGATGATCACTGTGGTCGAGGAGACCGCCGGCGTGCTGAGCCGGTTCCGTCCCGGCCCGCAGGACGTCGACACCACGCGGACGGCGCTGGCGCTGAGCGTCCTCACCACGGTCATGCTGAAGGGGCCGCGGGTCACCCGCGCGCTCGTCGCGCTGCGCCGCCTCCCGCCCGCACCGCCGGACGGGCTCGTCCGGGCGCTGGCCGTCCTGGTGGGGTCCGCGCCCGAGATCCTCGGCCCGGACTGCGCGGCGCTCGACCGGATGCGCGCCGGCGACCACCCGCTGCTCGCGGCCCTCGCGGACTGCGTCACCGGCTACGTCCGCGAGCACGAGGGCGATCTGGCGGGCGCGCTGGACGTCACGGAGGCGATGGCGGCCGCGGCGGAGACCGCCCCCTCGCCGTGGCTGCGGCTGATCGCCCACTCGCGGCTCAGCGAGCTGCTGATGCAGACCGACCGGCCGGGAGCGGCCGCCCACCACCTGCAGGTGTCGCTGGACTTCCTCGGCCGGTACGGCTGGCCCGACATGTTCGGGCTGCTGTGGGCGCTCGCGGCCGTCCACCTCCACCTCGGCGAGTTCGACGAGGCGGAGCGGCTGCTGGAGCAGTCCATCGCCGAAGGCCCGTACGACTCGCCGGGCATGGCCACCTTCAGCCTCGGCGTGCGCGCGGAGATCGCATTCGGACGCGGCGACGCCGAGACGGGCCTGCGGTTGTGGCGGGAGGCGGCAACACGCCTCGCGGACGAGGAGATCCCCGCCCCGGCGCCCGGCCTCGACCCGTGGACGGTGGACACCCACTGCGCCGCCGTCATCGCCCACGCGCGGCACGGGCGGCTCGACCTCGTCCAGGACCTCGCCGAGGGGCTGCGCGGCAAGCTGTCCGCGCTGCTCGCCGAGGCGGCGCACCCGCTGCCGCCCGCCGTCATGGACCTGCCCATCTGCGGCGCGCTCCTGCTGGCGCTGGCCATGGTCGACGACGACCGGACCCGCGCCGCGCGCCGGATCGCGCTGGCGGAGCGGGTGCACTTCAGCCGCTCCTTCCAGCCGACCATGTCCCCCGCGGCCGCCCGCCGCGCCGCCCTCGACGCCGACGAGCCGGCGTACCGCGCCGCCGTGGCGGAGTACGCCGGCCTGTCCCGCGCCGGTCTCTGGGACGCCGCGCGGTCGCTCGCTACCGGGGCGCCTTCCGGTTGAACAGCACCTTCGACGCCGCGTAGCCGACCACGGCGAGCCCCGCGCACCAGGCCGCGGCGGCCACCGCGTCGGCCCCGTCCGGCGACGTCGTCAGCAGCCCGCGCAGCGTCTCGATGATCGGCGTGAACGGCTGGTACTCGGCGAACCACCGCACCCCCGCCGGCATCGACTCCGGCGGGACGATCGCGCTGCCGAAGAACGGCAGGAACTGCACGATCATCGGCGTGTTGCTCGCGCCCTCGGGGTTCTTCGCCAGCAGCCCGAGCATGACGCCCACCCAGGTCAGCGCGAACGTGAGCGCCACCAGCAGCCCGGCCGCGGCGAGCCAGTCGAGAACGCCGCCACTCGTCCGGAACCCCATCGCGACGGCCACCCCGATGACCGCGACCGTGCTCAGCAACGTCTGGATCATGCTGCCGATCACATGGCCGGTCAGCAGGGACGCCCGCGCTATCCCGAGCGTCCGGAACCGGTCCACGATGCCCTCGGTCATGTCGACGCACACGGAGACCGACGTCTGCAGGCACCCGGACGCGATCGCCATCAGGATGATCCCCGGCGCCACGTAGTTGATGTAGTCGCCCTTGGCGGGGCCGCCGACGCCGGCGCCGAGCGCGTTCCCGAACACGCCGACGAAGAGCACCATGATGAAGATCGGCATCATGATCCCGGCGACCGTCAGGGACGGGTAGCGCAGCGCGTGCCGCAGGTTGCGGCGCAACATCGTCGCGGAGTCGGTCATCGCCGACGCGAGCGCGCTCATCGTGAAACCTTCTGGCTGGTGAGGGCGAGGAACACGTCGTCCAGGTCGGGCGTGTGCACGGACAACTCGTCGACCTCGACGGCCGCGTCCTCCAGCCGCCCGAGCAGCTCCCGCAGCGACCGGACGCCGCCGTCACTCGGCACCTGCAGGGCGAGCGCGTCGTCGTCCCTGGTCACCGCACCGAGCACGCGCGCCGCCGCGTCCTGTTCCCCCGGCCCGGCGAACCGCAGCCGGACATGCCCGCCCGGCACCAGCCGTTTGAGTTCCTCGGACGTCCCCTCGGCGACGATCCGGCCGCCGTCCAGCACCGCGATGCGGTCGGCGAGCTGGTCGGCCTCGTCCAGGTACTGCGTCGTCAGGAAGATCGTCACACCGCCCCTGACCAGGCCGCGAATGATCTCCCACGTCGTCCGCCGGCTGCGCGGATCAAGCCCGGTCGTCGGCTCGTCCAGAAAGATGATCTGCGGATTCCCGATCAGCGTCATCGCGATGTCCAGCCTGCGCCGCATCCCACCCGAATACGTAGCGACGGTCTTCCCCGCCGCCTCCACCAGGTCGAACCGCTCCAGCAACTCATCAGCGGCCCTGCGCCCCGCGCGCTTCCCCAGATGATGCAGATCCGCCATCAAAATGAGGTTCTCCCGCCCGGTGAGCAGCCCGTCCACCGCCGAGTACTGCCCAGTTACCCCAATGGCCCTGCGCACTCCGTCCGGATCCCGCCCCAGATCGCACCCAGCGACCCGCGCCTCACCCCCGTCCGCCCGGATCAACGTAGAAAGAATCCGCACAACGGTCGTCTTCCCGGCCCCATTAGGCCCAAGAAGCGAGAACACCGTCCCGCGCGCCACCTCAAGGTCAAGCCCATCGAGGACGGCCTTCTCTCCGAACACCTTCCGCAGCCCCACCACCGAAATGGCCGTCTGCCCAGCCGAATTTTCCATGCAGAACACCCTGAAGCCCCGCGCCTTCACCCCACTTTCACTCCGCCTTCACCCGCTTTGGCCGAAGGGCGAGGATGCAGGCCGGGTGTGGCCCGTCAGCCAAGGTGGGGCGTGTCCCGGTCTTCGCGGTAGTGGCGCAACCTCAACCGCTGGGTGTGGTGCATGGGCAAGTCGTCCAACTCACCCATCGGCACCCAACGGACCTCCAGGGACTCAGTACTCACCTGAAGTTCGCCTCCGAGTAGACGAGCCTTGAAACAGACGTTGAACTGCCGGCGGACCTCACCGTCCGAGTAGGCGATGATGTGGAGCGGGTCAGTGTAGGTGCCGACCAGGCCCGTGACCTCGATCTCGTACCCGGTCTCTTCCTTGACCTCCCTGACCGCCGTGCCCGGTAGAGACTCGTCCAGGTTCATCCCCCCGCCTGGCAGCGCCCACAGCCCCGAGTCGGCTCGTCGTTGCATGAGCACTTCACCGCGCTCGTTGGCCACCACCGCCGAGGCGGCGACGACCAGTGAATTCGGAGCTGGTGCGGCCGGGTCGTCGTAATACTCGGTACGCGCCACTCTTCACTCCTTGACGGCTTGGCGAGAGAGCGCCCGCACGGCTCTCGGCGTACCGGTCGAGCATCCTGCCGGACTAACGACCGGCCGGACCGCGAAGGGCCGCACGCAAGGCAGGACGTGGGACGAGGAGGACCGGCCCGTCCGGGTCCTTCGAATCCCGGACGGCCACGCAATCCTTCGCGCCAGCCAACTCGACACAGGATCCGCCAGAGCTACCGCTGCGGCTTGACTTACGCCAGGTGAGTTCGCTTTCCATCTTTCCACTTCTCTTCGATTGTACGGTTGATCAAGTCGACGCTCAGGTTGACCGGGAGGGCCTGTATGGAGATCGCGTCGAACCTGTCCCTGAGTCTGGAGATGTCCTGTCGTGCGTCCATCATGATCCCACGCGCAGGCGTCTCAACATAAGAAATTTCCTCGCCGCTGGGCAGAGTCGCGATCATGAACTCGCCCTCGTTGCCAGGATGACGAGCGCCACTCGGCACGACCTGGACACTGACACGAGCCGAGTTGGCCTGCGCAAGACGCTGGAGTTGAGGTCGCATCACCTCTGGACCGCCCACGTCGTACCAGAGAACAGACTCGGGGAGGATGTACAGCAGGCGAGGCGGTTGGGGGGTCGTGCGGGAGAGGATTGCCTGCCGCGCCATTCGCGACTCTACAGCCTGGCTGTCATCAAACAGCAGGCTACTTGCGTACTCCATCGTTTGAAACAGTCCGTGAACCACGATCGGGCTGTAGACCTTGAGGGTCCCCGTCTCCTCCTCGACGGTGGGCCACTTGCGGAACCACTCGGGGAAGCCGTCCTTCTTGTCGCCGAACAGGCCGTCGTGGAGGTGGGCGAGGGCCTGCTTGGTGTCGGGGACGTTGTCGCAGTGTTCGGCGAACTTTCGCTCGCAGTGGGATTCGGCGCGTTCGACAGCGCCGATGAACGATGGGCTGTAGGGGATCTTGTCCCCGAGCTGCTTGATGCTGTAGTTCGCGAGCACGCGGTACCTGCGGACTTCTGATCCGAACAGGTCGAGAGCGCTGTTCGACGGGGTGAGGCGCTTGGGGGGCTGCGGCATCGCTTCTCCCTATCACCAGCCATGACCAGTGACGACCAGTGGTCGGGGGCCATGGTCCATGTTTGCCTTGTGGGGTTCCTTTCGCATTTCCCAGCATGACACTCTGCGCGATGCTCGACCAGGGGATGACGGAAACGAAGGTCGGAATGTTCGACGCGAACGTTTTGACAGTTCCCCCCGAAACGGGCAAAGCGGAATGCATTTTCGCAATCTGTCGGGCAAATCGGACAGGACGGAGTGGCGTGCCGTGATGTATCAATTCACAAAGGACGGCGCCGGGATGTGCGACGAGGACGATTCGACGCTCGTCCTCGAGCCGGACAAGGAGGCGCCGGCGAAGGCGCGGCGGTTCCTCGCCGAGCGGTTCGCCGAGTGGGGCATCGCCGACGACCACACCGGGCGGCTCATCGCCTCGGAGCTCGTCACGAACGCGCTGCTGCACGGGGAGGGGCCGATCTTCCTCCGCGTCTTCCGGGACGAGCGCGACGGCCTGCCCACGATCGAGGTCCGGGACGGCGGGGACGGGCGCCCGCTCGTCCAGCCGGAGAACTACGCCGCGACCAGCGGGCGCGGGCTGCTGCTGGTGGCCGGTCTCGCACACGACTGGGGGACGCGGCCGCTGGTGGAAGGAGGGAAGCTCGCGTGGGCGAAGTGCGGACTCTAGCCGTCCAGGCGGAACGCCACCTGCTGCGGTGGCGCACCCGGCGAGGCCACGGGACGGCCATGCGGTATCTGGACGAACTCGCTGCGGCGCTCGCCCCGCAGGGCTGGCGGTTCGTGAGGTTCTACCGGCGCGAGGAGTTCCCCGTCCCCGTCCCGCTGCTGTGGGTCCACGCGCGGGCGACCAAGGACGTCGGCATCGTGGTCAGCGTCCTCGCCGTCCCCGGGCGCGCCTGGGCCTATCACGACGCCCAGCGCGGACGGCACGGCTACCTGTGCCTTTGCGGCGACACCGAGACGGCCGCCGCGCAGATCGACCGCCTCCTCAAGCACCGTCTCTTCCCCGCTACCTGGTGACGGCCGTGGCTGCCGGAGGTTCGCTGTGACCATGCTCGTCCTCGCCGCCGTCGTGGGCGCTGCCTTCCTGGCGGGGTCCGCAACGCTGTTCGTAGCCGAATGGCGGCGCCCGAGGTACGTCGGCCGGCACCGGGCGATGTTCTGATCTCGGCATCCGCGCGGGCGGGTCACCAGGACAGGGGGAGGGTGTCCAGGCCGAGGACGAGGCTGGCGTGTTCGAGGGGCTGCGCGCCCGGAGCAATGCCGTAGTCGGGGATGCGGGCATGCCACTCGCGCAGGGCGATCTGGAGTTCGAGGCGGGCGAGGTGCGCGCCGAGGCAGCGGTGCGGTCCCGCGCCGAAGGCGAGGTGCTTGGTCGGCGGCCGGTCGAAGTCGACCGTCGACGCGGCGGGGACGGCGCGGGGGTCGCGGGTCGCCATGGCGAGCGGGAGCATCACCATGTCGCCGGCCTTCATCGGGCAGCCGTGCAGGTCGACGTCGGTGGTGAGCTTGCGCGCGGGCAGCGGGAGGGCGTAGACGCGCAGGAGTTCCTCGATCGCGTCGGGGATGACGGACGGGTCCGCGGTGATGCGCGCCCGGTCGGCGTCGTGCCGGGCCAGGTGCCAGAAGGAATAGGACAGCTGGGCGGCGACGGTGTCGAGGCCTGCGAGGAACAGCAGGATGCACAGCTGCAGCAGCTCGTCGTCGGTGACCGGCCGTCCATCGATGGTGAAGGCGGTCGCGGCGCTGATGAGGTCGTCCCGCGGATGCGTCCGGCGGTCCTGGATCAGTTCGGTGAAGCAGGCCATCACCGCCGCCATCGCCTCGGCCCGTCCGGCGCCGGACGGTGGCGGATGCAGGATGGCGTACTCCCAGGCCAGGAACTCCCCCAGCCGTTCGACGGGCAGGCCCACCAGTTCCAGGAAAATCGTGGTGGGGTACAGGCGTGCGAAGTCGGTGACGAAGTCGCACGAGTTCCGGCCGACGAGACCGTCGATCAGCGCGACGCAGTGCCGGGTGATCCGCTCCCGCAGCGCGGCGGCGGACGCGGGGGTGAACAGTGGCCGCAGCAGCCGCCGCCAGGTCGTGTGCAGCGGCGGATCCAGCATGATGGGGATCCACTGGTACGGCGGATCGGGGTCGATGACGGCGATCGCGCGGTTGGAGAACGTCTCCGGGTCCTGGAACGCGGCGAGAATGTCGGCGTAGCGCGTCAGCACCCAGAACCCGCGACCTCCGGTGCTGCGGAACGCCGGATGGAGTTCGCGCAGCTCGTCCAGCCCCGCATGGGCCCGGCCGGCGGGCCCCGGCTCGCCGAACGGGTCGAAGGGGACGTGCGGCGCGGTCACCGGACGTCCTTGCGCGCGACGCCGCACAGGTACGTCGCCGGAAGTCCCTGGCCGGACACCGGCCCCAGCGCCGGGTCCGGCCGCCAATCGGACAGATTGACCAGTCCCGGGCTCAGCAGCTCCATCCCGTCGAAGAGCCCGGCGACCACATCCCGGTCGCGGAAGGTCATGCCGGTGTCGGCGCCCAGATCCCGGTAGGTCCGCGCCCCCTCCTCGGCGGCCTGCCGGTAGCCGGACGCGGGGTCGGGCCTGGTGATGTGCGAGATCGCCAGGTGGCTGCCGGGCACGAGCGCGTCCCGGAGCCGGCGGACGGCGCCGCGCACCCGGTCGTCGTCCGGCATGCAGTGCAGGACCGACAGCATCAGGACGGCGACCGGGCGGTCGAGGTCAAGGATCTCGGCCAGCTCCGGAGCGAGCAGTATCGACTCGGGGTCGTCGAGGTCGCCCTCGATGACCATGGTCCTGGGCTGCGTCGCCAGCAGTGCCCGCGCGTGAGCGAGGACGACCGTGTCCTTGTCGACGTAGGCGACACGGGCGTCGGGGCGCACCGCCCGCGCCACCTCGTGCACGTTCTGCTGGGTCGGCAGACCGCAGCCGATGTCCAGGAACTGGTCGATTCCGGCCTCGACCGCGAGGAACCGCACCACCCGGGCAAGGAAGTGCCGGTTGGCCAGCGCGGTGGCGCGAGTGGCGGGCGCCACCGCGATGATCTTGTCTGCGGCGGCGCGGTCCGCCGCGTAGTTGTCCTTCCCGTCGAGGAAACAGTCATAGATCCGCGCGACGTTCGGAATGGTCACATCGACGCCGCCCGGTGCGGTTTCCGAAGCCATGACACCTCCGTCTCGGGGGTCATGGTGATCATACGCAAGAACCTCTCCCGCGACGAGGGGGCTACGCTACGCTCCGGTGACCTCCGCCCCGAAGTGGACGGATTCTCAGCAGCGTTCGCTGGACTTTGCGGACGGGCCGTTGGGGATCCAGCCGACCGCCTGCGTGCAGTGGGCGAGCGTGTTGGCGCTGAGCGACCAGATCTCCTTGGTCTTGGTCCGGCACTGGGTGCCTTCCAGCGAATGGGTGTTGTTGTCTCCGACGGCGACGCATGCGTTCCAGGAACTGTGCGAGCTGCGGTATCCCGCCCAGACGTAGAGGTAGGCCCAGTTCTTTCCGCAGCCCTTGAACTGCTTCACCGAGGCGAACGTCTGGCCGCCCGAATTGATGTGCGCGGTGCTGCCGATCTGCACGGTGCTGGAGCACCCGGGAGCGGATTCGGCGTGGGCGATGGCCGGAATTCCCACGACCGCCGGCACCGCCAGGAATCCCGCCAGCGCCGTCTTGGCGATTCTGCTCATGTCGACCCCTTCTGTTCAGGGTCCGCACAGCGCGGACGGTGCGAGCCTGGCAGTGGGGTGTTGTTGTCCGCTACGCGTCTGACAAGCTATGACACGGTCTGACAGCCGGACGGGCGGACGGCCGCTACTCGGCGACGTTGACCACGAAATAGATGGGTCTGGCGCCCGGCAGGAACTGCTGTCCCCGTCCGTCCACCATCTTCCAGCCGACCCAGCATGAGCCGGGACGGCTCGGCGCGACGACGGGAACGTTGATCCGCACCTGCCGTCCCGGTGCGGTGTCGGGAATCCGCACCTTTCCCGGAGTGGAACAGGTTCCGTTGTCGGCCGGCAGGTCGGCCCTTTGCAGGAAACGGTCGTGCCAGGGGACGGTCCCGGCGTTCTTGATCTCCCACGTTTTCACGAACCGCTCGCCGACCTTCACCGCCGTCCCATCGGGAATGGTGACGTCGCCGACGAAGACACTTCTGTCGCCGGGGAAGAGCGGCTCGGGAGGCGGTGTTTCCACGGCCGCGCTGGAACGCGTCTTCGTACGTGGGTTCTGGCCCTGCCGCATGTACAGGGCAGTCCCCCCGACGATCAGCAGCACTCCGCAGACCGCGCTGACGACGACGTACGTGCGGGGCGACCTCCAGGCGCGAGCATCGGTGGCGCCCGCCATGTCGATTGTGTCTTCTTCCGGGCCATCGACGGTCCGGGCTTCGGCCTCCCCTGCGCCGGACGCCTCGCACCAGCGCGCACGCCAGTCCTCCACGTCACCGCCGCACACCTCGACGAACGCACTCGTCGTCGGCCAGCTCGGGAAGCGGATCCCCTTCGCCGCCTCGTGCAGCGTCGTATGGCTGACGCTACCGGCCTTGCCGGACATCGTCCGGAACGACGGGTTGCCCGCCGTGGCGCGCAGCCGCCGCAGCTCCCCGGCGAACTGCTCCTGGCGCTCTCGTCTTCCGTCCGCGGGCGTCGGCGAAACGGCGTCGGGCAAGACTCACTCCAGTCCCGGCGCCCGCTGACCGGACGCCTTGCGGTGAAAGGTCCTGTCGCGCGATGCGGTTCCCCGATCGCACGGAACACCAACTTGATCTTGCAGAAAACGCACCCGCCGTGCAACCGGTATGGGGCTCAGGGTCTTGCCGCGAAGGCGTCGAGCGCATGGAGCACATGGCTCCGCGTCGCCGCACCGCCCAGATGTCCCGCGTCCGCCACGACGATCAGCTCCGAGCCCGGCCAGGCCCGGTTGAGTTCCCACGCCGTGTCGAGGGGCCCGCCCATGTCGAGCCGGCCGTGGACGAGGAAGCCGGGAACGCCCGCCAGCCTGCCCGCTTCGCGAATCAGCACGCCCTCTTCCAACCAGGCGCCATGCGAGAAGTAGTGGGCACAGATGCGCACTAGGGCCAGGCGCGCGGCCGGAGGACGATCGCCGTACGGGTTCGCGGCGCCCTTCGTCTCCCCGGACAGGACGGCGTCCTCCCAGGCGCACCAGTCGGCCGCCGCCTTCTCCCGGACGGCGGCATCGGGATGCTCCATCAGGCGCGCGTAGGCCGCGACGACGTCGCCGTCCCGCCCGGTGCCGGGAGCGCCCGCGAGAAAGCGCTCCCACTGCTCGGGGAAGAATCGTCCGACACCCCGGTAGAGCCAGTCGATCTCCGACCGCCGCGTGGTGGTGACAGCGGCAATAACGATCTCCGATACGCGCTCCGGATACCGCTCGGCATAGGCCAACAGGAGCGTGGACCCCCACGAACCGCCGTACAGCAGCCAGCGGTCGATGCCGAGATGCTCGCGGAGCCGTTCCATGTCGGCGACCAGATGCCAGGTGGTGTTGTGCCGCAGGCCGGTCGCCGGGTCGCTCGCGTGCGGGGTGCTGCGTCCGCAACCGCGCTGGTCGAACAGGACGATCCGGTAGCGCTCCGGGTCGAAGTGGCGGCGCATGCCGGGGCGGCAGCCCGAACCCGGTCCGCCGTGGACGACGAGCGCGGGCTTGCCGTCCGGATTGCCGCACACCTCCCAGTACACGAGGTTGCCGTCGCCGACATCGAGCATCCCCGCCTCATACGGCTCGATCTCCGGATGCATCCGCTTCTCCCTGCCGTGCTAGCGCGGGTGGCGGGCGAGGGTGGTGGATAGGAGCAGGATGAGCAGGGTCGCGATTAGCGCGAGGCACGCGGTGACGCCGATGGTGGGGGCGGCGAACGTGGTGAGCAGGGTGAGGACGGCCGCGGCCCCGATGAGTGCGGGACGGACGGCCGTGCGCCGCATCGGTGCGTGCAACGCCCACAGCATCACGAGGAACACCGCCACCGGGACGGCGACGGCGGCGATCACGGTGTGCTCGTCGGTGTGGTGCTCGGCCGCGGAGAGGACCGCCACCTCCAGGCCGGCGCCCAGGGCGGCCAGCGCGGCGAAGACCAGGTAGTGGCCGTAGCCCCAGGCGAAGGACCAGTCGCGGCGGTCGGCGAGGCCCTCGCCGGCGGGTTCGGAGAAGTAGATCCACCAGAGCGTGAACAGGATGGCGAGACCGGCCAGCGCGATGCCGACGAGTTCCGCGTGCAGGCCGTGCTCGACCGTGTCCTGGACGGCGTTCGTCGCGGCCAGGACGCTCTCGCCCAGCAGGATGATCGTGAACAGGCCGTACCGTTCGGCGATGTGATGCGGGTGCCAGGTCGTCACGCGGGGACGTTCCGCGATCGGCGGCACGGACAGTTCGAGCAGCACGAGGATGAGGAACACCCAGGACGGCCCGCCGTCCGGCAGGGCGCGCCGCGACAGCCAGAAGACCTGGAGCAGCGACACGCCGGCCGCGTAGCGGAGCGCGGTGGCGCGCCCTTCGGGGTGGGCGATCGCGGCGCGCACCCACAGGCTCGCCAGGCCGACGCGCATGACGAGGTAGCCGAAGGTGACCGTGGTGAAGTCGCCGTCGAATGCGGCCGGCACCCCCGCCGCCAGCAGCAGGACGCCCGCCATCTGCACGAATGTCATGACCCGGTACGGGACGTCGTCCGTGTCGTACGCGGACGCGAACCACGTGAAGTTCATCCACGCCCACCAGATGGCGAAGAACACCATGAGGAACGGCTCGACGGCGTCCTCGACGTGGCCCTCCGCGACCGCGTGCGCGAGCCGTCCGGCGACCTGCGAGACGGCGGCGACGAAGGTCAGGTCGAACAGCAGCTCAAGGGGGCTGGACACGCGGTGCGGCTCACCCAGGTCACGGGCGACCATCCGAGTTCGGATCGGCGGCATCCGCTCACCTTAGAACGGAGCGGGCACCGGGCCGGGGCGTAGATCGCGGGCCGCGCCGCTCTGCGCCGCGTCCGGCTCGTCCCCATAAACTGGGCGGGACCGGAGGGGGACGATCACGGACGGGACGCTCGATGAGGCCGCCTCGGTGTTCGCGGGGCTGCGGCCCCGGCTGTTCGGCATCGCGTACCAGATGCTCGGCGGCGTCGCCGAGGCCGAGGACGTCGTCCAGGAGGCGTGGGTCAACTGGCAGACGGCGGACCGCGCGGCCGTCCGGGACCCCGCCGCCTTCCTGGTGACGGTGACGACGCAGCTGGCGATCAACGTGATCCGGTCGGCGCGGCGGCGGCGCGAGAAGTACGTCGGGCCGTGGCTGCCCGAGCCGGTCGACACCGGCGGCGGGCCCGAGGCGGGCGCCGAGCGGATGGCGGACGTGGAGCTGGCCGTCCTGCTGCTGATGGAGCGGCTGTCCCCACCCGAGCGGGCGGCGTACGTGCTGCGCGAGTCGTTCGACTATCCGTACGGTGACATCGCGGCGATCCTGCGGGTGAGCGAGGCCAACGCGCGGCAGCTCGTCAGCCGGGCGCGCAGGCGGGCGGCGGCGGAGCGCCGGAACCCGGTGAGCCGGGCCGCGCACCGGCGGCTGCTGGAGGCGTTCCTCGCGGCGGCCCGGACGGGCGATCTCGGCGCGCTGGAGGAACTCCTCGCCGAGGACGCGGTCAGCTACGCCGACAGCGGCGGCGCCGTGCGCGGCGCGTCCCGGATCCCCCTGGCCGGACGCGAGCGGATCGCGAAGGTCGTCACGGCGTTCGCGCCCCGGTTCTGGCCCGGCACGTCCATCTCGTGGGTCGAGGCGAACGGGCGTCCGGCGGTGCTCGTCTCGCGGGACGGGGCGCCCTACGCGCTCATCGCGATCACCGCGTCGGACGAGGGCATCGACCAGGTGCTGTGGGTCCTGAACCCGGCCAAGCTCGGCGGCTTCTAGAGGAACGCCGGGCCGCGGCGCAGCAGCGCCTCGTACAGCATGTGCTGGATGTTCTCGCGGACGTGGTCGGTGATCTCGAAGACCGTCATCGGGTCGTCGGCGTCGTCGGCCGCGTACTCGTCCAGCGTCATGGGCTCGCCGAACTGGATCACCCACCGGGACGGCAGCGGGACGAGCCCGCCGAGCCCGAGCAGCGGGAACGTCGGCGTGATCGGGAAGTACGGGAGGCCGAGCAGCCGCGCCAGCGGCCGCAGGTCGGCGATCTTCGGGTAGGTCTCCTCGGCGCCGACGATCGCGCACGGGACGATCGGGACGCCGGCGCGCAGCGCGGTGCCGACGAAGCCGCCGCGGCCGAAGCGCTGCAGCTTGTACCGGTCGCTGAACGGCTTGCCGACGCCCTTGAAGCCCTCCGGGAACACGCCGACCAGCTCGCCCTTGCCGAGCAGGCGGGTCGCGTCGGCCTGGCAGGCGAGGGTGTGGCCGGCCTTGCGGGCCAGGTGGCCGAGCACCGGGATCTGGTAGACGAGGTCGGCGCCGAGCAGCCGGATGCACCGGTCGATGTTGTCGTGCAGCGCGACCGTCAGCATCAGCGCGTCGAGCGGGATGGTGCCCGAGTGGTTGGCGACGAGCAGGGCGCCGCCCTTGGGGACGTTCTCCAGACCGGAGAGCTCGATGCGGAACCAGTGCTCGTACAGGGCGCGCGCGAACGGCAGCAGGACCGTGGAGTTGAACTCGGGATCGAAGCCGAACTCGTCCACCTCGTAGTCGCCGGCCAGCCGGCTGCGCAGGAACGACAGCCCGGACGCGATGCCGCGCTCCAGCGGGCTCCGCTCGGCATCCGAATCCGAGCCGTCATCCTGCTGGTGGCCCGTGTCGAGCCGGATGACCTGCGCGTCCTCGCCGTCGTCATCCAGGTGGCGGGCGTTCATCATCCGGGCTCCCCTTTCAGGCGCGTCCGAGCAGGTGCGTCAGCCGGCCGTGGCCGAGGCCCTGCGCGGCGGCGAAGTCGGCGAAGGCGGCCTCGGAGCTGTACTTGGGACGCCACGACAGCTCGTTCTCCAGCGCGGCGGTGTCGATGACCCGGCCGTACGTCAGCCAGCGCAGCAGTTCGGGCGAGAACCCGGACAGGCCCGCGAAGCGGCGCCCCATGTCGCCGAGCACCGAGATGGACGGCGCCGGGACGGGCATGTACGGCCGCCCGGCCCGCCGCAAAGCCTGGGACAGCAGCAGCACGCCGTCCCCGGCGACGTTGTAGCAGCCGGGATGGTCCTCGGTGGTCATGCGCCGCAGCACCTCGACGCCGTCGTCCTCGTGGACGAACTGGAGCCGCGGGTCGAACCCCAGCACGGTCGGGACGACCGGCAGGTGCAGGTACCGGGTGAGTGGCGAGTCGACGCCCGGGCCGACGAAGTTCGCGAACCGCAGCACCGACACGGTGAGGTCGGAGCGGCGCCGCATCAGCCCGCGGACGTAACCCTCCACCTCGACGGCGTCCTTGGCGTAGCCGGTCTTCGGCGCCTCGGCGGGCTGGTCCCGCTCGGTGAAGACCGCCGGGTCCATCGGCGAGGACCCGTACACGGCGGCCGAGGACCGCACCACGAGCTTGCGCATGTCGGGCGAGCGCTGGCAGGCCGCGAGCAGCTGCATCGTGCCGATGACGTTGAGCTCTTTCACCTTCGCCCGCGAGGCGGCCGAGGAGGTCACCAGGTTGAGGTGCACCACCGTGTCCACGCCCGCGGACGCGATGATCTTCGCGATGCCGGGCGTGCGGATGTCGACGCGGACGAACTCGGTGCGGCCGAGGGACTCGGCGGGCGGCACCGTGTCCACGCCGATGACCCGCTCGATGCCCGGGTCCGCCTGCAGGGTGTTCGCGACCCGCGCCCCCAGGAAACGGGACACGCCCGTGACGAGGACGACACGGGCCGCGGCGGCGGGCATGGAGGACACTGTGCGCCCCACCCCTTCACGGCTGAGTTGCCGGTGTGATCACTTCTTGTTGCGGCGCTGGATACGCGTCTTCTTCAGCAGCTTGCGGTGCTTCTTCTTGGCCATCCGCTTGCGACGCTTTTTGATGACAGAGCCCACGGGACCTCGCTCGGCGAATCGGGTGTTGTGCAGGAGTCGGACGTGCCGCGGGAGAGCATGGCTCGAAGAGCGCGCACGGTCCGCCGCCCAAGACTACCGCCGAACGGACGGAGATCACGCCGCGGCCCGTCCCGTGGCAGGGCACGGCCCGCTCGCCGCACCGGGCGTCGCCCGCGCGCGGCGTACCCGGCGTCCGGCACCGCGCGTCGCACGGCGCCGGGCACCGTTCCGCCGGGGCGGGCACTGTCATCGACTGCCCGTCCCGTTCGGTGTCCGGACCGTCCCGCCGGATCGGGGCGGGCGGAGGCGCTGCCTCCGTTCCCCCGACGCCGGCTCCGGCGGCCTCGCGGTCGCCGGCCGGTCCTCGTCCTGCTTCCCCAGCTTCGGGACGGTCCCGCAGGATCGTCCCGCCGCCCCCTGCACGGCCGGGTGTGGAGTTCGCGGCGGGGTCGTGGTTCATCCCCCGCCCTTACCCGCTATCCGGCTTCGATGTACGCGTCGCGCAGGTAGTCGTGAACGGCCTGCTCGGGAACCCGGAACGAGCGGCCCACGCGGATCGCGGGTAGCTCGCCCGAGTGGACGAGGCGGTAGACGGTCATCTTGGACACCCGCATCACCGCCGCCACTTCGGCCACGGTCAGGAACCTGACCTCGCTCAGAGGTCGCTCGCCTGAGGTCATCGGACGCCCTCTTCCACACGTGCCGCGCACCGGCCCTTCGGGTGACTTTGATCACGCACGTGTACTTCCTCCAGCGTAAATCGCGTATCGGCAGTCGCAAGAGGGGAGTTCCGCACATTTCCGTCTCCCGACCTGACTCGCGGGTGACAGTGCTGATTCCGTACGCAGCGTGGACATGGCAGCACTACGCGTGTCGCGACGAACGGTTGTCAACCACAATCCCGCGCTGACCTGCGGTTCCGCAGTTCCCGATGGCGTTGCGCAAGCCCATCCGCCCCGTTACGGCCGTTCTGTCACACGCAGTGACATACGGGACGGCCGCCAGAGTGCACCGGCGCGCAGGTAAGGCAGGTCAGGCGACCGGGGTCAGGCCCGCCCGAGCGAGGATGTAGGCGGTCAGCGGCGCGTAGTGGTGCGGGGAGACGCCGTCGTCGAGCGGCACGACCACGTCGATCTTGCCTTCGGCGGCCCCGGCGAACAGCGCCGGGTCGTTACAGTCCGCGAACCCCACGGTGTCGATGCCCGCCTGACCGGCGGCTCCGGCCCAGCCGTGATCGGCGATGGCCAGATCCGGCCAAATATCAGGTTTAGCCTCCGCGGATCGCTCGGAGGCGCTAGTGGCCAGCTCCCGGAGCATGGCCTCCATCGGGTGCGGATCGTGCGTGTGGTGCGTCCGGTAGTCGTCGCCCTCCAGCATCGCGACACCGGGCTCGGCGTAGACGATGCGGCGCAGGTCCGAGCCGCCGTAGCCGGTCTCGATCTCGTACGTCCAGCCGGCCGCCGGCGTCAGGATCCGGCAGCCCGCCTCGTCCAGCGCCCGCGCGACCGCCTGGTACAGCGGCGTCAGCGTGGCCGGATGACCGGTCGCGACGACCACGTTCTCCCGGCGGCGGGCCGCGAGACCGATGCGGTCGCCCATCGCCTCAAGCGTGTCGATCGTGATGTCGGGGTCGATGGTGTCGTCCCCGTAGATGTGCCTGGGGTCGGGGTCGACGCCGCAGCGTTCGACCATCATCTCCAGCACGGTCCGCTCCGTCCACGACGGCTTCAGTTCCAGGCCGAACTGGTAGTACGGGTGGCCGGCGGCCATCCGCCGGTAGTGCAGCAGGTTGTTCTGGCGCGGCGTCGCCACGTCGCCGGCGATCATCGTCCGGACGAGATGGGCGCGCAGCTCGCTACGCGTAGGTGCGGAAGTCACGGGGGCCGGCCTCACTCGTTCGTCATCGGGTCCAGGCCGTGCTCGGGGAACACTGCCCGGCGCGTCGCCAGGATCGCCTGGTCGATGGGGCTCGCCGGGTCGTAGCCGTCTCCCCACCTGCTGTACTCCACCACTTCGGTCCCGTCCGTCATCCGGCGCGGGGCGATCTCCTCGGTCCGCAGCCGGGCGAAGTCGCGCCACTCCTCCGGGGTCGCCGTGTCCGGCGGGAGGGGCCCGCCCGCCGCCTCGGCCAGCAGGTGCGTCCAGGCGCGCGGGACGACCTGGACCAGCTCGTAGCCGCCGCCGCCGGTGAGCACCCAGCGGCCGCCGGCGGTCTCGTGCGCCAGCCGGTGCAGCAGCGAGTAGGCCGTCCGCTGCCCGTCCACGCTGAGGATGAGGTGCGCGAGCGGGTCGAGCGCGTGCCCGTCGGCGCCCTGCTGGGTCACGAGGACGTCGGGACGGAACCGGCGCAGCAGCGGCGGGATGATCGCGTCGAACGCGCGCAGCCACGGCCGGTCGCCGGTGCCGGGCGGCAGCGAGATGTTGACGGACGTGCCGTCCGCGCCGGTCTCGTCCGGGAAGCCGGTGCCGGGGAACAGCGTGCGCGGCGTCTCGTGCAGGCTGATCGTCAGCACGCGCGGGTCGTCGTAGAAGGCGGCCTGGACGCCGTCGCCGTGGTGGACGTCGATGTCGACGTAGGCGACGCGCTCGGCGCCGTTCTCCAGCAGCCACGCGATCGCGATCGCCGGGTCGTTGTAGACGCAGAAGCCGCTGGCGGCGCCGCTCAGCGCGTGGTGCAGGCCGCCGGAGATGTTCGCGGCGTGCTCGGCACGGCCCGTCCACACGGCCTCGGCGGCGGCGACCGACGCGCCCGCGACCAGCGCGGACGCCTCGTGCATGCCGAGGAAGGCCGGGTTGTCGGTGGTGCCGAGGCCGTACCGGATCTCCGGCAGCCCGGTCGCGCCGGTGTGCTTGACCGCCGCGATGTAGGGCTCCTCGTGGACGAGCCGCAGCAGCTTGTCGTCGGCCGCCTCGAACGCCGACATCGTCACGTTGGGACGGTCCAGGACGCCGAGCGCGCGGGCCAGCGCCATCGTCAGCTCGACGCGTACGGGGTTCATCGGATGCCCGGCGCCGAAGTCGTAGGAGATGAGCTTCTCGTCCCAGAAGATCTCAAGTCCGCAGTTCTCGGGGTCGGCGGGCCGGGACGGATCGGGACTGCTCATGGCCTCACGGTATCGCGAGCGTCACGTGGCCCGGCTCACTCGCCCGCCCCCTCGGACCGATGCGTGGCTGTGACGTGAATTACTGCCCAAAAACGGGCATACCGATCACACGACGTCAAAATACCAAAGGGGGGTACATGGACAGCCCGAGCGTGCGCAGCCGTGCGATCAGCAGCGCTCTGCGGCTGGGCGTCCGGCCCCTCCTGCACTACCTCCCCGGCCATGCCACCGGGATCCGGACCGCCCGCTCCACGATGGACGCGGCCTCGTTACTGATGCGGCCCTGCGCGGGCGTGCGGATCGAGGGGCTGAACGAGCGGCCGGCCGAGGACCTCGGCGAACGCCCGATCAAGGGCGAGTGGCTCATCCCCCGGGACGCCCCGGAGGGCCGGCCGGACGGCGCCGTCCTCTACCTGCACGGCGGCGGCTACGTGGCCTGCTCGCCGCGCACCCACCGGCCGATCACGTCGCGGCTCGCGCACGACACGGGCCTGCCCGTCCTCGCGCCCCGGTACCGGCTGGCGCCCGAGCACCCGTTCCCGGCGCCGCTGGAGGACGCCGTCACCGCCTACCGCTGGCTGCTCGCGCGGGGCGTCCCGGCGTCCGGCATCGTGATCGCGGGCGACTCGGCCGGCGGCCACCTCGCCGCCGTGCTCGCCGGGGAGATCTGCCGGCTGGACCTGCCGGCCCCCGCCGGGATCGCGCTGTTCTCCCCCTGGGTCGACCTGACCTGCGAACTCTCCGCCCAGGCGCAGGACCGCGCCCGCGACCCCTACATCAGCGCCGCGTCGGCGCGCCGGGTCGCCCGCCTCGTGGTGGGGCCGGCCGGATTCGACGACCCGCGGCTGGCCCTGCTCACCTGCGCCTGGACGGACGTCCCGCCCGTCCTCATCCAGGTCGGCGGCGCCGAGGTCCTGCGCACCGAGGCCGAGGCGTTCGCGGACGCGCTGCGCACCGCCGGCGGCGACTGCGAACTGCAGGTCTGGGACGGCCAGATGCACGTCTTCCAGATCCTGAACCGCGTCCTGCCCGAGGCCGGTGAGGCGATGGACGCCGCGGCCGAGTTCATCTGCGCGGTCACGCACCACGCCTCGCCCGGCCGCACCAAGGCGGCCTAGCGGTCAGAAGCGCCCGACGGGTTCGGGCTCGAAGACATCGTCCTCCGCGCGCCGCTTGCGGCCCGCGACGAAGAAGCCGACGAGGGCGGCCAGCGCGGCGCCGCCCTCCCCGACCAGGCTGATCGTCTTGTCGAGGTACCAGACCGGTTCGTGCATGTCGGGCAGCGGGCCGAGCGCCCCGAGATCGACGTAGTAGTAGAGGACGACGGCGCCGGCCGCGCTCGCCGCGACGAGGAACGCCAGCGCGTGCGCCCAGCGGCTGCCGTAGGTGAGGACGATGACGGCGACCACGCCCGCCACCGCCGCCTGGATCCGGAAGAGGTCGTCGCCGCCGATGGACCCGCCCTCGACGTAGGCCATGTCGGGCGCGAACATCCAGTGCACGACGGCGTCGGCCGCCAGCCCGGCGGCGACGATCAGTCGGAGTATGAGTCCCATACCCCTAACACGAACAGACCCCCATGGCCGGCTCAATGTTCAAAGCTGAACTTTTGATGAGAAAGCCCCACGATTCAGCCGCTCGCGAGTTCACGGCCGCGGTTGCGGGCCGCCTCGATCGCCTCCAGGACGGCGGCGCGGACGCCGTGCCGCTCCAGCTCGCGGATCGCCGAGATCGTCGTACCGCCCGGGGAGGTGACCGCCTCGCGCAGCAGGACCGGGTGCTCGCCGGAGTCGCGCAGCATGATCGCGGCGCCGACCGCCGACTGGATCACCATCTCCAGCGCGGCGGCGCGCGGCATGCCGAGCAGGATGCCCGCGTCCACCATCGCCTCGACCAGGTAGTAGAAGTACGCGGGGCCGCTGCCGGACAGGGCCGTCGCGCCGTCCTGCAGCGACTCGGGGATGCGCAGCACCTTCCCGACCGGGGCCAGCAGCTCCTCGGCCAGCTTCAGGTGCTCCTCCGCCGCGTGCGAGCCGGGCGAGATGACGCTCATCGCCTGGTCGACGTGGACGGGCGTGTTCGACATGACGCGGACGACGGGGACGCCCTCCGGCAGCCGCGCCTCGATGAACCCCGTGGTGATGCCCGCCGCCATCGAGATCACGAGCCGGCCGGGCGGGACGTGCGCGCCGATCTCGTCCAGGAGGGCGCCCATGTCCTGCGGCTTGACCGCGAGGATCAGCGTCTCGGCCTTGGCGGCGGCCTCCGCGTTCGGCACGGTCGCGATGCCGTAGCGCTCGCGCAGCAGCGCGCTCCGCTCCTCCCGTCGCGCGGTCGCCATCAGCTCGGACGGGCGGCGGCCGGCCCGGAGGACCCCGGACAGCAGCGCCTCGCCCATCTTCCCGGCACCCAGAATCGCGATCATCGGCATACCTTGACGTGGGGTTTCAACGACCGGTCCAGCTTAGTGCCGGGTGGGTCACGACCGTCCGGCGAGGGAGCGCACGAAGAAGCGCAGGTTGGCGGGACGTTCCGCCAGGCGGCGCATGAAGTACTCGTACCACTCGCGCCCGTACGCGACGTAGACGCGGACCTGCGCACCCTGGGAGGCCAGCCGGCGCTGCTCCTGCGGACGGATCCCATAGAGCATCTGGTACTCGAACGTGTCGGCGTCACGCTCGTGCAGGACCGACAGCGCACCGGCGATGTCGATGAGCCGTGGGTCGTGCGTGGCGAGCATCGGGTAGCCCTTGCCAGCCATCAGGACCTTCATGCAGCGGACGTACGACCTGTCGACCTCTTCCTTATCGGTGAAGGCCACCGCCGCCGGTGCCGCATACGCGCCCTTGCACAGCCTTACGCGCGACCCCTCGTAGGCCAGTTCCGCACAGTGTTCCTCGGCCCGGCGCAAGTACGACTGGATGACGGCGCCCACGTCAGGGAAGTCGCGCCGTAGTTCGTGGACGATCCGCAGCGTCGAATCGACGGTGGTGTGCTCTTCCATGTCGAGAGTCACGGTCGTGCCAGCGGAACGGGCGGCCACGCACACTCGCCTGGCGTTCTCCAGGGCGAGGTCTTCGTCGAGCGTCTGTCCAACGGCCGAAAGCTTCAGCGACACCTCGGCGCGTGCACCGAGCCCGGCGGCACCTAGCTGTTCGAGCAACTCGACGTAGTGCGTGACGTTCGCTTCTGCGTGGCCCTTGTCGGGTGTGTCCTCGCCCAGGACGTCCAGCGTGACGAGCAGTCCCTCACCGGTGAGCCGCCCGGTGACGCGCGCCGCGTCCTCGATCGTCTCGCCCGCGATGAAGCGGCGGACGACGTCCCCGGTGAACGGCGCGGTCTCCACGACCCTGCGCGCGCCGCCACTGCGCGACGCGATGAGCAACGCCTGACGAAGCACTGTGCGCACCCCTTGGTCGGTTCTGGGCCCTGCTTCCCAGGTTAAGCCCGTCCCGTCCCGGCGATCACGACACGGTGCCGAGCCTGTTGCCGCCGCCGTGCTGCTTCACGTACTCGGGCATCTGGGCGGTCTTGACGGCGTTGAACAGCTGCTTCGCCTTCGTCGCGTCCACGAACACGACGCTCTGCTTGCCGCGCGTGCCGGTGCCCTTGTGCGGGAGCGTCATGAACATCACGTCCGACACGCGGACGCTGCGCATGCTCAGCGCCAGCGAGCGCAGGTCGCCCGCCGACACGCTCTCGTCCACGCTGATCGACTTGGTGAGCGCGGACAGGAACCGGTCGAGCTTGAGCGGGTTGGTGAGCGTGCCGCGGTCGGCGGCCTGCTTGGCGAGCGCGCCGAGGAACGCCTGCTGCCGCTTGATCCGGTCGAAGTCGCCGTTCGGCAGGTTGTAGCGCTGCCGGACGAACAGCAGCGCCTCCTCGCCGTTCAGCTTCTGCTTGCCCGCCGTCCAGTGCTTCTTGCGGGCCGGGTCGTACACGCTCTGCTTGATGTTGACGGTCACGCCGCCGAGCGCGTCCGTCATCGCCTTGAAGCCCTCGAAGTCGATCGCGCCGTAGTGGTCGATGCGGATCCCGGTGAGGTTCTCCATCGTCTCGATCAGCAGCTTCGGCCCGCCGAACGAGAACGCCGCGTTGATCTTCTGGTTGCCGTAGCCGGGGATCTCCACCCACGAGTCGCGCGGGAAGGAGATGAGGTAGGCCTTCTTCCGGTCCGCCGGCAGGTGCAGCAGCATGATCGTGTCGGTGCGCTGCTGGCCCGGCTTCCAGACCTGGTTGCCCTCCCCGGTCGTCGCCGAGTCGGCCCGCGAGTCCGACCCGACGAGCAGCCAGTTCTCGGTGCCCTCCACGTTCGGGCCCGGCCGGTTCGCCTGGTCGGTCGGCAGCGCGCCCTTGATCCGGTCGATGTTGCCGTTGTAGGACGACTGGCGCTGCCAGGCCAGCCCGCCGAGCCCGGCCACGACCAGCGCGAAGAACACCCCGACGGCGATCAGGACGCGCGGCCACCGCCGCTTGCGCGTGCGCTCCGCGCCGTCCGCGCCCGCCCAGAACGCGTCCCCGGAGTCGCTCTTCGGGGCGTCCGGGCCCGCGGGGGCGTCCGGTGCCGGGGCCTCGGTGGCCTGAGCCGCGGCCGGTGCCTGCGGGCCCTGGTCGGCTCGCTGCGGCGGCAGCGATCCGGGATGATCTGGCGCGGTCATGGCGCAGAAGCTACCAGCAGGATCGACCGGGGATGGCCCGCTTCAGCCCACCTGTCCGATTAAGGCGGAACTCGTCGTTCCGTGTAAACCGGACGCGCCCTTCAGGGGTCACACGGTGCGGCGGCGGAGGGTGACGGCGCCGAGGACGAGTGCCACGACCGTGAAGGCCGCGATGACGGCGACGTCCACGATCAGGGTGCCGGTGAAGTCGGGGCGGCCGCTGATCTCCTGCATGCCCTCGACCGCGTACGACAGGGGCAGGACGTCCGAGATCGCGTTCAGCCAGGACGCCATCTCGTCGCGCGGCATGATCAGCCCGCACAGCAGCGCCTGCGGCAGGACGAACGCGGGCATGAACTGGACGGCCTGGAACTCGGTCCGCGCGAACGCGCTCGCGAACAGGCCGAGCGACATCCCGAGCAGGGCGTCCAGCAGGGACACCAGGACCAGCGACCCGAGCGAGCCGCTCAGGTCGAGGCCCAGCCAGGTCAGCGAGATCACCAGGACGACACCGACCTGCACGAGCGCGATCAGCCCGAACGCGAGCGCGTACCCGAGGAGCAGGTCGAGCTTGCCGAGCGGCATGGTCATCAGCCGTTCGAGGGTGCCGCTCGTCCGCTCCCGGAGGGTGGCGACGCTGGCCACGACGAACATGACGGTGAACGGGAACAGGCCGAGCAGCATCGGGCCGACCCGGTCGAAGACCATCGGCTGGTCGAAGACGTAGCGCAGCAGGATCATCAGCAGCGTCGGCACGGCGACCAGCAGCGCCAGCGTGCGGTGGTCGTGCTTGAGCTGCGCGAGGATGCGCCGCATCGTGGCGAACGTGACGGCCGCGCTCATGCCGGGCTCCCCGTCTTCTCGGTGATCAGGTGCAGGAACGCCGCTTCGAGGTCGGACGTGCCGGTGCGGGAGCGCAGCCCCTCCGGGGTGCCGTCGGCGAGGATCACGCCCTCCCGCATCAGCAGCAGCCGGTCGGTGCGGCTCGCCTCGTCCATCACGTGGCTGGACACGACGAGGGTGGCGCCCTGGTCGGCCAGCTCCCGGAACAGCTCCCACAGCTCCTGCCGCAGGACGGGGTCGAGGCCGACGGTCGGCTCGTCCAGGACGATCAGCTCGGGCGAGCCGAGCAGCGCGACGGCGAGGTTGGTGCGGTTCAGCTGGCCTCCGGACAGCGTCGCCGCGGTCTGGTCGCGGCTGCGGCCGAGCCCGACCTCGTCGATGACGCGGTCGACGTCCGAGCGGGGCGCGCGCAGGACGGACGCGAAGTAGCGCAGGTTCTCCGCGACCGTCAGGTCGGCGTACACGGCCGGCGACTGCGTCGCGTAGCCGACGCGGTGCCGCAGCCCGGCCGACCCGGCGGGCGCGCCGAGCACCGTCACCGTGCCGCTCTTCACGATCTGGACGCCGACGAGCGCCCTGATCAGCGTGCTCTTCCCGCAGCCGCTCGGGCCGACCAGCCCGACGATCGAGCCGCGCGGGACATCGAAGGTGAGCCCGTGCAGCACCTCCCGGCCGCCGCGCACGACCCGCAGATCGCGGACGCGCACGGCCGCCTCGGCGCCGCCTTCCGAGCTAGAACTCATCATGTGTTGAATTTAAGCGGCCACGGGGGTCCGGTCAAGGGGTTCCAGAAAGGTTCAGGAGGTCAGGTAGCGCTGGATGGCCGGGGCGACCAGTTCGATCAGCTCGTCCTCCGTGGCGGACGCCAGCGGCTCGATGCGCAGCACGTAGCGCAGGATCATCAGGCCGATCATCTGCGCGGCGGCCGCCTGGATGCCGAGCGGCGGCGCATCCGTGGCCTGCCGGGCGCGCCCGAACAGGGCGACCGTGACGAACTCGCGCAGCAGCGCCGCCGCCCGCTCGTTCGTCATCGCCGAGCGGAGCATCGCGAGCATGGGGGCGCGGCGGTCCTCGTCCCCCCACACGTCCAGGAAGGTGCGGACCAGCGCCTCGCCGAGCCGGTCACGCGGCGCCCCCATGATGCGCGGCAGGACCACCGACGGGTCCACCGGGAAGCGCATCGCCTCGATGAACACGCCCTCCTTGTTGCCGAAGAAGTGGTGGACGAGGGCCGGGTCGACGCCGGCGGCGCGGGCGATGGCGCGCAGCGAGGCGCCGTCGTAGCCCTTCTCGGCGAACAGGTCGCGCGCCTCGGCCAGGATCTTCTCGCGCGTCTCGGTCGGGCCGGGCCGGCGGCCGCGCGGTGCGGACGTGTCCGTCACCGGACGCCCCGGCGGGAGACCTCCCCGGCCGGCGTGACCTCCCACGTGTGGTCGGCGGCGGCCAGGTGCAGGCGGGCGAACGCCAGTGCCTCGGCGAGGTCCTCCATCCGCTCGACCCGGCTGGACGCGCGCCGCGTGTTCACCTCCAGCACGATGTGCCCCCGGAAGCCGCCCTCGGCGAGGTTCTCCAGCATCGTCCCGCACGGCTGGTTGCCCCGGCCGGGGACGAGGTGCTCGTCCTTGTTCGTGATGCCCACGCCGTCTGCGAGATGGACATGCCGCAGACGGTCGCCCAGGCTCCCCGCCATGTCGATGGGGTCCGACCCCGAAACGGCGGTGTGGGACAGGTCGAGGGTGACGTACGGGTAGTCCTGGTCGACGGGGTTCCAGTCGGGCAGGTACATGCCCGCTTCGGCACCGCGCGCCTTGAGCGGGAACATGTTCTCCACCGCGAACAGCACATCGGTCTCGTCCTGCATGCGGGCGAGGCCCTCGACGAACTCCTTCGCGTAGTCGCGCTGCCAGCGGAACGGCGGATGGACGACGACGACGTCCGCGCCCAGTTCCTCGGCGACGTCCTTGGAGCGGACGAGCTTGCCCCAGGGCTCGCGTCCCCACACCCGCTGAGTGAGCAGCAGGCACGGCGCGTGGATCGACTTGATCGGCACCTGGTGGTAGTCGGACAGGCGGCGCAGGACGTTCAGGTCCTGCGACGAGGCGTCCGTGGAGACCATGACCTCGATACCGTCGTAGCCCAGCAGCGCAGCGATCTCGAACGCGCTCGGTACCTTCTCCGGGTAGACCGACGCGGTGGAGAGCGTGATCGGCGCGTCCGGTACACGCAGAGCCGGTGTACTGACGCCGTTGTGCTGCGGGATCAAGGCTTCCTCGCCAGGAATGATCGCTCGACGATGGTCATCAAGGTTCGCACCGTAAAGCCTATGCGGCGGCGGCCGTGCTGAAACAACCGCCCGGAGTGATCCTGATTGCTCTGCCCCCCTGACTGGCTACGCTCTGTTCCCGTGGCCGATATCGCGCCGGGCGCCGTGCCGAGCCCCAACATCTGGAACTCCCCGCAGGTCTACGAACTGGAGAACCGCGCCGTCGACCCCGACGGGGTGCTGGTCTCCGCGATGCGCGCCGTCCGCCCGTGGACGGGCGCGGACGTCCTGGACCTCGGCTGCGGCACCGGTTTCCACCTGCCGTTCTTCGCCGCCGACGCGCACCGCGTGATCGGCGTCGAGCCGCACGCGGGCCTCGCCTCCGCCGCCGCCCGCCGGACCCGCGATCTCCCCAACGTCACCGTCCGTGTGGGCGCGGCCCAGGCGTTGCCGCTTCCGGACGCCTCGATCGACGTCGTCCACGCCCGCTGGGCCTACTTCTTCGGACCGGGCTGCGAACCGGGCCTTTCCGAACTCGACCGGGTCGTCCGGCGCGGCGGAGCGATCTTCATCATCGACAACGACGCCACCCGCTCCACGTTCGGCCGCTGGTTCCGGCGCGGCCTGCCGAAATACGACCCGGAGGCCGTCGAGCGATTCTGGACGCGGCGCGGCTTCTCCCGCGAGCCCCTCACGATCCGGTGGGTCTTCCAGAACCGGGACGATCTCGCCGCCGTACTGCGGATCGAGTTCCCGCCCGACCTCGCGGACGCCTGCCTGCGCGAGCATCCCGGTCTCGAGGTGGACTACGCCGTCAATTTGTGGTGGCGTTGCCCGTAGGTTACTGACTAGTTGGTCATACAGGAGGTACGGACATGGGCCGTGTCACTGCTGGAAGAGCGCTCGGCGGCCTCGCCGCCGAGCGCTCTTCCAGCAGTGACACGGCCCATGTCCGTCGGAAT
>NZ_JABXFD010000270.1 GCF_013372625.1 Actinomadura sp. BRA 177
CCGTTGCACTCGGTCGAGATCGCCATCGGCGAACACCACATCACCGCCGAACCAACCATCCCCGCCGAGGCCAGAGACATCCTCAACAAACTCCCACCACCGGGGCACTAGACCTGTGAGAGTCAGGCCGGACAAACACCGCGGATTCCGTTGGGTATCCGAATGCGGAAGGGCGGGGCCCGCGCCGGCCCGGCCGTCAAATGAGCCGCACGCCCTACCCGGCGCGGTTCGCCCTCGTCCTGCTTGAAGATTTAGCGACGCAGTGCTTCGGCCGGTTCGATCCGGCTCGCTCGCCATGCAGGGTAGAGCCCGGCGACGAGACCGGTGATGGCGCCGACGAAAGGTGCGGGCAACACTGTTTCGGGTGCGAGAAGCGGCGTCCAGTCTTTTGCCCATGCGACGCCGATCACGGTTGCGACGCCGATGCTGGTGCCTGCCATCGCTCCAAGGAGGCCGAGGGTCGCTGATTCTATGAGGAATTGGAGCGCAACATGGTGACGGCGCCCGCCGAGGGCGCGGCGGAGCCCGATCTCGCCCACGCGTTCGAGAACAGCGACTAGGGTCGTGTTGGCGATCCCGACGCCGCCGATGGCAAGGCAGATCGCTGCGAGCACCAGGAACAGGCCCTGGAGTTGGTCATTGACCTGGCTCTTCAACTGGGTCGGGCTGAGCGGCGGGAGTGCGTGAAGGCGCGACGGGTTGTCTGGCCGCAGCGCAACCGGCGCCTGGCTGGCGACGACGGCTGCGGCGCCGAGTCGGGTGTCGATCAGCATCCGCGCTTCGGTCTGCTGGGGTGGCCCCCACAATGCCGTGTAGGTAGCGTCGGGGACGATCACACTCAGTAGTGTCTCGGGCATCCGGTCAACGTTGTCGAAGATGCCCATGACGACGAAGGCACGGCCTTCGATAAAGACGGCCCGATCGTGCGTGAGGTCAGTAATCCCGAGTTCTTTGGCGGCAGTTGCGCCGAGGAGGCAAACCTGCTGGCGGGTGCGGCGGGAGAAGTTGTCGAAAGCGCGGCCGGTACTGACGCGGGCGTGCAGTGCGGGCAGCAACCCCGGTGAGGCCGCGAACACTCGCAGTTGCTGCTGTTCATCAGTTTGGGCAGCGGGACGAGCCGATACTCGTCGACCTCCGGCTCCGGAATCCCAGAACACTCCGGCAGCCCGGACGCCGTTGACATGCGCGATCCGTTGCTCAGCATCAGCGGGAAACGCGAGCGAGTGGTCTCCGGTCGCCTGATCCTCAACGATGACCTGGGTCGCTTCGAGCCTGGTGAAGTTCGCGCTGATCTGTCCTGAAGCGGTCGCCGTCAGACCGAGAACCGAGACGAAAGCCGCCACGCCCAGCAAGGTGCCGAGGGCGGTCAGCGCCGCCCTGCCCGGTCGTGACAGGACTGCGTCCACAGCCTCCATGACGACGTCGTAGAACGACAGCCGGGTGGTCTGCTCGACTGGCCTGGCCGTGCTGCGGCGGCGCACCTTCACTTGGCCTCACCACTCGACTCGGTCAGGTGTCCATCCCTGATCGTGACTGTTCTCAGCGCGCGGGCGGCGAGCGAGTCGTCGTGAGTGACCAGCAGTACGGTGAGGCCGCCCGCGTGCAAAGACTCGATGAGGGACATGACCTCGTGAGCTGTCTTACTGTCCAGGTTCCCTGTTGGCTCGTCGCAGAGCAGCAGGCTCGGCTTGTTCACTAGCGCCCGTGCTATGGCCACACGCTGACGTTCACCTCCTGACATTTGGGAGGTCAGCGAATTAGCGCGGTTCGAGAGGCCCACTCTGTCGAGCATCGCCATTGCCTGTCGTCGGCGATCTTTACGCCTGACCCCCACGTAGAGTTGCGACAGCATAACGTTCTCCGCGGCGTTCCGATGAGAGAGTAAATGGAACGCCTGGAATACGAAACCGATACGCCTGCCGCGCAGTGCGGTGCGTTGCCTCTCCTTGAGAAGGCTGGTCTCGATGCCATCGAGCCGGTAAGCACCCGTCGTGGGCCGGTCCAGCATTCCGATCAAATTGAGGAACGTTGACTTCCCTGATCCCGAAGGGCCGACGACCGATACGTACTCCCCTCGCCCAACGACCAGGTTCACATCTTCGAGGGCCGTGACCGGCGGGGGGCCGGGGTAGGTGCGACCGACGCTAGTGAAGTCGATGACCGGGGGTATCACCTTCCGACCACGACCCGATCACCTGGGCGCAATGCGTTACCCGCGGCGATCACCTCAACCATGCCGTCGGCGGAGGCGCCGGTCCGAACGTCGATGCGCTTCTGTGAACCGTTTGATAGCAACTTGATTACCTTCGTCGCCGAATCCGCGCTTCCATATACAGCCGACACGGGAACCGCCAATACCTTTCCCGAGGTCGATGCCGTTGTGATCGTCAGTTTCAAATCCTGGCCGATCCAGTCGGGGGGGAGAGTCTTTCTTGGTCTGACGGTCAGCGGATGGCCGGAGTTGCCTGAACCTTCGGTCAGGCCCGAGGCTGCAGGATTACTTCCTGGGGCTGGTGTGATCTGTGGACTGCCCGGTGTGCCGGAAGTGTAATGGCCGATCGCGCTGATGCGGCCCGATCTCGTTGTACCTGACTGATCGGAAGAGATTTGCACGCTCTGGCCGATCGAGACCAGGGGCCTATCCTCCGGCGACAAAAGTGCCCGAACATTTAGGCCTCCTGAGGCCAAGGACATGACCGTCCCCTTGCTCTCCTTCCCCACCCTGGCCTGCAGATCATCGACGATCGCCGTAGTGTCGGGGATGTACACGACCTCGCTGGCTGGAAGTAGCATCTTCGACTGCCCGGACCCCGGGCCGGTGGCGGGGGATGCCGTCGGTATCGTTGAGACGCGTTCACCCGGGGGGCGGTATCCGAGGCGGGTGTACAGCGTCTTCAGTGCCCTCGCGGTTGCTGCGTTGAAGACGCCCGAATTCGCTCCAGTGGATAGGCCCAGTTCGCCCAGCGCATGCTGAAGCTCCAGCACATCTGGACCCGCGTCACCAGCATGGACGTCGCGGTAGGTAGGGAAGCGGCCGTGCAGGACGATAACCGGGCGACCGGAGATCTCGACGACCACCGTTCCCGCGCGGACCTTGCTTCCCGCATGCACCGGCAACTTAGTGATTACTGCTTTCGATCCCTCGGGAGGAGAGGCCTGGACTGTTACGGACGCCTTGGCTGCAGTTGTCCCCCGTAGGACGATGGTTCTCCTGAGCTGGCGTAGTACGACCTCAGACGTGAGCACTGAGCGGCTGGGAGGAGCGCTCTCGGCCGCGACTTGCTGAGGTGACTTGATCAGGGTGGATAATCCCAACCCGGCCAGGGAGGTCAGGGCAGTGCCACCGAGCACACCGAGTAGGACAAGCCTGCCCTTTCGGGGCGCCATTATCAGCCCCCGTTCTGAATGATCTTCTTAGCGTTGGTCACTACATCCTTCTGGATCTGGATGTAGGCGGCAAGTTCTCCCTGCCGTGATCCGAGCCGCTTATCGTACAGTTCTTGCGTGACCTGGTCGTAGGTCTCAGTGGTCTTCATGTCGCGGTCGCAGGTCGCGGCGGCAACCGCCAACTGAATCTCCCGTTGACGGATCTTGGTGAGATCTCCGGTGGCATGGCGATAGGGATTCAGTGCCGCGTTCATCATCGCCGTCTGGTTGGGATATGAATATCCTGCCCTCCGCACGCAGTCAACCCATTCCTTCTGGGTTTTCACGACTCGCGGATCGGCATTTACGGCCTTATCGGTACCCCGCCCTACAGTTGCCGCGAAGATCTGGTGCTGGGCGTAGCGCTCCGGGGAACCATAGAGCTTATGCAACGCAGCGGTCTGGCATCCGTTCCGCGGGTATGTTTCCCGGCCGCCACCAGGGAATTGAATCACAATCTCCTCGTTCGGCTTACCGTCGCGCGTAATCGTGAAACGCGCCGCCTCGGTTTTGGAAAGAGTGGCGACGTAACGAGTGTTGGCGTCTTGTTGCGGACCTCCCGTCTCGGGGTGAGCTCCCTTACGGGGGTCGCCGCCGTAGCCATTGACGCGGGCCTGCTCTACGGTCTGGCCGAACGGTACCGCTTCACCTATCTCCGGCTTGTTGTCGGATGTGCCGAAGAGGAGGTACTTGAAGCCTGCCTTCGCCATGCAACTGCGCACCGCCAACTCGGTGGCGAGAGCGATCGCCTTATCGTCCTCAGGGCTGAGTTGAACGCCGATCCGGGGGTGGCTGCCGAGTCCTCCCGGGGGGATCGGCGTGCTCTTCGCAGTACTTACTGATCCGGACGAACAGCCGGCCAAGCCGACAAAAAATAGCGCCGCCAACGCCGTCTTGCGCATATGAGGCTTTCCTGTCAGTGAGATCATGGATAAGCCGCTATGGCCCCTGTTCTGCAGAGCGGGTGCCATAGCGGCCGGGGAAGTCTAGAGCCCGTCCACGTTGCATGTCGTATTCCGCGAGGTGCTCCAGAAGTTGGAGCCGCCCATGTTGCCGACCCAGCCGAGCTTGTGGGTCCGGGTCATGCAGTATTTGGCATGGCCGTTGTAGTCGTAGATGTTGAGGTAGAGCGACGAGGTCCCGTTGTCGTATGCAGAAGAGTCCTCCCCGGTCACGCCATAGACGTTCCAGTTGCCGTTGTCGCCGGCGAACTGGAAGTGGCCGCTGCTGTTGTTGCCGTAGTGAAGTCGGTAGAAGCAACCGTAACCAGAAGGGCACGATTCCCAGGCTGCTTGCGCGGGCGCTGCCCAGAAGACGCTCGCACCGGCAATTAACGATGCCGTTGCGTAGGCGGCGAGTCTGCCGATTCGCATTTACGCTCCTGACTGTTGGGGACACTCCGAGTTTCTATCCCCCGGTAAGATATACACGGTGATCGTCTCCCGGGCAGCCGAAATTGTGCAGGCTTTTTGTAGTTATGGCAATGCGCAGCGTAGTCCTGCCTGCTTGCAGAATGGACTGGCGCACCTGTGAAGTGTTGTGAGATAGATCACAGCCATACTCTTTGGTGTCCGGTGCCCTGGGTCGTCACGAGGCACCCTTGCTGGCTCCCTACGCCGACTGCACTCGCGTGATGTCGGACGAGCATCGAAAGGCCGTGTGCCGTGCAGGGTGTGGGCGGTTCCAGGGTTGGTTTGGGCGCGGTGTCCGGCGGCGGTCTTCGTCGAAGGTGACGTCCGGCCGAGCGGCCCGAGCTGGTGGAGATCGTCGGGCGTATCGCCGAGCGCGAGCCGGACCTCACCGACGACCAGATCGTCGAACTGGTAGCACGCCTACTCGACTGCCCCGAAAGACGAAGAACTACTGGTAGGCGCCCGCCTCCGCTATGAGGTTGAGCAGTACCGCCGGCGGCCCGGATAGTGCTCGGGCGCGCCCGCCCCCCTCTCTGCCGGACGGCGGGTGAGGCGGGTGGACGTCCTCGGTGAATTCGGGGGTCGGTGTCACTGGATGTCTGTACAAATGTCGTGTGACGGAGTGGGACGAGGGGCGCTGGCGCGGTTGCGGGGTGCTGTTCATGCCGGGCGTGGCGATGTCTCGGTGCTTCGTGGGCGTCCGCTCCGGCCGGTGCTTCAGTACGCCGGTGACCTGCTCGTGGCCGCTCTCGGTCGGGGTGGCCTTGATGTCGAGCTTGCTCGTGTGTGCCTCGCTGAGCTGCGCGAGCGCGGCCTTCCCGGGGACGCCGAGCTGGCCGACGACCTTGCGGCGGCGCTGGGGGAGCTTTGTACCGAGCCGCTCGTTCCGCTGCCCGCCGACCTCGGTGCCGTGGCCGCGGCCATGGAGGACGGTGATCACGTCCTTGACCTGGAGCGCGGCAACGTCTTGCCCGCCGACGAGGTGCCGGACGACGAGTGCGAGGGGCGGCGGTGGCTGCCGGTTCCGCCGGCCGTCCTGCCCGAGGGGGAGGACGCCCGGCGGGGAGCGGCGCGCGGGTGGCTCGCCGGCGAGGGGTACCGGCCGGTCCCGGCCCTCTAGGAGCCGGGGCGTACCAGGGGGAATGGGATCGTTTCGCGGATGCTGCGGCCGGTGAGGGTGATCAGGAGGCGGTCGATGCCCATGCCCATGCCGCCCGCGGGGGGCATCGCGTATTCCAGGGCGCGGAGGAAGTCCTCGTCCAGTTCCATGGCCTCCGGGTCGCCGCCGGCGGCCTGGAGTGACTGCTCGGTCAGCCGCTGCCGCTGCAGGATCGGGTCGATCAGTTCGGAGTAGGCGGTGCCCAGTTCGAGGCCGAAGACGATCAGGTCCCACTTCTCGGCGAGGCGCGGGTCCGACCGGTGGGGGCGGGTCAGCGGGGACGTCTCCGCCGGGTAGTCGCGGACGAACGTGGGCGCCGTCAGGTCCTCCTCGACGAGGGCCTCGAACAGCTCCTGGACGATCTTGCCCTGCCCCCACTGCGGGTCGCAGTTCAGCCCGTGCCGCTCGGCGAACCCCCGCACGGCGGTCAGTGGCGTGCCGGGGGTGACCTCCTCGCCGAGGGCCTTCGACACCGACTCGTAGACGGTGATCTCCTGCCAGGGCTCGGCGAGGTCGTACTCGACGCCGTCCCGGACGACGACGGTGGTGCCGAGGGCGGCGCGGGCCGCGTCCACGACCAGGGAGCGGGTCAGCGCCGCCATCGTGTCGTAGTCGCCGTACGGCTCGTACGCCTCCAGCATCGTGAACTCGGGGTTGTGCTTCTGCGAGACGCCCTCGTTGCGGAAGTTGCGGTTCAGCTCGAAGACGCGCCCGACGCCGCCGACCAGCAGGCGCTTCAGATACAGCTCGGGTGCGATCCGCAGGTAGAGCTGCATGTTGTAGGCGTTGATCCGGGTGGTGAACGGGCGTGCGGTGGCGCCGCCGTGCACCGGCTGCAGCATCGGCGTCTCGACTTCGAGGTAGCCGCGGTCGCGCAGCCCGTCGCGGACGGCGGCGATGGCGTCGCCGCGCATCCGCAGCATCCGGCGCGACTCGTCGTTCACGATGAAGTCGACGTAGCGCTGCCGGACGCGGGCTTCGGGGTCGGACAGCCCGGAGCTCTTGTTCGGGAGCGGGCGCAGGCATTTCGCCGTGAGCGTCCACGACGAGGCGAGCACCGACAGCTCCCCGCGCCGGGACGTGACGACCTCGCCGCGCACGCCCACCTGGTCGCCGAGGTCGATCAGCGTCTTCCACCGGTGCAGCGACTCCTCGCCGAGCGCGTCGGCGGTCAGCATGACCTGCAGGTCGGCGGTCTCGTCCCGCAGCGTGACGAAGATCAGCCGGCCGTGCTCGCGGGCCAGCACGACCCGTCCCGCGATCGCGGCCGGGGAACCGGTGTGCGTGTCGGGGGCCAGCGCGGGGAAGCGGTCACGGATGTCGGCGGCGAAGTCGGTGCGTTCGCAGCCGAGCGCGTACGGCTCCATCCCGGCGGCGCGGATCTGGTCGAGCTTGGCGTGCCGGACCCGCTCCTGCTCCGACAGCCGCCGCTGCGGCGCCCGCGCCGCGTCCGCCGCCTCCTCGATCTCGCGGATCTTGCCGACGAGCTCGGTGGTCGGGACCATCGCGGCGGCCCGGTCCAGTTTCGGGCGGTTCAGGCTCGGCAGGAACCCCTCGGCCCGCGCGTAGGCGAGGCCCAGCCGGATCAGGTGCCGGCCCTGCGTGTAGCAGATGAAGCGGGGGCGCCAGTGCGGCAGGTATTTGGCGTTCGACAGGTACAGCGATTCGAGCTGCCAGAACCTCGACGCGAACGACAGGAACTTGTAGTAGAGCCGCGCGACCGGCCCGGCCCCTATCTGGGAGCCGCGCTCGAACGCCGACCGCAGCATCGCGAAGTTCAGCGACAGCTGCTGCGCGCCGACCGCCGCGGCCTTCTCCGCCAGCTTGGCGACCATGTACTCGTTCAGGCCGTTCTCGGCGAGCCGGTCGCGCCGCATCAGGTCGAGGGACAGCCCGGCCCGCCCCCACGGGACGAAGCTGAGCAGTCCGCGCAGCTCCCCGTGCGCGTCGAACGCCTCGACCATGACGCAGCGCCCGTCGGTGGGGTCGCCGAGGCGGCCGAGCGCCATGGAGAAGCCGCGCTCGGTCTCCTCGCCGCGCCAGGCGTCGGCGCTGCGGATCAGCTTGGCCATCTCCCAGCCGGGGATCTGCGAGTGCCGCCGGATCCGGATCGTGTACCCGGCCCGCTCGACCCGCCGGACGGCCTGCCGGACCTGCCGCATCTCGCGCCCGTCGAGGTTGAAGTCGGTGAGGTCGACGATCGCCTCGTCGCCGAGTTCGAGCGCGTCGAACCCGTGCCGCTTGTAGATGTGGGCGGCGCGCTCGCCGACGCTGACCGCGCCCGGGATCCAGGCGTGGGCGCGGCATTCGTCCAGCCATGCCTCTATTGCCTGGTCCCACGATTCGGGGTCGCCGAGCGGGTCGCCGCTGGCCAGCGAGACCGAACCCTCCACCCGGTAGGCGATGGCCGCCTTACCGTTCGGCGCGACCATGACGTCCTTGTCGCGGCGCAGCGCGAAGTAGCCGAGCGAGTCCTGGTCGCCGTACTCGGCGAGCAGGGCGCGGGCCGAGAGCTCCTCGCCGGGGGACAGGACGGGGTCGCGCCGCCCCGGCTTGAACAGCGCCCAGAACGTGACGATCAGCAGCCCGGTGCCGAGGCTCCACAGGATCGCGTCCACCCAGAACGGCACCGACACGTCGATCGGCTTGCCGGTGACGCGCGGCCCGAGGACGGTCTGGGAGATCGCGTAGAGCGGGTGCGTCCAGAAGTCGCCGTTGGCATTCCGGTCGGTCACGGTGACCAGGAATGTGCCGATTCCGCAGGTCACGACCAGGAGGCTGGTGAAGACGATGGTGGCGAGCCGGCGGTTGGCGCGGTCGGGCAGCGTGGTGAACTGCCCGCGCGCGGCGATCAGCAGGCCGAGCACGGCGAGGTACACGGCCGCCGTGACGATCAGCCCGATGGGCGTCGGCATGTCCGGGTTGATCAGCGTCGTCAGGACGGCGGTGACGGCGAGCGCGGTCGGCAGGCAGAAGATCAGGACGAGGATCCGCCAGGCCGCCTTCTTGCGCCGCCGGACGCCCATCGACAGCAGGATCCACAGCAGCCCGATGGGGACGCTGGGGAACCAGCCGAGGTATCCGATCCAGCGCAGCGCCCAGATATCGGCTATCTCAAGGATGAGACCATAGGAGACCCAGGCGAGCAGCGACAGGATCCCGGAGAGACGGGTGTACCAGAAGAAGATCGTGGGCGCGGCCTGGATCAGCCGTCCCCACTCGCCCCGCAGGCCGCCCTGCGGGCCTTTGTCGATCATGGTCCCCCGGTCGGCTTGCGGTACTGGCCTCTCCTTTTTACCGGCTGTCACGTCGACCACGCTTTCGTCCGCGCGCGCCCGTCCGGCGGCGAACCTCGCGACGGTGCCGGACGTCGTACGGGTAGGGGGATGCTGCTTGCAAGCTCGGTCCAAGGTTGTCAGCAAAAGTCGATATGGTCGCGGATATGCCGAATGAACCCACCGGTGAGCGGTTGCTCGCCCGCCGCTACCGCCTGGTGACCCAGGTGGGCCGGGGCGGCATGGGGACGGTCTGGCAGGCGCACGATGAGGTCCTCGGTCGGGACGTTGCGGTGAAGGAGGTCATCCTCCCGCATGGTCTCACCGATGAGGAACGCGCCGTGCACCACAAGCGCACGTTCCGTGAGGCCCGCACCGCCGCGCGGCTCGGCCATCCCGGTGTCGTCACGGTCTACGACGTGGTCGAGGAGGACGACCGGCCTTGGATCATCATGGAGCTGATCAAGGCGCGCTCCCTGGACCAGGTGATCAAGCAGGACGGCCCGCTGGAGCCGCGCCGCGCCGCCGAGATCGGCCGGCAGATGCTCGCCGCGCTGCACGCCGCGCACGGCGCCGGCGTCCTGCACCGCGACGTCAAGCCCAGCAACGTGCTGATCACCGGCACGGGGCGGATGGGCGAGCGCGCCGTGCTCACCGACTTCGGCATCGCGACCGCGTCCGGCGACGCCACGCTCACCCAGACCGGCCTGGTGATGGGCTCGCCCGCCTACATCGCGCCCGAGCGCGCGCGGGGCCGCGTCGCCGGCCCGGCGTCCGACCTGTGGTCGCTCGGCGTCACCCTCTACGCGATGCTGCACGGCCGCTCGCCGTTCGAGCGGCCCGAGCCGATGGCCGCGCTGGTCGCGGTGATCTCCGAGGAGCCCGACCCGCCGGAGAAGGGCGGCCGGCTCGTCCCGGTCATCGAGGGGCTGCTGCGCAAGAACCCCGACCAGCGGATGGACGCGATCGAGGCCGGCGCGCTGCTGGACGACATCGTCCGCCAGGAGACCGTCGACACCCAGCGCACGATGGCCGTCGAGTTCGCCATGGACGATCTTCCCGGCCCGCAGACCACCGTCCAGGACCCCTACGGCGCGCAGCCGTACGCGGAGGCGTACGCCGAGCCGTATCCGGAGACGTACGCGCCCGACCAGCCGTTCCCGGACGAGATGGACGACGCCGCGGCCCCGGAGCCCGGTGTCACGGCGGCGTCGCCGGAGGCCCGCCCGGACCAGCTGACCAGCTTCGACATTCCCACCGCCAAGGCCCGCGCGGCCGGCTCCGCCAACCCGGGGGAGACCGCGCCCGATCCCGACCGGGTCAGCTCGTGGCGTCCCGGCCCGCGCGCGGAACCGGCGGGCGCGGTCGCGTCCGAGCAGGGTCCGCCCGAGCCGGGGCCGTCCACGCACTTCCCGCCGACGACGCACCCGGCCGTGCGGCCCGCGCTGGCCGCCAACCGCAATGTGGTGATCGTCGCCGCGATCGTGCTGGTCGTCATCGTGGTCGTGGCGGGCATCGCCCTCGCCAGCAGCGGCGGCGGCAAGGACGACAAGACGGCACCCAAGCTCCGCAGCGCCCCGCCGTTGGTCCCGGCCACGTCCGCCTCGCCGAGCGCGACGCCGAGCGCCTCGCCGAGCAGCGGCGCCCTGCCCGCCGGGTTCACCATGCACAAGGACGCCAGCGGCTATTCGGTGCCCGTCCCAGCGGGCTGGAGCGGCCCCGAGCGCAAGCAGGGCGGCGACTACTTCTACTCGCCCGACCGCGAGGTCTACCTCCAGATCGACCAGACCGACGACCCGGGCGACAGCGCGATCGACGACTGGCGCAAGAGTGCGCGGAACGTCGCCCGCTTCCCCGGCTACAAGAAGATCAGGATCGCGCCGACCGGCGACCACCCGCCCGTCCCCGACACCGGCGACGGCGACGACTCCGCCGACTGGGAGTTCACCTACAACGGCGACGGAGGCCGGGTGCACATCCTCAACCGAGGGTTCGTGACGAACGGGCACGGCTACGCGATCCTCCTGTGCGCCCCCGACGCGGACTGGAGCAAGGTGTACGCCGACCTCCAGCCGGTCTACGAGCACTTCGCGCCGGCGGACGAAGAGTGATGGCCGGCCGCCTCCTCGCCGGCCGGTACCGGCTCGAATCCGTGGTCGGACGCGGCGGGATGGGCACGGTGTGGCGCGCCCGCGACGAGACCCTCGACCGCGAGGTCGCGGTCAAGGAGGTCGTGCTGCCCGCCGGGCTGAGCGACGATGAGCGCGAGAACCGGCACCGCCGGACGCTGCGCGAAGCACGCGCGTCGGCGCGGCTGAACCATCCGGGCGTCGTGACCGTACACGACGTCGTGGACGAGGACGACCGGCCGTGGATCGTCATGGAGCTGGTGCGGGCCCGCTCTCTCCAGGACATCGTGGACGAGGACGGGCCGCTGCCGCCCGGCCGCGTCGCGACGATCGGGCGGCAGATCGCGGGCGCGCTGCGGGCGGCGCACGCGATCGGCATCCTGCACCGCGACGTGAAGCCCGCGAACGTGCTGGTCGCGGACGACGACCGGACCGTCCTCACCGACTTCGGCATCGCGCAGATGGCCGGGGACGCGACGCTCACCGGCACCGGGCTGCTCATGGGCTCGCCGGCGTACATGTCGCCGGAGCGGGTGAACGGCGACCCGGCGGTCCCCGCGTCCGACCTGTGGGCGCTCGGTGCGACCCTCTACGCGGCGACCGAGGGCAAGGCGCCGCATCACCGCAGCGACGCGATGGCCGTCCTCGCGGCCGTGATGACGCAGGACGTCCCGCCGCCGAAGAACGCGGGGCCGCTCGCGCCCATCATGACCGGGCTGCTGGAGCGCGACCCGGTGCGGCGGCTGAGCGGCGACCAGGCGGAGGACGCGCTGAAGGCGGTCGCGTCCGGCCACGCCGCGAACCTGCCCGTCGCGCAGCTCGCGCCGGGGGAGGCGACGGCCGTGGACGGGGCCGCCGCCGCGCATGGCGCACCCCCGCAGATCCCCGTCCCGCCTTCCGGCATGACCGCGCCGGTCCCGCCGGCGCCGCTTGGCCAGCAGTGGACGCACGGATACACGCAGCCTCCGCCGCGCAGGCGGTCGCCGCTCCTGCCGATCCTCGGGGGCGTCGTCGCGGCGGCGGCGGTCCTGGCGGTCGCCGGGGTCGTGCTGTGGGCGAACCGCCCGTCCTCCGGAGACGACACGACGACCACGCAGTCGCCCACCACCGTGGCCAGGCAATCCACGCCCAGCACGCAGAACACGCCGCGCGGCACGACGCCCGCGTCCAAGCCCGCGTCCGTGCCGTCGGCGAGCGCGATACCGATGCCGAACAACCTCGTTTCGGCGTCCGGCCCCGGGTTCGCGATCGGCGTCCCGAAGGGGTGGCGGCACTCGACGCAGGGCAACAGCGACGTCTGGACCGACCCCGCGTCCAGCGCCTACATTCAGGTCGACCGGACGGGCTGGACGGGCGACCCCTATGATCACTGGTTCGCTTGGGAGCGGGAGGCCATCGCGGACGGCAAGTTGAAGGGCTTCCATCGGGTCGGGGACATCACCCGAACGGAGGTCGCGGGGTACCGGGCGGCAGACATCGAGTTCACCTGGACCCGCGGCACCGGCCTCACCCGGGCGCGCGACCGGGGCGTGATCATCGACGGGCGGTCGTACGCCGTCATCATGGCGGTTCCCGCGTCCCAGTGGAACGAGAGCGAGCCGCTCGTGAAGAATGTGCTCGACACGTTCCGTCCCTCCGGGGTGGGATGACCAATGGGGGGACTCTTCCGACATGGCACAGGCACGTCTGCTCGGTAACCGCTACCGGCTCGACTCGGTGGTGGGGCGGGGCGGCATGGGCACCGTGTGGCGCGCCCGCGACGTCATGCTTGACCGCGAGGTCGCGGTCAAGGAGGTCGTGTTCCCGCCGGGCCTGAACGACGACGAGCGCGCCGTCCTGTACGAGCGGACGTTCCGGGAGGCGCGGGCGTCGGCGCGGCTGAACCACTCCGGCGTCGTGACCGTCCACGACGTGGTGCAGGAGTCCGACCGGCCCTGGATCGTGATGGAGCTGGTCCTCGCCCCGTCGCTGCAGGACATCATCGAACGCGGACCAATGGACCACCGGCGGGTGGCCGATATCGGCCTGCAGATGCTCGGCGCGCTCCGGCACGCCCACGAGAAGGGCATCCTGCACCGCGACATCAAGCCCAGCAACGTGCTGATCACCGACTCCGGCCGGGTGGTGCTCACCGACTTCGGCATCGCGCAGATGGAGGGTGACGCGACGCTCACCCAGACCGGCCTCGTCATGGGGTCGCCCGCCTACATCCCGCCCGAGCGGGCGCAGGGCGAGCGGGCGGTGCCGGCGTCCGACCTGTGGGCGCTCGGCGCGACCCTGTACGCGGCGGTCGAGGGCCGGTCGCCGTACGAGCGGTCGGACGCGATGTCGTCGCTGCAGGCCGTGCTGACCGAGCCGGTCCCGCCGGCGCGGAACGCGGGGCCGCTCGCCCGGGTGCTGGACGGGCTGCTGGCGCGCCAGCCGGTGCACCGGATGACCGCCGTGCAGGCCGGGCCGCTGCTGGCC